>JBIOTM010000145.1:0-4117 GCA_044865955.1 Actinomycetota bacterium | reverse complement strand
CCCCCCCCCCCCCCCCCCCCCCGGATGCCCCGGGTGCGGCGGGGCCACCCCCTGGTTCCCCCAGCGAGCGCGCCGTCGTCCTCTTCGCGGCGCGCGTCCGGGCCATCCCCTTCGTGTCGGATGCGTTGCGAACGTACCCGGGCCTCCGCGATCTCGGATGTGGTGCGGGTGACATCCGGTGAGTGATGTTCGTCACATCGTGAACGTGACGAGGATCACTCAGTCGGCCTCGGGGCGATGCGCGGGGAACATGATCAGGTCCCTGAGCGACGGCGCGTCGGTCAGCAGCATCAGGAGACGGTCGATCCCCAGGCCGAGCCCACCGGCCGGCGGCATCCCGTGTTCGAGGGCACGGAGGAAGTCCTCGTCCAGGGGATGCGTCTCCTCCACGCCCGCCGCCTTGAGCTGCTGCTGGAGCTCGAACTTCGCTCGCTGCTCGATCGGATCGGTCAGCTCGGAGAACGCGGTCACGAGCTCGATCCCGCCGATCACCAGATCGAAGTGCTCCGTGAGATCGGGGTCGGTCCGATGCGGCCTCGCGAGCGGCGACACGTCGCGCGGGAAGTCCAGCACGAAGGTCGGCTCGACGATCGTCGTCTCGACCAGCTTCTCGAAGAGCTCCTGGACGATCTTGCCGGGACTCCAGAGCTCGTCCACAGGGACCCCGTGGCGCTCCGCGATCGCGCCGAGGTCGGCGCGGTCGAGGGTGATCTCCGCACCGGTGGCCGTCGAAACGGCCTCGAGGATGGGGAGGCGGCGGAAGGGGGGTGCGAGATCGATCTCGCGACCGCGTGATGGGATCCGCAGGTCGCCCGGTTCCCGGCCCATCACGGCGTTCACCTCCCTGGCGGCCTCTCTGACGAGGACCTCGGAGAGCTCCATCATCGTGCCGTAGTCGCCGTACGCCTGATACACCTCCAGCATCGTGAACTCCGGATTGTGATCGCGGTCGATGCCTTCGTTGCGGAAGTTCCGTCCCAGCTCGTAGACGCGCTCCAGGCCGCCGACCAGCATCCGCTTCAGGTACAGCTCGAGCGAGATCCTGAGCTTCATCTCGGTGCCGAGGGCTTCGTGGAACGTGGTGAACGGCCGTGCGTTCGCCCCGCCCGCGACCGTCTGGAGGATCGGTCCCTCGAACTCCACGAAACGGCGCTCGTCGAGGATCCGGCGCATCGCACGCAGCACCGCCGCACGCGCGTGGACGTGGCGGCGCGGGGTCTCGTCGGCGATCAGGTGCAGGTAGCGGCGTCGTTGCTGCAGGTCCGGGTCCTTCAGGCCGTGCCACTTCTCCGGCAGGGGGCGGAGGGACTTCGTGAGCATCGCCCACTCCGTGACGAAGATCGACAGCTCCCCACGCCTGGTCGTGCCGGGGTGCCCTGTCGCGCCGATGATGTCCCCCAGGTCGACCTCGTCCAGGAGCACGAAGGTCCCTTCCTCGATGTGCGTTCGATCACACACGAGCTGGATGTCGCCGCTCCCGTCCCGGAGCGTCATGAACTTCAGCTTGCCCATGTCCCGCTTGAGGACGATCCGTCCGGCGACGGTCCGTGCCCCCTCCTCCCGGCGATCGGGCGGAAGGCCGCCGAACTCCTGGCGGATCTCGGCGCTCGGCGTCGGTTCGTCGACGCCGAGGGCGTCCCGGAGGGTGATCGCGAAGGCCCTCGGGCCGAGCCGCTCGAGCGACGCGCGACGAGCCCGGATGACCTCCTCCTCGCGAGAGCGGCCTCCGTCGCCCTCGGCCCGCTCCGTGGGTCGGTCCTCGATCCGATCCTCAGTCATCGAGGTTCTTCCCGTGGACGAGCCGCAGGCCCTCGAGCGTGAGGAACGGCTCGTGGTGATCGATCGTCCGGCAGTGCGGGATCACCACCGGCGCCAGGCCACCGGTGGCGATCGCCGTTGCCGGGCCGAGCTCGGCGCGGACGCGCTCGACGATGCCGTCGACCTCGCCGGCGGTGCCGAAGACGAGGCCGGACTGGATCGCCTCGATCGTGTTCTTGCCGACCACCGACGGCGGCGCTTCGAGCTCGACCCTGGTCAGCCGAGCGGCGCGCTGGACCAGCGTGGCGGCGGAGATCTGGAGTCCCGGCGCGATCACGCCGCCGAGGAATTCGCCGTGCTCGGAGACGATGTCGAAGTTCGTGCCCGTCCCGAAGTCCACGACGATGGAGGGGCCGCCGAACCGCGTGAACGCGGCCAGCGTGTTCACGATCCGGTCGGCGCCGACCTCGCGCGGGTTGTCCGTGAGGATCGAGACCCCGGTCCGGACGCCGGGGCCGACGATCAGCGGATCGAACGAGAGGTAGCGGGCCGCCATCTCGCGGAGCTGCTGGGTGACGTCCGGGACGACGGAGGCGACGCACAGACCGGACAGCTTGTCCAGCGTCAGCCCCCGGTGCTCGAGCAGGCCCGAGAGGACGAGCGCCAGCTCGTCTGCCGACCGCTCCGGTTGGGTGGAGAGTCGCCACGTGTGCGCGAGCTCCGGGCCGTCGAAGACCCCTAGGACCGTTTCCGTGTTGCCGACATCGGCGGTGAGCAGCATCGAACGCTCCCGGCGGCAGATCGTGAAGCTGATGGACGAACGGTCCATCGTCCCCGACGGACCCAGCGGCGGCAACTCAGTCGGGCTCGGGCAGGCGGAGGTTGTCGATCAGCCGGGCGGAGGGGAACCGAGCGGCGACGAGCGCTCTCGCCGCACGGTCCAGACGGGTCACCGGCTCGAACGTGTCGTCGTCGACGACCGCCGCGTAGTCGAGGCGGACGAGCGGCGTGGCGCCGACCTCCCGAGCCATCGCCGCGATCAACACGGCGGCGTCGCGTTCGCCGGCGCGCGCGAGCGCCGCCGCCTCGGACAGCGCCAGGAACAGGCACCCAGCCTGCTCCCGCTCCTCCCTGCCGAGCGAGACGTTCCTGGTGGAGCACGCCAGGCCGTCGGGTTCGCGGACGGTGCGGCACGCGACGATGTCGGCGGGCAGCTCGCGCTCCTCCACCATGCGACGCACCAGGAAGAGCTGCTGTGCGTCTTTCTCGCCGAAGTACGCGCGGCACGGCCCGGTCAGGCTGAGCAGGCGGTGGACGACTTTCAGCACGCCGCGGAAGTGGCCGGGCCGTGCCGCGCCCTCGAAGGCGTCGCCCACGGGCCCGGGATCCGGTTCGGGCAGCGCCTCGCCCGGTGGATAGACCTCGTCGACCGGCGGCGCCCAGACCGCGTCGACGCCCAGGCGCGTGCAGACGTCGAGATCGCGCTCCTCGTCACGCGGATAGGTGAGGAGATCCTCGTTCGGCCCGAACTGGGCGGGGTTCACGAAGACCGAGACGACGACACGCCCGGCCTCTTCGGTCGCGCGCCGGATCAGCGACGCGTGCCCATCGTGCAAGGCGCCCATCGTCGGCACGAGACCGACCTCGAGGTTCGCCCCACGCCAGGCATCGGTCGCGCGCCGGAGATCGCCGGCGGCTCGGATCACATCCACGCGGCGAGGACGTCCTCCACGGCGGCGCGCGAGCCGGGCGGCAGCCGCCCGGAGCGTTCCGCCAGGTCCAGCGTGGCCCGAGCCATCACGACGTAGGCCGGGATCAGTTCGGGGGCATGCTCCTTCAGCGCCTCCAGGTTCCGGTGGATCGTGCCGGCGTCCCCGCGGACCGCCGGGCCGGTGAGCGCCCGTCCCGACCCGAGACGCTCCACGTTCTGAAGCACGGCCCGTTGCAGCGGCGCCGTCGCGCCAGGCGGATCCGGCACCCCGGCGGCCGAGAGCAGGCCCTCGGCGATCGCCGTCGACGTGACCACGTAGTTGGACGCGAAAACGGCACCGGCGTGATAGAGCGGTCGGAGCTCGTCGGCGAGCCGGAACGGGACGCCGTGGAGATCGTCGGCCGTTCGCTCGCCGAGCCGGTACCCCTCCTCGTCGTGCGCCGTGACGGCGATCGCGCTCCCTGCCAGGCGCTGCAGCGCCGACCTCACGTCGGGGAAGGTCTGGAGCGGATGGATCGCGAGGCAGCCGGCGCCCGCGGCCCGCGCCGATCGGAGGGCGTCCAGCCCCAGCGAGCCGGACAGGTGGAGCACCCACGTCCCGGATCCCACGGCGGCCGCCGCGGCGAGCTCCCGGACGGACGACTCGAC
>JBIOTM010000144.1:0-6586 GCA_044865955.1 Actinomycetota bacterium | reverse complement strand
GGCGCGACGACGGGGCCGTGCAGATCGCCGTGGTGGATACGGGATCCGGCATCTCGCCTGAGCATCTCCCGAGGCTCTTCGAGCGCTTCTACCGCGCCGACCCGTCCCGGTCGCGGGGGGACGGGGGGACCGGGATCGGCCTGGCGATCGCCCGCTCCGTGGTCGAAGCGCACGGCGGCTCGATCCGGGCGGAGAGCGAGCCCGGGCGGGGAAGCGTGTTCACGTTCGACATCCCGGCCGTCGACGGAGCGGCGTCGTGAGGTCGAGCACCACCACGGTGACCGTCAGCTCTCCGGCGCGGTTCGCCTACCTCGACCTGACGGACGACCTCCGTCGCGCGATCAAGGACGCCGGCGTCACCGCGGGGATGGCGGTGGCGTTCTGCGCCCACACCACGTGCGCGCTCCTGATCAACGAGTGGGAAGAGGGGGCACTCGAGGACTTCCGGCGGCACCTGATGGATCTCGTGCCGCACGAGGGCACGTACTACCGTCACGACGACTTCGACGTCCGGACCCAGAACATGCATCCCGACGAACGGAAGAACGGTCACGCCCACGTGAAGGCGATGCTGCTGTCGGCGACCTCGCACGCGATCCCGGTCGTCGCCGGCGAGCCCTGTTTCGGCACGTGGCAGCGCTTGATCTTCTTCGAGATGGACGAGCCGAAGGATCGAACGGTGACGTTCCACGTGTTCGGGAGCTGAGAGACTGACCGCGATGATCCGGCGGAGGGAGACCCGGCAGATCCACGTCGGCCGCGTGCCCATCGGGGGCGACGCGCCCGTCTCGGTGCAGTCGATGACCACGACGAAGACCGCGGACGTCAACTCGACCCTGCAGCAGATCGCGTCGCTCGTGGCGACCGGGGTGGACATCGTCCGGGTGGCGGTGCCGCACTGGGAGGACGCGCACGCGCTCACGGCGATCGCCGCGAAGTCCACCGTCCCGGTCGTGGCCGACATCCATTTCCAGTGGAAGTACGCGATGGCGGCGCTGGAGGCCGGGATCCACGGGCTCCGCATCAATCCCGGGAACATCAGGTACCAGGACAAGGTGCGGCTGATCGCCCGCGAAGCGAAGGCCCGGGGCGTGCCGATCCGGATCGGGGTGAACGCGGGATCGCTGGAGAAGGACCTGCTCGCCCGGTACGGCGCGCCCACGCCCGAGGCGCTGGTCGAGTCCGCCCTGGAGGAGGCGCGCATCCTCGAAGACGAGGACTTCTTCGACATCAAGATCTCGGTCAAGCACTCGAACCCGAGGGTGATGATCGAGGCCTACCGGCAGCTCGCGGAGAAGTGCGACTACCCGCTCCACCTGGGGGTCACCGAGGCCGGCCCGATGCCGGTGGGCGGCGTGAAGAGCGCGGTCGGGATCGGCACGCTGCTCTCCGAAGGGATCGGGGACACGATCCGCGTGTCGCTCACCGACGATCCCGTGGAGGAGGTGAAGGTCGGCGCGGCGATCCTGCAGTCGCTGGGCCTGCGGAAGCGCGGGCTGGACCTCGTCGCGTGCCCCTCGTGCGGCCGGGCGGAGGTCGACGTCCTCGGCCTGACCAGGGAGGTCAACGAGGCGCTCGAACGCGAAGGGCTGAAGGCGCCGATCCGGGTCGCCGTCATGGGGTGCGTGGTGAACGGTCCCGGCGAAGCGAGGGAGGCGGACCTGGGGATCGCCGCCGGCAAGGGTCAGGGCTTCCTGGTCGTGAAGGGCGAGGTCGTCGACAAGATCCCGGAATCGGATTTCGTCACCCGTCTGGTCGACGAGGCCAAGAAGCTGGCGGCCGCCGCGGCGGCGGGTCCCGGCTCGGACTGAGCCGTTCCGACCCGAAACCGTTCAGCGCGGCTGCCGCGGCGGCCGATACCTCTTGGCATGAAGCGCAGGTCCGCCGCCACGATCGTCGCGGCGACGATCGTGTGGGTGGCGTTCGTACCCGCGTCCGGTGCGGCCGACGTGCCGGGACCTCCTGCCGGGTCTTCCCCGCTAACAAGGTCTGGAACATGGACGTGCGGAAGCTGCCCGTGCATCCGAAGAGCGCGACGTGGAAGCGGGCGACCCACGCGGGCACGACGCGCCTGCACCCCGACTTCGGTCCGCCCTCGTACGGGATCCCGTTCGACGTCGTGCCGTCGTCGCACCCCAAGGTCTCGATCGACTTCGTCTACGAGAGCGAGAGCGACCCGGGGCCGTACCCGTTCGGATCGGACGTGCGGATCGAGGGCGGCTCGGACCGGCACGCCATCATGGTCGACGAGGGGACGTGCGTCCTGTACGAGCTCTTCGCGGTGAAGCGGAACGGCGGGCACCCCACGGCCGGGAGCGGCGCGATCTTCGACCTGGATCCGAACGCGCTCCGGCCCGCCGGCTGGACGAGCGCCGACGCCGCCGGGCTCCCCATCCTCCCGGGGCTCGTGCGCTACGACGAGGTGTTCGGCCCGGACGCCGGGATCCGCCACGCGCTCCGGTTCACCGTCGGCTGCACGAAGAAGGCCTACGTCTGGCCGGCGCGGCACCAGGCGGGGGTGGCCGACGCCCGGTGCCCCCCGATGGGGGCGCGGTTCCGGCTGCGGGCCGGCTACGACATCAGCGGGTACTCGCCGAGGGCGCAGGTCGTGCTCCGGGCGATGAAGCGCTACGGGATGATCGTCGCCGACAACGGGAGCGACTGGTACGTCCAGGGCGCGGTCGACGGCCGGTGGACCTATGCCTTCGTCGACCAGCTCAAGCGGGTCCCGGCGGAGGCGTTCGTCGCCGTCGACGAGTCGGCGTGCAAGGTGGGGCCGAGCTCGGGTGCGTTCGCCTACGGTCCGGGGTGCCCGGCTCCGTAGATCAGCCGGCCAGGGCCAGGAAGTTCTCGACGATCCTCGGGCCCTCGGGCGTGAGGATCGACTCCGGGTGGAACTGGACCCCGAACCGCGGGAGCTCCCGATGCTGCGTCCCCATCACCAGGCCGTCCTCGGTCCAGGCCGTCAGCTCGAGGGCGGGGGGCAGGTCGTCCCGAAGCACGACGAGGGAGTGGTAGCGGCCCGCCTCGAACGGGCTCGAGACCCCCTCCAGGATCCCCCGGCCCTCGTGGCGGACCAGGGAGGCCTTCCCGTGGACCGGCGCGGCGCGCTCGACCGTCCCGCCGCTGGCGATCCCCAGCGCCTGGTGACCGAGGCACACGCCGAGGACCGGCGTGCCCGCGGGCAGCAGGCGGAGGAGGCCCGGGAAGCACCCCGCGTCCCTCGGGTGGCCCGGTCCCGGTGACAGCACGACGGCGTCGGGTTCGCGAGCCACCAGCTCCTCGGCCGGGACCTCGTCGGATTTCACGACCACCGTGTCCCGGCCCAGCCCCTCGATCAGCTGGACCAGGTTGTACGTAAAGCTGTCGTAGTGATCGACCACGAGGATCATCCGGGGGCCTCCCCTCCGGAGGCGAGGGTACCCATCGCCGGCAGGAGCGCCGCCGCCTTCGCCTTCGTCTCGAGCAGCTCCGCCTCGGGATCCGAGTCGGCGACCACCCCGGCGCCTGCCTGCACGTGCGCGCGGCCGTCCGCGACCACCGCGGTCCGGATCGTGATGCAGAAGTCGAGGTCGCCGGCGAACGTGAGGTAGCCGACGGCGCCCGCGTACGGGCCGCGCGCCGTCGGTTCGTGCTCCGCGATCAGCTCCATCGCGCGTCGCTTCGGCGCTCCTGTCACGGTCCCAGCCGGGAACGCCGCCGCCAGTGCGTCGAGGGGATGGAGGTCCTCCCGCAGGTCCCCCTCGACGGTCGAGACGATGTGCATCACCCTCGAGAACCGCTCGACCGCCATCAGCTCGGTGGGTCGGACGCTGCCGGGGACGCAGACGCGGCCCAGGTCGTTGCGAGCGAGGTCGACGAGCATCGCGTGCTCGGCCTGCTCCTTCGGGTCCGCGAGCAGCTCGTGCTCGAGGAGCCGGTCGCGCACCTCAGTGCGCCCGCGCGGGCGGGTGCCGGCGATCGGCCTCGCGGACACCCGACGCCCCTCGACCCGCACGAGCGGCTCCGGCGACGACCCGGCGAGGTCCATCCCGAACATCCGTAGGAAGAACATGTACGGGGCCGGGTTCGAGACGCGGAGGCGCCGGTAGATCGGGAAACCGCCGTTGGGCGCGTCGAACGAGACCCGCCGGCTCGGAACGGCCTGGTAGACGTCGCCGTCCAGGATGTGCTCCTTGAACGACGAGACGATCCGCCGGTAGTCGGCGTCGGTCATGTTCGCGTCGCCGTCGTGGTCGCCCACCCCGGATGACGCGTCCATCGTGGCCAGCGGCGGGGTCGCGGCCCCGGCGATCCGGTCCGCGAGCTCCTCCAGGGCCGCGACCCCGCCTTCGTACCCACCGGCGGGGACGTGGGCGACCAGGATGAGCCGCTGGCGCCAGTGGTCGAAGACGACGGCCCGGTCGATCGCGAGGAGGCCGATCGGTGGGCACGACGCCTCGTCGGGCTTCGGCGCGGGCTGTCCGTCGAGCAGGCCCGCCGCCTCGTAGGCGAGGTAGCCCATCAGACCGCCCGTGAGCGGCGGGAGGTCCGGCAGGCGCGGGCCGCGGACCGAACGCGCCGCGGCGACGAGGGCCTCTCGCGCCGACGCCCCCACTGTCGTGCCGAAGGGGAGCTCCCGCGTGACATCCTCGAGGCGGAGACCGTTCGGGTCGACCACCAGGCTGGCGGCCGGCTCGCCCGCGACGAACGAGTAGCGTCCCCAGCGTTCGGACCGTTCGACCGACTCGAGGAGGATCCCCGGGCCCTCGCCGGCGACGGCGGCGAACAGGCCGACGGGCGTGGAGACGTCGGCCAGCAGCTCCGCCCAGAGCGGCACGAGCGGCCACTGGCGGCCGAGCCCCTCGACGGTGTCCCGGTCGGGTCGTATCTCGAGCTTCATCGTGCGGGTCGTCTCCTCGACCATGAAGGAGCCCCGGGCTCGGCCCGGGGCTCGTCGCCGTCGGCGGTCTCGGATCTAGCCGTTCGGAGGCCCGGGGCTCGTCGAGCCCCTCGGCCACGCCCAGCGCGCGCGCTCCACCGACATCGTGGCGGGATCGTCGCACCCGGGTTCCCTCCGAGTCAACGGCGTCTGTTACGGTTGGCCGCCGAGCGGCGGGAGGGCGCCGCTCCCGCCACGGGAGGTTGGGTTCATGCGTCGTCGCCTCGTCTGGGGGCTGGTCACACTCACCGCACTGATGATCGCGCCGTCTGGGGTGGGGTCCGCCGCGGAGGGCGGTGGCGCTCCGAGGGTCCACGTCGCCGGCGTCGACCCCGGTGCGGGTGCACCCGGCGGCCCGAGGACGGCCGTGCCCCGGCTGGTGAGGCCCGGGAGCGATCGTCGGTCGGACCCCGGCGCCCAAACGGGTCAGACGGAGCGGCGCGGGGGCCCGCTGGCGCCGACGACGCTGCTCGCGTTCGACGGGGTCCCGGACGACCTGGTCATCTCGCCCGCCGATCCCACCGGAGCCCTCGGCGTCACCAACCACCTGGCGGCGGTCAACGTGAAGATGGCCTTCTACGACCGGCTCGGGGTGAAGCTGTTCCAACCCAAACGGCTGCGGACGCTGGACACCGCCCTGCCGGGCAACGTGGACGACTTCGACCCGAAAGTGCTGTACGACCCCTACCGGCAGCACTTCATCCTGGCCTTCGCGTCGGCGACCGCGACCAAGAGCTTCCTGTCGATCGTCGTGATCCCGGAGGGGTCCGAGAACGACACGAACGAGTGGTGCGTCCTGCACATGTTGGGCGATCAGGTGAGCGGCAACGGCAGGCAGTTCGCCGACTATCCGATGCTGGGGTTCACCGAGGACAGGGTCACACTGGCGACGAACCAATTCGACTTCTCGGCCGCCCCGGCGATCGGCCCCTTCCAGTACAGCCAGGTCGTGTCGGTTCGCAAGGCGACGCTGTACGACTGCTCGGTGCCCGTGGTGCCGATCAAGGTCTTCAGCCGCATGCAAACGAGGGATCCGGACGGCTCGCGCGCGTTCACGATCTCCCCGGCGATCTCGGCGGGCGGCGATCCGTCGACGCAGTACCTGACCTCGATCGACTTCAACGGGGCGACCGGGAAGCTGATCCTGTGGCGTCTGCGGGTCGTGAAGGGGGCCCTCCGGCTCGACCGGGCCGAGGTGAGCCGGGGGCCGATGGCCTATCCGCCGTGGGGCCGGCAGTGCGCCGGGACGTCTTCCCTCGACACGAAGTGGGATACCGGTGACCTCCGGATCACCTCGACCTTCTGGGACGACGACGTCGGCCGCCTCTACACGGCGACCGCGCTCCGCGGGAACTTTGGCGGCGGCGGGGCCGAGTCGGTGGCTCGCTGGTGGGAGATCGACCCGGCGGCGCCGCTCTCGGCTTCGCGCGTGACCCGCAAGGGCAACGTCGGCGCCGCCGGGTCGATCTCCCACCAGCGGGCCACCGACTCGGCCCCGCCACCGCCGAAGTTCCCGCTGAGCGCGGTCGCCGTGTACACCCGACCGAGGTCGTCGTCCCAGAAGGTCGAGGTGATCCGGAGGTCACCGGTATCCCACTTCGTGTCGAGGGAAGACGTCCCGGCGCACTGCCGGCCCCACGGCGGATAGGCCATCGGCCCCCGGCT
>JBIOTM010000143.1:0-2585 GCA_044865955.1 Actinomycetota bacterium | reverse complement strand
CGCCCCCCCGACCCCGCCCCAGCTCCCGGCGCCCTCGAGCATCGACCCGCGCTCGTCCGCGTAGGCGCGATGCGCCGCGTCGATCCCGGCCGCGATCCCCGGATCGTCGTTCAGCCGGGCGATCCAGCCGGCGGACTCCAGTCGGGACACCGCCTTCACCGCGTCCGGGCAGGTGAGCCAGTACGTCGTCGGGAACGGAGCGCCCTCGGCGTCCACGGGGCGGTTCCGGATCACCAGCGGGTGTCCCCCCGGGCACCGGGCCACCACCGAGAAGGGCGTGGTGGGCGCGCGCCCGAGCTGTTCGCGGACGGCCTGGAGATCGGAAGCCCGGAGCTCGTCGCCCACGGGGGGCTACTTGCGCTTGTGCTCGACCGCGCGCTTGTAGTCGACCAGACGCTCCTCGGATTGCCGCATGAACTTCTTCAGCATCTGCTCGAACTCGGGATCGGAGCCGCGGCGCGCTCGCGGGGGCGCGGGATCCTGGAGCGCCTTGATCGAGAGATCGATCTTGCCGTCCTCCTTGATCGCGACCACCTTCGCCTGCACCACGTCCCCCTCGCGGAGGTGATCGTGGACGTCCTTCACGTAGTTCCGGTCGACCTCGGAGATGTGGACGAGGCCGAGGCGTCCGTCCTCCAGCTGGAGGAACGCCCCGTAGGGGGTGATGCGGGCGACCGTGCCATCGATCACCGCGCCGACCTCGATCTCCGCGATCCGTCCACTCCTTCGTTCCGTGCGCGAGGGCCTCGCGCGACAGGGCGTCAGTCTGCGCGAAGCGGTGCTGGGCGTCAATGGGTGCCCGCCGCGAAGCCGCAGGTCATCCCCGGTCGGGCCTCCTCAAGGTGCGTGGGCTGCGCTACCGTCGGCGGATGCTCGTGCGGCGCCTCGACGATCCGTTCGCCTTCCGGGACGCCGCCACCCCGTACCTCGTCCGGGACGAAGCGCGCCACAACCTCCTGCTCGGGATCTCCTCGACGCTGATCCAGCGGCCCGGCGTCTACGAGCGGTACGACCTCTGGCTGGTCTCCGACGAGGAAGGCGTGACGGGCGCCGCCCTCCGAACGCCCCCGCACAGCCTGGTCCTCGCCCAGCCGCGGGACGATGCCTCGCTGGAGGCCCTGGTCGATCGGCTGGTGGTCGAGGAGCAGGAGGTCCCCGGCGTCGTCGCGGCGGTCCCCGAACTCGAAGCGTTCGTCGGGCTCTGGACCGCCGAGAACGACGTGGATGCCACGCGCGTGATGCGCCAGGGCGTCTACGAGCTGCGGGACGTGCTACCGGTCCCTCCGGCGTCGGGCGCGGCGCGACCGGCGACGCGCGAGGATCGAGACCTGCTGATGCGATGGATCGCCGCCTTCGCCGAGGAGGCCCTCCCCGACGACAAGGAGCCCGTGCGGATCGCCAGGACCGTGGAGGCGCGCCTCGAGGCGAGCGAGTCCGAAGGGCTGTGGCTGTGGGAGGACGGAGGGACGCCGGTCTCGCTCAGCGGCTACGGCGGGGAGACGCCGCACGGTATCCGGATCGGCCCCGTCTACACGCCGCCCGAGCTCCGCGGGAGGGGCTACGCGACGACGCTCGTCGCCGAGCAGAGCCGGTGGCTGCTCCAGACCGGCCGGACGTTCTGCTTCCTCTACACCGACCTCGACAACCCCACGTCGAACGCCCTCTACCGACGGATCGGCTACCGGATCGTCGCCGAATCCGGGGAGGTCAGGTTCGATCCGAAAGCGGTCGCGTAGCGCTCAACACTCGGGGGGCGGCGCCGGAGCCCCGTGCCTGGGGACCGCGACGAACACGGTCTCGCCCGGCCTGACCATCCCCAGGCACTGTCGCGCCAGGCGTTCGAGATAGGCCGGGTCGCGGAGCTGCTCGGCGCGGGCGGCGAGGCCGCGGTTCCCGCGCTCCAGCGTCGCCGCCTGCCGCTCCAGGTCGGCCAGCTCCGCCTGCTGGTCGAAGTACATCCGGGCGGGCGCGACGGACAGGATCAGCACGCCGCCGATCACGGCGAGGAGGACCGTCGCACGCACCGTCAGGCGGGCGCGACGGCGCCTCGGCGCGCGCTCGAGCCGTGCCCGGGTGGATCGGCCGGCGGTGACGGCTGGGGAAGGGGCCGCCGAGGGCATGCGCTATCCGCCGCCTCCGCCGAGCAGCTCGGCGGCCGCGAAGCGGGCGTCGTCGCCGAGCTGCTCCTCGATCCGCAGGAGCTGGTTGAACTTCGCGGTGCGTTCGCCGCGGGAGGGGGCGCCCGCTTTGATCTGCCCGGCGTTCGTCGCCACCGCGAGGTCAGCGATCGTCGTGTCCTCCGTCTCCCCGCTCCGGTGGGAGATCACCACGCCGAAGCGGCTCCGCTGCGCCAACGCGGTGGCGTCCAGCGTCTCCGTGAGGGTCCCGATCTGGTTGACCTTGACGAGGATCGCGTTGGCGCAGCGCTCGCGGATGCCGCGCTCGAGGCGCTCTACGTTCGTCACGAAGAGGTCGTCGCCCACGACCTGGGTCCGGGTCCCGAGGGCTTCGACGAGCCTCGACCAGCCCTCCCAATCGTCCTCCGCGAGGGGATCCTCGAGCGACACGATCGGGAAGCGGTCGAG
>JBIOTM010000142.1:0-7774 GCA_044865955.1 Actinomycetota bacterium | reverse complement strand
CTCACGGTCGCGCTCGCCCTGATGGCGAAGGAGCGGGGCGCCGAGATCCGCCACCACCTGCCGGCGCGGGCGGTGCTGATGGACGGGCGCCGTGTCGCCGGCGTCGCCACGGATGAGGGACGGGTCGACGCGGACGAGGTGGTCCTGGCCGCCGGGCCCTGGTCCCCGTCGCTGCTTGACCCGATCGGCCTTCCCGTGCCGGTCACCGGAGCCCGCGGGTGGCTCGTGCGGCTGGTCCCTCCGCCCCACCTGCTGCGGCACCTCGTGGCCTCGGCGGGGTGGGAAGAGGCGACCGGCAGATGGGAGGACGGAGCGGTCCGAGCCGGAGACCTGGATCGGGCGGCGGCGGCAACCTCCACGCTGCTGCACCCGGCGGCGGACGGAACCGTGATCGCCGGCTCGTCCCGCCAGCCGGTGATCACGCCGGAGGCCGAGGAGCCCCGCGTCCCCGCGACGATCGTCCGGGGAGCGATGAGGCTCGTCCCGGCCTTGGCGGAGGCGGAGGTCCGGTCCGCGTGGTGGGGCATCCGGCCGATGACGCCGGACGAGCGGCCCCTCATCGGACGCGTCGCCGAGGGCCTCACGATCGCCGCGGGGCACGGATCCGAGGGCGTGATCCTGGGCGCCGGGACAGGTCGGCTCGTGGCCTCCCAGCTGCTCGGGACCGAGCCGCCCTTCGACCCCACGCCCTTCGAGCCGCTCCGGTTCGCCGCTCCGGCTGGGTAGGATTCCCGGGTCATGCCCGTCCTCGCCCTCGGGATCTCGTTCCGGCGTGCCCCGATCGACCTGCTCGAACGGCTGGCGTTCACGGACGACGACCTCGTCAAGGCGTACCGGCGGACCAAGGACCTCGACGGCGTGGACGAGGCCGTGATCCTCTCGACGTGCAACCGCGTCGAGGCCTACGGATCCGTCACCGCCTACCACGAGGGGTTCCTGGCGCTCAAACGACTGCTGGCGGAGACGCGCGCGGTGGGCGAGGCCGAGCTCGCCGACCCGCTCTACGCCCACTGGGAGCGGGAGGCGGCCGAGCACCTCTTCGGGGTGGCCGGCGGGCTGGACTCGATGGTGCTCGGCGAGACCCAGATCCAGTCGCAGGTCAGAGAGGCGATCCGCATCGCGGAGGGGGAAGGGGCCGCCGGGCCGGTGCTGAAGGCGCTCTTCCATGCGGCCGCCCGCGCCGGCCGGCGCGTCCGTCAGGAGACCTCGGTGGGCGCGGCGCCCGACGCCTTCGTGGAGCGGGCCGCCCGGCTCGCCGAGGACGTCCTCGGCGGTCTGGAGGACCGATCGGTAGTGGTCGTCGGCGCCGGGACGATGGCGGCGCTGGCCACCAAGCACCTGCGACGACGCGGCGTGGGACCCGTGCGGATCCTGAACCGGTCGCTCCCCCGGGCCCGTGCGCTGGCGGAACGGACCAACGCGGAGCACGGGGACATGGATGCGCTCCCCGAGGCCCTCCGGGCCGCCGACCTGGTGGTGTCCGCCACCGGGGCCACGGGGACGGTGATCGACGGCGACACGGTTCGCCGGGCCAGGGGCGACGGGACGGCCCCCCTCGTCCTCCTCGACCTGGCCGTGCCCCGCGACGTCGACCCCGAGGCGGCCGCCGTCCCCGGCGTGACGCTCGTCGACGTGGAGGTCATCCGGAGCGGCGCCCCGCCCGCGGACGGTGAGGCGCTCGACCGCGCGCGAAGGATCGTGGACGAGGAGGTGCGGCGGTTCGTCGTCCGGCGCCGCGGCGACGAGCTCGCGCCCCTCATCCGCGCTATCCGTCGCCGCGGCGACGCCGTCCTCACCGGAGAGCTCGAGCGGTTCGCCGGCCGCCTCGCCGACCTCACGCCGGATGAGCGGTCGGCGGTTGAGGCGCTCGCCCGAGGCATCGTGGCGAAGCTGCTGCACGACCCGATCGTCGCGCTGAAGGAGCGGTCCGAGCCGGGGTCGGGCCGCGCGCACGCGAAGCTGCTGGCCGAGCTGCTCGGCCTCGACCCTTCCCACGTCGACGGGGAGTGACGACCCTCCGCATCGCGACGCGGCGCTCGGCCCTCGCGCTCGCGCAGGCCCACGAGATCGCCGGGCTGTTGTCCGCGAACGGGTTCCGCTCCGAGATCGTGCCGCTCTCGACCTCGGGCGACGAGGGCGCGACGGCCGCCGGCTCCCCCTCGGGCATGAAGGGCCTGTGGGTCGACGGGATCCTCGAGGCGCTCCGGGCCGGCGAGGTCGACATCGCGGTGCATTCCGCGAAGGATCTCCCGGCCGAGGACGAGTCGGATGTGGCGATCGGCGCCGTGCCGAGGCGGGCGGACCCCTTGGACGTGCTGATCGGACGCGAAGGCAGGCTCGTGCCGGGCATGGTGGTCGGGACCTCGAGCCTGCGCCGGCGCGCCCAGCTGCTGGCCGGCTTCCCCGGGGTCGGCGTCGCGGAGCTCCGGGGCAACGTCGACACCCGGCTCCGGAAGCTCGCCGAGGGCGAGGTCGACGGCCTCGTGCTCGCCGCCGCGGGACTCGCCCGGCTCGGCGTCGACCCGCCCCACGCCCGCCGGCTCCGGATCGAGGAGATGGTGCCCGCGCCGGGCCAGGGATGCCTGGCCGTGCAGGTGCGCGAGGGCGACCGGACGACCGGAGCGGTGGTCTCGGTCCTCGACCACCTGCCCTCGCGGCGCGCGCTCGAGGCCGAACGGGCGCTGACCCGCCTGCTGGGCGGTGGGTGCGACCTGCCGCTCGGCGCGTTCGCCGCGGTCAAGGGCGATCGGATCCGGTTGGTCGGCGTCGTGGCCTCGGTCGACGGCGCGAAGCTGGTTCGGACCGCGGCCGAGAGCACCGACCCGGGGGTGGTGGCCTCGACCGTGGCGCAGCGCCTGCGGGCCGACGGCGCCGATCGGATCCTGGCGGAGCTCCAGGAGTGAGGCGGACCCTCGCCGGGCGAACGATCCTCGTGACGCGCCCGGCCGAGCAGGCCGCCGGCCTCGTGCGGGAGCTGGAGCGCCGCGGAGCGCGCGTCCTGGTCGCACCGGCGATCCGGATCGTCCCCGCCCGCTCCGCGGCGCTGACCGAGGCGTTGCGCGGGCTGGCCGCCGGGCGGTTCGACTGGCTCACGCTCACCAGCGCCGCGACCGTCGACGTCCTCCGGGACCGGCTCGCCTCTCCGCGCGACGTCCGGGCGAACGTGGCGGCGATCGGCGACGGGACGGCCTCGACCTTCCGCCGATGGACCGGCCGCCCGCCGGACCTCCAGCCGGCGACGTTCACGACGGCGGCCCTCGCGCGCGCGTTCCCGCGCGGCTCGGGCCGCGTCCTGTGCGCCCGCGCCGACATCGCCCCGGAGGGCCTCGAGGCGGCGCTCGCCCGGAAGGGGTGGGAGACGCTCCGTGTCGACGCCTACCGCACGAGGTTCCCCGATCGGCTCCCCCGCGAGTCGACCGACGCCCTGCGCCGTGGCGAGGTCGACGCCGTCACGTTCACGAGCGCCTCGACGGTGCGGGGGTTCGTGCACGCGCTCGGCGCCGCCCGGGGGAACCCCAAGGTCGTCTGCATCGGACCGGTCACCGCCGCCGAAGCCAGGTCGCACGGCTTCCACGTGCACGCGGTCGCCCGACCACACACGGTCCACGGCCTCGTCGCCGCCGTCGAGCGCGCGCTGTCCCCACGATGAGCGAGGTCCTGCTGCGGGACCTGGGGGCGGCGGATCTCCCCATCCTCTTCGAACACCAGCGGGACCCCCAGGCCACCCGCATGGCCGCGTTCGCGGGCCGGGACCGCGACGCGTTCATGACGCACTGGGGGAACGTCCTCGCCGACGACGCCGTGACCACGCAGACGGTCCTGGTCGACGGCGAGGTCGCCGGCAACGTCGTGAGCTGGGGACCCCCCGGCGAGCGGCTCGTCGGCTACTGGATCGGCAGGGACCATTGGGGCAAAGGGGTCGCCACGGCGGCATTGTCGGCGTTCCTCGAGCGGGAGCGGACGCGCCCCCTCCACGCCCACGTGGCCAAGCACAACGCCGGGTCCATCCGGGTCCTGGAGAAGTGCGGGTTCACCCTCGCCGGCAAGCAACACGTGTCCGACGAGGCCGGCGACGTCGACGAGCTCGTCTTCGTGCTGGAGACCGACGTGGCGCCCGTCGAGCGGGCCGTCGCCTCAGACCCAGACGTCCCGGAGCGCCCGTAGGACGTTCCCCCCGACGACCTTGGCGATCTGCTCGTCCGGGTAGCCGTGGCCCACCAGCCACCGGATCACGTTCGGGAACTCCGACGGGTTCTCGAGCCCCTCGACGTACTCGACCGGCTCGAACACGCCGACCTCGCCCGTGTCGAGGTTCCCGGCGTAGAGCCGGTGGAGCGCCACGTGGTCGCCGAAGAACGTGTCCGGGCCGAAGCCGACGTGGTCGATCCCCATCACGTCGACGCAGTACTCGAAGTGGTCCATCGCGGACTCCAGGGAATGCCGGGGGTGCTCCGGCGAGATCGTCGTGTGCGGGGACGCCTCGATCCCGATCACGCCTCCGGTCGCGGCGACCGCCTTCAGCAGGTCGTCCTCCTTCAGCTTCCGCTCCGAGAACAGCGTCCGGGCCCCCGAATGCGACAGGAACACCGGGCGCTCGCTCACCTCGCAGGTCTGCATGGCGGTGAGGTCGCCCGTGTGCGACAGGTCGATCGCCATCCCCAGCCGGTTCATCCTGCGGACGGCGTCGAGGCCGAAGCGCGTCAGCCCGCCGTCGCCGGGATCCTTCACGCCGCCGCCGAGCTGGTTCGACTCGCTGTAGGCGATCCCGCACATCCGCACCCCCAGCCCGAACAGCACGTCGAGGCGATCGAGCTCGTTCTCGATCATCGCCGCGCCCTCCATGCACGGCACCATCGCGATGCGGCCGGTCCGGTGCGCCTCGACGATGTCGTCGACCGTCCCGCCGACGAACACCGTGGTCTGGTGCGCCACGTCCGCCAGGTGCATCCCCAGGTCGTGGATCGCGTCGGTCCACTTCCAGCCGGCCTTGGACGTGATCGTCGCCGTGCCGTCCTGGAAGTTCTCGAAGACCGCGTCGAGCCCGGAGACGGCGAGGCCCTCGTACCCGTACCACTCCCGCCCCTGGCGGATGTAGTCGTCGTTCTGGGACATATCCGCCGGCGTGATCCCGCAGTGCTCGTGAAGGGAGATGCAGACGCACCGGCGCAGCAGACGCTCGGCGCGTTCGTCGTCCTCGTTCGAGAGCGCGTACACGAACGGGTCCACCCGCCCGATCTGCGGCGACAGGTCGAACCCCGTGTAGTCGACGCCAGCCTCGAGGTAGGAGAACGACACGTAGCCGTCCCATCGCTTCTTCGGCTCCATCCGGCGATCCCTCCCGCGGTACGCTGATCGCGTGAGCTTCCCGCATTCCCGACCGCGCCGCATGCGGCGGACACCGGCCCTCCGCTCGCTGATCCGCGAGACCGACGTCCGGCCCGACGACCTTATCGCGCCGCTGTTCGTGAAGGAGGCGATCGAGGAGCCCGCCCCCATCGCGTCGATGCCCGGGCAGGTCCAGCACACGCTGGAGTCGCTCCGGAAGGAGGCGGTCGAGATCGCGGAGCGGGGCGTGCGGGCGTTCATCCTGTTCGCCGTCCCGGCGCACAAGGACGCCGAAGGGTCGGAGGCCTGGCATCCCGAAGGGATCGCCCAGCGGGCGATCGCCGGGCTCCGCGACGAGTTCGGCGACGATAGGGTCGTGATCGGGGACCTCTGCCTCGACGAGTACACCGACCACGGGCACTGCGGCGTGCTGAACGAGCGGAACGAGGTCGACAACGATGCGACCCTCGACCGGTACCGGTTGATCGCGGCGGCGCAGGCGGAGGCCGGCGTCCATCTGGTCGGTCCGAGCGGGATGATGGACGGCCAGGTCGCCGCGATCCGCGCGGCGCTCGACGGGGCGGGGTGGAGGGACGTCGGCATCCTCGCCTACGCCGCGAAGTTCGCGAGCGCCCTGTACGGCCCGTTCCGAGAGGCCGCCGAGGGCGCGCCGCGCTTCGGCGACCGGACCGGCTACCAGGAGGACCCGGCGAACGCCGACGAGGCGCTGCGCGAGATCAGGACGGATATCGAGGAGGGCGCCGACATCGTGATGGTGAAGCCGGCCGTCCCCTACCTCGACATCATCCGGAGGGCGAAGGACGAGACCCGGTTCCCGCTCGCCGCGTACCAGGTGAGCGGGGAGTACGCGATGGTGAAGGCGGCGGCGCTGAACGGCTGGCTCGACGAGCGGCGGGTCGTCCTGGAGCTGCTGACGTCCATCCGGCGCGCCGGCGCCGACCTGATCCTCACGTATCACGCGAAGGACGCCGCGGACTGGCTCCGGGGCTGACGCGCGTCCGATGCCTCGGTACGTCGCGCTGCTCCGTGGCATCAACGTCGGCGGGAAGAACCCCATCCCGATGCCGGCGCTGAAGGCCACCTTCGAAGCGGAGGGCTTCGACGACGTGCGGACCTACATCCAGAGCGGCAACGTGGTGTTCGCGGCGCCGTCGTCGAGCGTGGTGGAGCTGACGCGGCGGATCGAGCCGATGCTCGCGAAGGCGTTCGACCACTACGACGCGAGCGTGGTGGTCCGCAGCACGGGTCAGATGCGGTCGATCGTCGATCGGGCCCCGGACGGTTTCGGCGTCGAGCCGGCGACGTATCGCTACGACGTGACGTTCCTGAAGGCGCCGCTCACGGCGAAGGCGGCCATGAAGGACGTGCCGACGAGGGAGGGGGTCGATCGCCTCTGGGCGGGCACCGGGGTCCTCTACTCGTCGAGGCTGATCAGCCGCGCCTCCCAGAGCCGGCTCAGCCGGATCGTCTCGATGCCCGTCTACAAGAACATGACGATCCGGAACTGGAACACGACCACGAAGCTGCTCCAGATGCTAGAAGCGGCTCGTTGAAACGGCGCGTTCCAAGGCTGCCTCGTGGTGTGTGCTATCGTGTGGGTCTATGCGGGTCCACATCTACCTCGACGACGAGCTGGTCGAGCAGCTGGATGAGCTCGCCGGCGATCGCGGCAGGAGCGCCTTCATCGAGGACGCCCTCCGGAAGGAGCTCGACCGTCGCCGGCGATGGGACCTGATGTGGTCTGCGGTCGGCTCGATCGAAGACCACGGACACGAGTGGGACCACGATGTGGCGAAGTGGGTCCACGACCAGCGGCGCGCGGATCCTCGCCGCGTCGACTGATGTCCAACGTCCTGCTCGACACGACCGTCGCGATCGACCTCTTGCGCGGCGCACCCGATGCGGTGGCGTGGCTCCGCGAGATCCAAGCCCGAGCCGACACCCCGTTCGTCTGCGCCGTGACGGCGGAAGAGGTGACCGTGGGGCTGCGCCCCCGCGAACGCGAGGCCGCGGCGGCGCTCTTCGAAGGCCTCGCACCCGCGCCGTTGGCGATCGCGGAAGGACGGCTGGCCGGCTGGTGGAGACGGCGCTTCCGTGCCCGCGGGCGGACGCTCAGCCAGGGTGACTGCTTGATCGCGGCCTCCGCCGTCTCGATGGGAGCACGGCTCGCCACGGGCAACCCGAAGGACTTCCCGATGAAGGACCTCGAGGTCGAGCACGTCGTCGCCGGTCGGTGACGACGCTCACCCCGTCACCGTCGACGGGTCGCAGTTCCCTCCCGACGCCACGACGCACACCCGTTCGCCGGCCGCCGGCACGTAGGCACCCGAGCGAAGGGCGGCGAACGCCGCCGCGCCGCCCGGCTCCACGATCAGGCGGCAGTCGTCCCAGAACGCTCGTTGGGCGGCGTGGATCGCGTCGTCCTCGT
>JBIOTM010000141.1:0-5217 GCA_044865955.1 Actinomycetota bacterium | reverse complement strand
CGGCCGGCGGTTCCCGCGTCTTGCGGCGCTCGCCGGGAGCGGCCTATCCTGCTGCCGCCTTCCCTTCGGTTCGCGACCGGCCGAACGGCCGAGGGAGGGGATGCGCGTGGCAGACACCAGGCGCGATCGAGTGGTCCGGGTGCCGACGGTCGAAGGGAGCGGCGGCCTGGACCGGTTCTTC
Source organism: Actinomycetota bacterium (assembly GCA_044865955.1). Lineage (GTDB taxonomy): Bacteria > Actinomycetota > UBA4738 > UBA4738 > HRBIN12 > JAJNBA01. The sequence continues at coordinate 5,036 of JBIOTM010000141.1, read as the reverse complement.
AAGATCTCGGAGCGGGGCTCGAGCGTCCGCACCGAGGTCGTCGCCGGGATCACCACCTGGCTGACGATGGCCTACATCCTGTTCCTGAATCCGCAGATCCTCGGGTTCGTGGGGATCCCCGACCTCCAGCCCCTGGGGTTGCCGTTCGGGCCCGTGCTCACCGTGACCGCGTTGGTCGCCGGCGTCGCGACGATCGCGATGGGCCTCTGGGCGAACTACCCGTTCGCCATCGCGTCCGGCCTGGGGCTGAACGCGTTCGTGGCGTTCACGCTCGTGGCCGGGCAGGGGCTGTCGTACCCCGAGGCGATGGGTGTGATCGTCACCGAGGGGCTCCTGATCACCGTCCTCGTCCTGACGGGGTTCCGCAACGCGGTCCTGAACGCGATCCCGATGGACCTGAAGCGTTCCATCGCGATCGGGATCGGCCTGTTCCTCATGATCATCGGGTTGGTGAACGCCCACATCGTCGTCCCCGGGCCGGGGAACCCACCGCTGGGGATCACCACCGACTTCACGAGCCTGCGGGTCCTGACGTTCGCGATCGGGCTGGGCCTGTCCGCGATCCTGGTGGTCCGCCGGGTGAAGGGCGGCCTGCTGATCGCCATCCTGGCCACGACCGTGATCGCCGCGATCATCAACGGGATCTGGGGAGACAACGCGATCTGGGCCTCGGTCGGCCCGGGGATCGCCCAGGTGCCGGACTCGATCACGGCGAGCCCGGACTTCAGCCTCCTCGGGAACTTCTCGTTCGGGTTCTTCTCGACGCTCGGTTTCTGGACGGCGATCGTGCCGGTGTTCGCCGTCATGCTGTCGGATTTCTTCGACACGATGGGCACGGCCGTCGCGTTGGGCGACGAGGCGGGCCTGCTCGACCGGGACGGCAAGCTCCCGGACATGAACCGCGTCCTGCTCGTGGACTCGCTCGCGGCCGCCGCGGGGGGCGCCGCGAGCGCCTCGTCGAACACGACCTTCATCGAGTCGGCCGCGGGGATCGGCGAAGGCGGCCGCACCGGGCTGGCGTCGGTGGTGACCGGCGCCCTCTTCCTCCTGTGCGTGTTCCTCTCCCCGCTGGCCGGGGTGATCCCGCCGGAGGCAACCGCGCCGGTGCTCGTCGTCGTGGGGTACTTCATGATGCGCGGGATCGGGGAGATCGCCTGGCGCGATCCGGCCGTGGGGATCCCGGCGCTCCTCACGATCGGGATGATGCCGTTCACCTACTCGATCACGAACGGCGTGGGGGCCGGGTTCATCGCCTACACGGCCATCCGCCTGTTCCAGGGCAAGGTGCGGGACGTCCACCCGCTGATGTACGTCGTGACGGCGGGCTTCCTCTTCTACTTCCTCAAGGGCGTGCTGGCCTAGTCCCGCCAGTCGAGGACGTCCCCCGGAGCGATCGGAGGCTGGGGCCGGCGGGCCCCAGCCTCCCGCGTCCGGCCGACGGCGACGAACCCGAGCGGCACGAGATCCTCGTCGAGCAGGAGGGCGCGCCGCGCGGCTGCCGGGTCGGCCGTCTGCCAACGCGCCCCCAGTCGCCGGGTGTGCAGCGCGACCGTGAGGGTCCGGATCGCCGCCCCGGCCGACAGGAGGGTGCCGTCGTGGTCGTCGTCGAGCGCCCGCCGGGGCACGCACGGCACGATCAGCACACCGGCTTGGTCCATCGACGGATCCCGCTCCCGCGCCGCCGCCACGAGGAGCCGCCGCTCCGCGCGCGGGGACTCGATCGCGACGAACACCCACCCGTGGGGGAGCGGCACCGCGCAGGCGGCAGCGACCGCGTCCTCGACCGCATCGCGAGGGACGGGTCCGCTCGCGAACGACGGGCTCGACCTCGTGGACGACATCGCGACCAGCGCCGACTCGAGGAACAGGTCGTCCTCGGGCGACCGGACCAGGCCGCGAGCGGGTCCCGGCGGCGCCTCCCCGATCAGGGCGTCCAGGCCGCGCACGAGCGCCGCCGGGACCCGTGCCGTCTTCGTCATCACGAGGCCGCTCGCCGCCGCGACGGCGTCGGCCACCGCGACGACCGTGGACTCGAGGACCCGTCCGTGATCGTCGGTTCCGCCGCGGAGGTCGACGAGCGCGGGGAGCCCTGCGCAGCCGATCGCGACGTCCACGACACCCTCCCGCCAGGGACGACCGAAGGTGTCGGTGATCACCAGGCCGAACCGAGACAGCCCGAACCGCGCCGCCAGCTCCTTCTGGAGGTGCTCGGCGCTCGCGTCCGGGTCCTCCGGCAGGAGCGTGAGGAAACCGGGAGCGACGTTCGAGGCGTCGACACCCGCGTTCGCGCACACGAAGCCGTGGCGCGTCCTCGCGATCGTGAGGTCGCCGCGACGCGCGACCAGGCCGACGGACTCCCGCTCGACCCACGCCGCCCGATCGTCCCCCTCGACGATCCGCCCCTCCGCCTTCGAGACCACCTTCTGGGTGACGGCGACGACGTCGTCCTCCCGCACGCCCACCGTCGCGAGGGCCCCCTCGAGCATCGCGGCCAGGTCGTCCCCGGGCCGGACCTCCGGCAGCCCTCCGAGGGGGACGAGCTCCACCGTCACCCGAGGAGCTCCAGGGCCGTCCGTGCCAGCGACTCGGCGATCGCGTCCTCGCGCATCACCGTGTCGGTGACGGCCACGCGGACGCCCTGCTCGTCGCGCACGCGGTGCGCCAGCCCCGCGTCGATCTCGTCGATCACCCAGCCGTCGAGCAGGTCGGCGTACCCGCGAGCGGCCCCCGCCGCCGAGACCTCGAGGCCGACCACCGGCATCAGCCGGTCCGCCATGCCGGCGAGCGGCCGATCGCCCACGATCGGGGAGATGCCGACCACCGGCTTGACGGCGACCGCCTCGCGGATCCCCGGCACCGCGAGGATCGGACCGATGGAGACGACGGGGTTCGAGGGGCACAGGACGACCGCGCCGGCGGTCTCGATCGCCTCCAGGACGCCGGGAGCCGGCGTCGCGGCGTCGATCCCGTCGAACCGGATCGCCTTGACGTCGTCACGCGCTCCCCGCCGCACCCAGTACTCCTGGAAGTGCAGATCCGCGTGGCGGCCCGAGGCGGCGACCTCCAGGTGCGTCTCGATGGGGTCGTCGCTCATCGGGACGATCCGCGCCCCGACCCCGAACCGTCCGGCGATCTGGGCCGTGACCTCGGACAGCGATCGCCCCGCGGCCAGCTGGCCGGTCCGGAACAGGTGGGTCGCGAGGTCGAGGTCGCCGAGGCCGAACCAGGCGGCCGCGGGGTCGAAGGCCCCCAGCTCCTCCATGGCGCGGAAGGTCTCCGTCCGGCGCCCCCAGCCCCGGTCCCGGTCGGCGACGTCGCCCAGCCAGTAGGTGACCGAGTCGAGGTCCGGACAGACCCGGAGACCGTGGAGGTCGATGTCGTCGCCGGTGTTGACGATCACGGTGACGTCGCTCGGCGGGACCGCGCGGACCAGCCCCCGCAGGAACTTCCCGGCCCCGACGCCTCCCGCGAGCGCGACGACAGTCCCGCCGGCGTTCATGGCAGCAGAGCGTAGTAGCCTCCCCGTCGTGTCGGCCGTGACGTCTCACGCCCTCCGGCGAGCGCTCGCGCGAGCCGAACAGGGCAAGGCCCTGTCGGTGGTGGAGGCGGCCGACCTGATGCGCGCGCGCAGCGACGATCTCGAACGGCTGACGAGGATCGCCGCGCGTCTGCGCGATCTCGGGAGTGGCGACCGCATCACGTACTCGCGGAAGGTCTTCATCCCGTTGACGATGCTCTGTCGCGATCATTGCCACTACTGCACCTTCGCGAAGCCGCCCGCGCGGCTCGACGCGCCCTTCCTCACCCCGGAGGAGGTGGTCGCGATCGCCGAGTCCGGCCGCGCCCGAGGCTGCAAGGAAGCGCTGTTCACGCTGGGCGACCGGCCGGAGGACCGCTACGGCGTTGCGCGCGACTGGCTCGCGTCCCGCGGCTTCGCGTCGACCCTCGAGTACGTTCGAGCGGTTGCCATCCGGGTGATCGAGGAGACCGGTCTCCTCCCCCATCTGAACCCCGGGGTGATGAGCTACGAGGAGCTCGCCCGGTCGAAACAGGTGAGCGCGTCGATGGGCCTCATGCTCGAGACGTCGTCGGACCGTCTCGCCGCGAAGGGGGGCCCGCATTTCGGCTCGCCGGACAAGCAGCCGGCGGTTCGGTTGCGGACGATCGAGGACGCCGGGCGGCTCGCGATCCCGTTCACGACCGGGATCCTCGTCGGCATCGGGGAGGACGAAACCGAGCGGGCCGCGTCCCTCTTCGCGATCCGCGAGCTCCACCGCCGGTACGGACACATCCAGGAGGTGATCGTCCAGAACTTCCGGGCGAAGGCCGGGACGGCGATGCACGACGCGCCCGAGCCGGGGAACGAGGAGTTCGTCGCCGCCGTGGCGACGGCGCGGGTCGTGCTGGGGCCGCACGTGAGCGTCCAGGCTCCGCCCAACCTGTCCGACCGGGAGCAGCAGCTCCGGCTCCTGGACGCCGGCATCAGCGACTGGGGCGGCGTGTCGCCGGTCACGCCCGATCACGTGAACCCCGAGCGGCCGTGGCCCCCCATCGGAACCCTCGCCGCGACGACGGCGTCGCGCGGCAAGAGGCTGCTCGAGCGCCTCACGATCTACCCGCGGTACGCCGCGAGTCCCGATCCCTATCTCGCCGGAAAGATGCGCGCACCCGTGCAGGCGCTCCTCGCGGACGACGGACTCGCGATCCGGCGTCGGCTCGCCGAGGCCATCCCATGGCAGGACCCGGACGTGACCTGGAAGCCAAGGACGATCGAGCTGACCTTCGCCAAGGGCCCCGGGGCGGGGCTCCGGGGTGACGCCGACGCCGTCTACGGCGAGATCCCCGCCGAGGACGAGGTCACGCGGGCCTGGGCGGCTCGAGCGGTCGCGCCGGCGCGTCTCGACGCCGACATCCGAGGGGCGCTCCGCTTGGCCGAACGCCACCACCCCATCTCGGACGAGCAGGCATTGGCCCTGTTCCAGGCGGAGGGCCCCGACCTGGCCGCGCTCCGCGGGGTCGCCGACGGCCTCCGGCAG
>JBIOTM010000140.1:0-5126 GCA_044865955.1 Actinomycetota bacterium | reverse complement strand
CGTGGCGCCCGCGCCGACGCGCGCCCCGGTTCGTGCTCGCGATCCCGGCGTGGTTCATGTTGCTGTTCTTCTTCGCCGTGCCGGTCCTGTTCATCTTCTACTACTCGCTCGGCTACAAGCCCGACATCTTCCGGACGATCGCCACGGATCACCTGTCCTTCGACCGGTATGCCGAGTCGTTCTCGGGCACCTTCCGGAGCGTCTTCACGGGCACGCTCCGGATCTCGCTGATCGGAACCATCCTCTGCCTGCTGATCGCGTTCCCGTTCGCCTACTGGCTGGCGGTCCGTGTGCCGGCCAGATGGCGGGGGCTGCTGCTCGGCCTCACGATCGTCCCGTTCTGGACGAACTTCCTGGTGCGGACGTTGGGCTGGCTGATCCTCCTGCAGCCGAAGGGCCCGCTCTCCGGGTTCCTCCAGGCGTTGGGTCTGATCTCGAACCCGTTGGAGGTGCTCGACACGAGAGAGGCCGTGCAGCTCGGCGTGATCTACAACTACCTCCCGCTGATGATCTTCCCGTTGTTCGTGGCGCTCGACCGCCTCGATCCGGCCCTCCGGGAGGCCTCGAAGGACCTGGGCGCGAACCGGTGGCGCACGTTCCGACAGGTCACGCTCCCACTCGCGATGCCCGGGGTGGTCGCCGGCCTGCTCCTGGTCTTCATCCCCCTCACCGGTGACTACATCACTGCGAGCGTCCTCGGGGGCGCGAAGGGCAACATGGTCGGCGCCCTCGTGGCGAGCCAGTTCAACACGGCGCAGAACTGGGCGCTCGGGTCGGCGATGGCGGTGATCCTGATCTTCATGATCCTGGCGTCGGTCCTCCTCTTCGGAGGACTCGGCCTCCTGGCGCGGACCGTGATCCGCCGGATGCGGAGGGTCGACCTCGTGGCGGAGCCGGCGTGAGCACCATGGCGACCGTTCGCGTGCGAAGGGATCCGATGAACCTGGCGCTGCTCGTCTGGGGCATCCTCGTCTTCGTGTTCCTGTTCCTGCCGATCGCGATCATCGTGATCTACTCCTTCAACGACGGTCGGGCCCTGGTGGTGTGGAAGCAATTCGGGTTCGCGTCCTACTCGAACGCGGTCGCGAACCCGACGATCAGGAGCGCGATCTTCACCTCCATCCGAGCCGCGATCGGCGCGTCGGTGATCGCGACGGTGGTCGGATCGCTCGCCGGGATCGCGCTCGCACGGCGACCGGGAAAGTGGACGATCGGGTTCCTGGCGCTGATCTTCCTGGTGCTGGTGACGCCGGAGGTCGTGGACGCGATCTCGCTGCTGATCTGGTACGTCCGGATCGGCGGGCCGTTCGGTCCCGACAACACGATCGTCAACTACGGGCTGGTTCGTCTGTGGGTCGGCCACGCGATCTTCGCTTCCGCCGTCGTCACGTTGATCGTGCGCGCCCGCCTCGCGGGGCTCGACGAATCCCTCGAGGAGGCCTCTGGCGACCTCTACGCCTCCCCTGCGCAGACGTTCAGGCAGATCACGCTGCCGCTGATGATGCCTGCGGTGCTGGCCGGGGCGCTGCTCGCGTTCAGCCTGAGCCTCGACAACACGATCATCTCCTCGTTCGTCTCGACGCCGAACGCTTCGCCGTGGCCGGTGTACATCTTCAGCTCGCTCCGCAGCATCCTGCGACCTGAGATCGCGGCGATGTCGACGCTGGTCCTGTTGCTGACCCTCGTCGCATTGGGCCTCGTCGCCCTGGTGTTGCGCCGCACCGGCGCGTCCGGCGAGCAGACGGCGGCCCTGATCGCCGGCGTGGAGTCGTCGGGCGCGACCTAGGAGATCCCGGCCTCGACGGCGTCCTCTCGGGGTGACACGGCTCGTCGGCGGTGACGCCCACCGTGGTGCCCGAGGTGACGGGCCCGCCACGCGGCGACCACCATCGCCCCCAGGCCCACCAGCGGGGCGAGGATCCAGACGGCCACGTTCAGCACCGGCACCAGCCCGACCGCGGCGACGATGGCCCACCCGGCGAGGAACGCCGTCGTGCGCCGGTGCGGAGCCCGCACCAGCCCGCGGCCGGCGCACCACGCCGCCCACGCGAGCCCGACGAGCCACCACAGCCCCAGCGACAGGAAGAGGGCGAGGCCCAGGGGGAGCCCGAGGACCAGGACGGAGAGAGCCACGGCCGTGACCGGGGCCGACGCGCCGACGACGACCCCCCAACCCAGGGAGGCGAGCGGCGCGTCGGCGAGCGTGTCCGAGACGGCGTCGGCGCCCCGCGGCGCGAGGACGAGGAGCACCAGGCCGGTCAGCAGGACGGAGAGGGCGATGGAGACGGGGCCGAGCAGCGTGCCGAGCGCTTCGAGTGGTGCCTCCAGGGAGAAGCGCACCCCGTGGCGGACCTCACCCCCCACCCTCGCTCCCGCGCGGATCGCGACGGGCCGGCTCGAGAGGACGTCGCCGCCCACGCGCGCGCTCGGCTGGAGCCTCACGTCGCCGTCGGCCGCGATCACCGACCCGTCGACCTGACCCGACACGAGCACCGGACCCTCCAGGACGACGACGTCGCCCTGGACGACGCCCCGGACCAGCACGCTCCCGGAGAAGACCACCACCTCCCCCACCGTGTGGCCGCGCTGCACGTCCACCGAGCCGGACAGGACGATCTGATCCTCCGGCTCGATCGGCGGCGCGTCCCGGGCGAGCGCGACGGAGCCGGGTGAGAGGAGCGCGACGAGCACGAGCGTGGGAAGCGCGCGACGGACACGCATGCCGCATCCTACCGGTGGCCTCTCGCGTGTCGGCGACACCCGGTAGGTTTGTGTCCGTGGCCCTGGAGGTGTTCTCCCACGCCGTCCGTGACTGGTTCCGGGCCTCGTTCGACGCGCCCACGCCGGCGCAACGGGACGGTTGGAAGGCCATCGCGGCCGGCGATCACAGCCTGATCCTGGCTCCGACCGGGTCGGGGAAGACGCTCGCGGCGTTCCTGTGGGCGATCGATCGCCTCTCCTCGGAACCGCCGCCGGACGACCCACACGCCCGGACCCGGGTGCTGTACGTCTCGCCCCTCCGCGCGCTGGCCGTCGACATCGAGAAGAACCTCCGGGCGCCGCTGGCGGGGATCGCACACGCGGCGGCGCGGCTGGGCGCACCCCTCTCGCACGTCCCAGAGGTGGCGATCCGGACGGGCGACACGGCGGCCCGGGATCGGCAGCGGATGATCCGGCGGCCACCCGACATCCTCATCACCACGCCGGAATCGCTCTACCTGATGCTGACCTCGTCGGCGCGCGAGACGCTCCGGAGCGTCCGCACCGTCATCGTGGACGAGATCCACGCGATGGCCGCGACCAAGCGCGGCGCGCACCTGGCGCTGTCGCTCGAACGGCTGGAGGAGCTGTGCGAAGACCCGCCCCAGCGGATCGGGCTCTCGGCCACCCAACGGCCCCTCGAGGAGATCGCGCGGTTCCTCGGAGGCTCCGTCGACGGCGTGGAGCGACCGGTCACGATCGTGGACGCCGGCCACCGCAAGCCGATGGAGCTGCGGGTCGTCGTTCCCGTGGAGGACATGAGCGCCCTGTCCGTCGACACGCGTCCCCCCATCGCCGAGCCCGGCGTGGACGGGACCGACGGGCCGGGGCGCGCCTCGATCTGGCCCTCGATCCATCCGCCGCTGCTCGAGCTGATCCGTGCCCACCGCTCCACGATCGTGTTCACGAACGCCCGCCGGCTCGCCGAGCGCCTCGCGGCCAGCCTGAACGAGCTCGCGGACGAGGACCTCGTCCGCGCCCATCACGGGTCGCTGGCGCGGGAACAGCGGCTCGAGGTCGAGGACGCCCTCAAGGAGGGTCGCCTGCGGGCGATCGTGGCGACCTCGTCGCTCGAGCTCGGGATCGACATGGGCGCCGTCGACCTCGTGATCCAGGTCGAGTCGCCCGGCTCCGTGGCGAGCGGCCTCCAGCGGATCGGCCGGGCCGGACACCAGGTGGGCGAGCCCTCACGGGGCCGCATCTTCCCGAAGTTCCGAGGCGACCTGCTCGAGGCGGCGGTCGTGGCGGAACGGATGCTCGCCGGCGAGATCGAGCACACGCGCTACCCGCGGAACCCGGTGGACGTCCTGGCGCAGCAGCTCGTCGCGATGTGCGCCGTGGAGGAACGGGAGGTCGAGGAGCTGTTCGGGTCGGTCCGCCGGGCCGCCAACTTCGCGGACCTGTCGAAGGACGTGTTCATGGCCGTGCTCGACATGCTCGCCGGCCGCTACCCGAGCGAAGGCTTCGCGGAGCTCCGGCCGCGCCTGGTCTGGGATCGGGCCGCGGGGACGGTCCGCGCGCGGGACGGCGCGGGGCGCATCGCGATCACCTCGGGCGGCACGATCCCGGACCGCGGCCTGTTCGGGGTGTTCCTCGCCGACGGCGTCCGCGTCGGCGAGCTGGACGAGGAGATGGTCTACGAGAGCCGACGCGGGGACGTCTTCGTGTTGGGCGCGTCCGCCTGGCGGATCGAGGACATCACCCGCGACCGGGTGATCGTCTCTCCCGCGCCCGGCGAGCAGGGTCGGATGCCCTTCTGGCACGGGGACAAGCCCGGCAGGCCGATCGAGCTCGGTCGCGCGGTCGGCGCGTTCGTCCGGACGCTGCGGGGCGCGAGGCGCGAGGCGGCCCTCGCGCGGCTCCGGCGCGACGTCGCCCTCGACGAGCGCGCGGCCCGGAACCTGGTGGCCTACCTCGACGAGCAGGTCGAGGCGACCGGTGCCGTGCCCGACGACCGGACGGTCGTCGTGGAACGCTTCCGCGACGAGATCGGGGACTGGCGGATGTGCGTACTCTCGCCGTTCGGCTCCCGCGTCCACGCTCCCTGGGCGATGGCGATCGAGTCGAGGCTGCTCGAGCGCTTCGGTCCCGGGGCGCAGGTGCTGTGGAGCGACGACGGCATCGTGGTGCGCCTGCCCGAGGCCGTCGACCGGATCCCGGCGGACGATCTCCTCTTCGAGCCCGACCAGGTCGAGGAGGCGGTGGTGGCGGCCCTCCCCGAGACGGCGATGTTCGCGAGCGTCTTCCGGGAGGCGGCGGCGCGAGCGCTCCTGCTCCCCCGCCGCCGCCCGGGTGAGCGGACGCCACTGTGGCAGCAACGCCAGCGCTCCGCCGATCTGCTCGCGGAGGCGTCGAAGTTCCCGGAC
>JBIOTM010000139.1:0-14660 GCA_044865955.1 Actinomycetota bacterium | reverse complement strand
GACCTCAAGCGGATCGAGACCATCCTCGTCGCGGTATCCACCGACACGCCATCGAGCGGTGTCATCGACCTCGTGATCGACCTGGGACGACGACTCGACGCGACGGTGGTTGTGTTCCATGTCCGCGAGTGGCCGTTCACCGGCGCCGAGTGGGTCTTGGGAGAGGGCGCCTTCGTCGAGGGGAAGGAGGAGGCCACCCGACTCGTCGATCGTATGATCCGTCGGCTGGGATCCATGGGCGTACGAGCACGAGGGATGAGGGTCGGAGGACGGCCGGGCCAGGTGGGCGACGCGATCGTCGATGCCGCGACGGCCGCGCATGCCGACCTCATCGTCCTCGGCTTCCACCGGCACTCCCTTCTCGAGGAACTCCTGGCCGGTGGCGTCGTTCGGAAGGTTCGTCGGCTCTCCGAGGTGCCCGTTCTCACCGTCCCTCATCAGCACGTACGAGGTGAGTGAACCAGCAGGACGGCAAACGGCACCCGCCGCGTTCCACGCGGGTCCTGCTCTGTCGAGACGACCTGCTCTTCCCCGCCGCCTGTCCCAGAACTGGCGGAGCGCCTCGAGGCGCACGCGGCTCAGCCAGGCGTGGACCAGCGGATCGATCGGCATCGGCGTGAGGGTTTCTTCCCTACTTCCGGAGGCGTGCCAGGACCTCCGTGTCGGCCCGGTCCTTCGCCGCCACGGTCGGGTCCTCACGGAGTTCTGCCTTGTCGGCCCTGAGCGCGGCGAGGCCGATGATCCTCGCGCGGACCCCTCGCAGCTCGGCCACGTCATCGCCGAAGGTCCCCTCCGGCCAGTCCACATGGTCTCCTCGGACCGGCGTGTACACCCGTCCGTCCTTGCCTCGCTCGAGGAAGGCGACCTCCAGCCGAACGGCGCCGCGCTGATACCCGATGTACCCATCCACTGCAGTGTCCGAGGTCTGCTGCCATCCATCCGCCGACAGGATCGAAGCGATCCGATCCTGGTCGCGTGCCCACACGGCGACATCGAGGTCGTCGTGTGCCCGCGTGACCCGCCCCGCGTGGAAGTCAACGGCCCAACCGCCGAAGAGCGCTCGCGACGTCATCCGGGACGCCGCTACGTACCCGGAGCTCGCACCGTCACGCAGCAATCGCCTGGCTTGCAGGCCAGGACCGCTTCGACACTGTCGTTCCCGAGCCCCCGGATCACGCCGTCGATGAAGGCTCGGTTCATGGTGCACATGAGCTCCGGCGCCTGCTGAGCGAGCGAGTGGAAGGGGCAGTTGCGTAGCGCGAGCTCGCCGGCGCGATCGCTGTACGGCTCGAAGCCGTATCGCTGCAGGACCTGGCGCGTGACCGCCAGCGTCCTCTCGGGCCCGGGCCGGCGAAGCGCCTCCTCCTTCCGCACTTCCGCACCGAGCTCGATGCCACGCTCCCGCGCGACCCGAAGCGCTGCATCCCGTCCGGACTCGCCGCGGCTCGTCCCACGGATCGCATCGACGAGAAGGTCCCCGGCCAGGTCGTACCGACGCTCGGGGATCGTGACCTCCACTTCGAGGTCGGAGGGACGGTACATCTTCGAGCTCCTGCCCGCTCCCGGCCCAGACCTCCCCGGCGGCCGCTGATAGGTGGCCTCCAGCAGGCCCCGGTCGAGGAGCTTGTCCAGGTGGAAGGCCGCCAGGCGCCGTGAGATGCCGACTTCCTGCGCCACCTCCTCGCGGCTCACGGGACGGCCCTGATCCCGGACGAACAGGTAGATCCGACGGCGCAGCCCATCGTCGAGCGCCGCGAGCGGGCGGATCGCGTCTCTGATACCTCGGAGCACGACGGGATTCTAGCACCAGCGCTCGTTTCTTCAATGACGTAGCTTCTGGCGCAGCCGACCTCTAACGCCCTGACCGATTGGCGTAAGGGTCTTGACGAGGAGCGGCGCGCCCCGATACTCTAACGACAACACAGGTTGGCGTTAGAAGGTCACCGACGCCGAAGGAAGGGGCGATCAGGGATGAGGCGGATCCAGATCCAGCGCCCGGTACGGACGGAGTCGAGTCACGACCGGATGGAGCGGGAGTTGGCAGAGCTGCTCTTCGCTTCGGAGGTCGACGCCGCGATCAGAAGGGCTCATGCATCGGAGCGGGAGCGCGACGGTGAGGCCCCGGTCCCTCGTCGGCTGATCCCGCCACGAATGAGGTGACGCCTCGAAGCCTTGCCGAACCACCGTCGTGACTCGCTGCATACCCGGACGAAACCGGGACGGAACGACTCACAAGGAGGATCTGCGATGTCGCTCTTCCGAAGGGGCCTCACCACCGTGTTCGTCGCCATGACCGTGGCCATAGGCGCCACCTCTTCGATCGCCCTCACGCGCGGCGCCGTCGCCGAGAGTCGGAGGCCAGCGCCCGGATCGAAGCAGGCCTTCCACGACGACATGCGCAAGCTGTGGGAGGACCATGTCACGTGGACCCGGTTGTTCATCGTGAGCTTCGCCGCCGATCTGCCTGATCTGGGAGCGACGACGGATCGTCTGCTCGCGAACCAGACCGATATCGGCGACGCCGTCAAGCCGTTCTACGGCGAAGACGCCGGGGATGCGCTGACCAGTCTGCTTCGCCAGCACATCCTGACGGCCGCAGACCTGCTGGCCGCCGCGAAGAGCGGAGATGCCACCGCCTTCGATGAGGCGAAAACGCGTTGGTACGCGAACGCCGATCAGATCGCCGAGTTCCTGCACGGCGCCAACCCATCGAACTGGCCGTTGGACCAGATGCGCTCGATGATGCGGACGCACCTCGACCTCACGCTGGCCGAAGCGGCTCACCGGCTGCAGGGCGACTACGCGCAGGACATCGCCGACTACGAGCAGGTCCACCTCGAGATCCTCGAGATGGCCGACATGCTGAGCTCCGGGATCATCCGGCAGTTCCCCCAGAAGTTCGCCTGGTGATCGTGGTGGCCGTGAGCCCTGCTCCTCAGCGCGTACGCGGAGATGGGCGGCGTCCCCGCCCCTCTCTGCCGGCCGCGGCCCGCGCGGTCGTACGGAGCATGCCGCCGCTGCTGCGTGCCGGATCCGCCGTCCTCGCGCTCGGTCTCGCGCTCGACGTGGCCTACCACGTCGGGATCGCTCCCGGAGGACATGGGCACGCTGGACGGCTCGCTCTCGGCGCGCTCGTGATCCATCTCATCGTCGTCGCCGGCATGGCGCTGAGCCTAACGAGCGTCGCGGCGACGGCATGGCGTCATGGACTGAAGGAACGATCGACAGGAAGGAGGTAGCGATGTTCGTCATCGCATCCGCACCGCAGCTGCTCGACCACCCGTGCTGCGATCTCATCAACCGGCTCCCGTGGGGGTTCTTCCTCGCCGTTCACGTGGTGCTGTTCGCGCTGGGGGCGTACTTCGCCATCCGCGCCTTCGAGGGCGGCGAGGGGTTGTTCGGCTGGGGGTTCGCGCTGTTCGCGTTGGCCGAAGTGTCGTACGCGACGTACCACGTGAACCTCACCCAGTTCCTGTTCGCCCACACGATCTCGGAGGTGTTGGACGGGCTGGCGTTCGTGGCGCTCTTCGCCGGGGCAGCCCGCAGGGGCGTTCTCGCGTGGGCGAAGTCCGAGGTGTCGAGGTCGTCCGAGCCCGCCGTGAGGTCGCGATGAAGACCCTGGTGACGCTCGTCTTCGCGGCCGGCCTGGTCCTCACCGGTTGCTCGTCGCCGGAGCGTTCTGGCTCGGGCGGGGCTCCGTTCGAGGTCCACGGCTCGCCGGTGGCAACGGACGCCGTGGACCTCCCCCCGAGCTACCGCTTCTCACCGGCGGTGATCGCGATCGCCTCCGGGACCACGGTGACCTGGACCAACGAGGACAACTTCCCCCACAACGTGCACCTGCTGGATGGAAGCGGCGTCACGAAGGACCTCCCCATCGGGGACAGCGCGAGCATCAGGTTCTCCGAGCCGGGGGTCGTGTACTACCAGTGCTCGATCCACCCGCAGCAGATGCACGGGAAGATCATCGTCGAGGAGTGAAGGATGGAGGAACGGACGATCGTCTTCAGGGGGACGCTCGCGGGCGGCGCCGCGCGTCCCAATGCCGTGAACCGGCGCGGGCGCCGGTGCGGGAAGGAAGGGTGCACGACGGTCCTCTCCGTGTACAACCCGGCGGACGTCTGCTGGACGCACCAGGCGTGGGATGTCGGCGCCCTGCGACATCGACGAGCCGTGGCCTGAGCACCGAAGGAAGGAAGGAGTCGAAAGATGTGTCTTACGTGCGCATGTGGACTGCCACACGACGACCTCGGGGACCCGGGTCACCTCACGATCGAGGACCTCGAGAAGAGCGCCGCGGTGGATGGCATTAGGCTCGACGAAGCCGTCCGGAACCTCATCCAGGCCGTGGAGATCGCGAAGGGCGAGGCCGAGCACGAGCATCGATGATCCGCGCACTCCGGGATGACCTCACGAACGACCGACGGGCCGGCTTCGGCGAAGCTGCCGACGCGGGGGTCTCTCGGACGCCCCATCGCCGGACGCGGCCATCGGGCACCTCTGTCGGCGGGGCCCTTCACCGCGTCGGCGGGTATGCACCGATCCGCGACTACGCGGCGATCGGTGACGGCCGCACCGTAGCCCTGGTCGCGCTCGACGGATCCATCGACTGGCTCCCTCTCCCGAACCTCGACTCGCCCACGGTCTTCGGAGCCCTGCTCGACGACCGGGATGGAGGCCGGTTCGCGCTTGCTCCGGAGGTGCCATACGAGGGCCGCCGGCGCTATGTCCCGGGGACGAACGTCCTCGAGACCACCTTCCACACGCGGCGGGGAACGGTCCGGGTCACCGACGCGATGACGCTCCCGGCCGCAGGGCTGGCCCCGTTCAGGGAGGTCTGCCGGCGCGTGGAGGGGTTGTCCGGGACCGTCCCCCTCCGGTGGAGCGTCGAGCCACGGTTCGGGTACGGAGGGAGGCCGACCCGGCTGGGGCGCCGACACGGGGTCCCGACGGCCTCCTGCGGGAGCGACGCCCTGGCGGTCCTCGCGTGGGGAGCGGGCGATCCCGACGTGAAAGAGGGGTGGATCGGAGGGCGGTTCGAGGCTCGGACGGGAGACGAGGCGCTCCTGGTCTTGGCGGTTGCCCACCAGGAGCCACTGGTCCTCCCGGCCCGTCGGGAGGCGGAGGCGCGCCTCGAGCACACGCGCGCCGTGTGGGACCGCTGGGCCGGGGACAGGAACTACGCCGGTCCATGGAAGGACGCCGTGATCCGGAGCGCGCTCGCCCTGAAGCTCCTGGTGCACGCCCCCTCGGGAGCCATCGCGGCGGCCCCAACGACCTCGCTTCCCGAGGAGGTCGGCGGGGAGCGCAACTGGGACTATCGCTTCTGCTGGGTCCGCGACGCGGCCTTCGCCCTGGACGTCTTCCTCTCGCTCGGGGGCGCGACCGAGGCGGACGCGTTCTTCTGGTGGCTCCTGCAGGCCTCCCAGCTCACCCATCCGCGGCTCCAGGTGCTGTACAGGATGGACGGGGGCCCCAACGCTCCGGAGCGGACGCTCCCTGTCGAAGGCTACGGCGGCGCTCGCCCGGTCCGGGTGGGGAACGCGGCCGTGGACCAAGTCCAGCTCGACATCTACGGCGATCTCCTCCAGACGGCCTGGTGGTACGCGGATGCTGGCGGCCGGATCGACGCCGACGTCGGAAGGCGGCTGGCCGAGATCGCCGACCTCGTGTGCACGATCTGGCGCGGACCCGACTACGGGATCTGGGAGGTCCGGAGCGCGCCAACGCACTTCACACAGTCGAAGATGATGTGCTGGGTCGCCCTCGACCGTGCCCTCCGGTTGGCCGAGCGGAGATGGATCCCAGGGGCCGACACGGGCCGGTGGGCCGCGGAGCGGGAAGCCATCGAGGCGTTCATCGAGACGAGATGCTGGTCGGAGGAGAAGGGGAGCTACGTCCGGTCCGCCGGCGCCGAGGACCTCGACGCGAGCCTCCTCCTGGGAGTCCTCTTCGACTACGGTCCGCGCCACGCTGAGCGGTTGCTGTCGACGGTCGAAGCGATCCGGCGGGAGCTGGGGCAGGGGCCGTTGGTCTACCGCTACACGGGCGAGGATGGGCTCTCGGGGCGGGAAGGCGCGTTCCTCGCCTGCTCCTTCTGGCTGGCTGAAGCCCTGGCCCGGTGTGGGCGACCGGACGAGGCTGCGTCCCTGATGGACGAGCTCGTCGGGCTCGCCAACGATGTCGGGCTCTACGCCGAGGAGATCGACCCGGCATCGGGGGGATTCCTGGGGAACTTCCCCCAAGCCTTGACCCACCTCGCGCTGGTACGCGCGGCGGTCTCGATCGGCGGGGAGCCCTGAGTGAACGTGTGGGGAACGCTCGCTGGCGGGTTCGTCGGAACCGTGGTTCTCACCACCATCCTGCGCGCTGCCACGGAACTCAGGCTGACGCGCATCGACCTTCCGTTCTTGCTCGGAACCATCGTCACGACCGATCGCATCCGAGCGAAGGCCATCGGGTACATGCTGCACTTCGGGTTCGGGTTCCTGTTCGCCCTGGGCTATCTATGGATATTCGTCGCCGTGGCGAGGAGCGGCTGGATACTCGGGGCCCTCCTTGGGCTCGTGCACGGTCTCTTCGCGGGCACGGCCCTGGTGAACGTTCTGCTGCCGGTGATCCATCCGCGGATGGGGACGCCGCTCACGGCGGCGGGCTCGACGGCTCTCCTGGAGGCCCCCGGGTTCCTGATGTTGAACTACGGGCGAAGTACGCCGCTGGTGACCCTGGCGGCCCACGTGGCGTACGGAGCGATCGTGGGAGGGTTCACCGGGTTCGCCGGATGATGACTGACTCCGGTCGGCGTCGTCGTTCTTCCGCGATGCGGGCCGCCGGCGACCGCGGCACGGGAGATCCTCGTTTCCTAGCCGAAGGCCTTTCCGGGCTGAGCCTCCCTGCCGCGGGTCAAGGGACTCGCGCGTGGAGAACACCCTCACGTGGTGGAGACCTGGAAGAGCTCCCATTCACCGGGGATCCCCCGCAGGCCCACGGAGCCGAGTGACTCGAAGACGAGATCCGTCCCCGTGGCGAGTTCTCGAACGGTCCTGGTCACGATGACTTGACGGGCACCGGCCTCGCCCAGCGCGCGGGCGGCGATGTGAACGCCGATCCCCCCGACGTCCTCTTCGAGGATCTCGATCTCGCCTGTGTGGACGGCGGTGCGGATGTCCAGCCCAACGTCGGCGAGCGTCCCGATGAGGCCGAACGCACACCGAAGCGCTCGCGTGGGCGCATCGAACGTGGCGAGCAGGCCGTCGCCGGTCGCCTTGACGAAGCGACCGCGGAACCGCTCGACCTCCGCCCGGGCAGCGCGGTCGTGACGGTCGAGGAGCTGACGCCACCGCCGATCCCCGAGAGCCGCGGCTCGCCCGGTCGAATCCACGATGTCGGTGAAGAGGATCGATGCCAGGACCCGATCCACGTTCTGCGCCGCCTGCAGAGATCCGACCTGTTCCTCCGTCCAGGCCAACGTCTCCGCGTACAGCGGGCTCACGAGCTGGAAGTAGTTGCCGTCGGGGTCGGCGAAGGTCGCGATCCCAACATCGGCCTCGCCCTCTGCCGGGTTGTACGGTTCTTGGATGACCGTCGCGCCGAGGGCCCTCAGCCGCTCGAAGTCGCCCTTCACGTCGGAGCTCTCGATGTTCCAGATCAGTCTCCCCGGCTGCGTGTTCTTGCCCGCGACCTGATCGTGGTGACCCACCGTGATCCCGCCGGTGCCGATGAGCCAGCCCGCGTAGCCGCCTTCGTCCCAAGTCGGCTTGCCGAAGAGCCTCGAGTAGTAGTCGACCAAGCGGCGCGGATCCTCGGAACCGATCAAGATGCTGTTCAGGTTCAAGGTGATCCCTCCTTCCGGCGCGGTCTCGGATCCAAGGGATCTGACCACCCGCTCTCGCTCATCGTGTCGACGGTACTGGAGTTGGTAACTCATCGGTCCCCTTTGCCTGCCATGGGCTATCAGCCGCGGGACAGGCGCCGAGTTCGTGACGGGTTGACGACCCCGACTTGCAGGAGGTCATGACCGATGGCCCGGGCCCGGTCGGATGGATGCACGGCCTGTTGACGGCTCGTGACGGCGCCGAGCGGCAGCCAGGAGAGGACCCCGACGCCATCCGCACGGTGTCCTCTGGATCCTCGCCACGAACCGGTCGGCCCATGAGGCCCGGCTCCCGACAGCTGTGACCATGATGGCGGACACCGCGATGCCGATACGTCGACAAGGCTGCAGCTCCGGCCGGGGAATGCGGTCGCTCGAGGAAGCAATGCCGAAGGCGTGGGCGCGCGCCGTGTGATGGCCAAGTATCTTCACCGCCGACGTGCGCGCGAGGGGCTCGACATGAGCGACGAGCAGATCCAGCACGTCTCCGACACGGCACTGCTGGCTGCCGGGTAGCGGGCCATGGAGTCCGGCCGCTCCGACGCGTTGTTCAATGATCCGCTCACCGCTGGGCTGGCGGGCGAGCGCGGCCTCCGGATCGCGAGGACCCGGCCGGACGGGTGGTGGGTCGTCGCCATCCGAACCGTCGTGGTGACCGACTACTTCTCACCGCGGCTGCTCGCGTACTACCAGAAGCACCTTGCCATGGCACGAGGTCCCGGTCCGCTTCGATCCGCCGAGCTGGGAGGCGTTCTTCGCCGAACACGGCTGGCGCGTCAGGGAGATCCGATACCTCGGTGAGGAGTCGCAACGGTTCCACCGACCTGTCCCCCTCTCGATCCTCGACGAAGTCATGCGCATGTTCACGTCTCGACCGCTTCGAGACACGGGCTACGCGGTCCTCGAACGGATCGCTTGAAGGGATGGCCCCGAGGTGGCTGGTCAACATCAAGGCGGGCGAGGGCTGATCGAGCAGACGGGGCTGCCGTCGTACGAGCCGACCCACGAGGCTCTTCCGCCCGCTGGGGATCCATCTCGGGTTGACCGGTGCGAGGCTCACCCCCGGAGCCTGAGCGCGTTGACGTGCTCACCGACACATCGTCCCTGTTCGAGACCGAGGTCGATCGCCGGGCGGAAGTGGATGCCCCCGTACAGTCGTGAGATCGCGGCCTCTCCCGCCGCATCCCAGAACGACCGGAACGAGCGGGACGGGAGCCCACGATCGTCGTGCGTGTGGTCGGTGAAGGCAACGTCGCCGAACAGGTCCGTCAACACGGTCGCGGCGGCTCCCGACTGCACCGAGTGGCCGGAGGTGAACTCCGGGAACGGCGGGGTCGTGAGCAGGGAGCTCCACGCGGGATCGATCAGCGCCCGGATGTAGGTGACCGGCCGGAGCAGGTTGACCCGGAACTTCGTGTGCCAGCAGCAGATGAACGCGTCCGCGACCGCCATCCCGACCTTCGCGTAGGCGATCGCGGCGTCAGCCAAGGATGCGTCGCGCTGCCGCAGCGTCTGGGTGAGGATCGACACCGAGTGGCCGGGGGGCGTGACCGTGGCGCCCGGATCGTCCGACCAGAACAGCGCGATGGCGCGCTGCTCGTCGCTCAGGCCGTTCACCGCCGCGAAGACCTCGTGGGCCTCGTCGAAGAACCGCGACGCCGGATCCTCGTCGTACGCCGTCGGCGGGCCGGGCGGGCACGCGGCGCCCGAGGCGCTCGCGAAGGTCCGGCACGTCCCCCAGTAGGGCTGGAGCGCCGGGAGGAACCCGGGAGGCGTCGGCACCCAGAGGCCGGGACCGACGGGCGGATCGTACGGCGGGAAGTTGTCGGCGAACGCCTCGTGTCCCCCGTCGGTCGTCGACAGCTCGAAGACGGCTGCGGCGACCTGACGACCTCGATCGACGGAACGCTGGACGACACCGAGGGGAACCCCGTGGCGAGCGCCGGCGAGGATCTCCGCTTCGAGGGCGTCGATCGCGGCCCGGTTCCCCACCGAGGCGGTCGGGAACAGGCTGCGCGCGATGCTCGCGAGCGTGTTGTTCGCCACGATGCTCCAGTCGTACGCCGCGTTGCGGCCGGCCGTCGGGAGCTCCGTGAGGCCACGGACCTGACCCACCAGCGACCGCCCGTCCGCGATCCCGGGGACGAGCGACTCGAACAGCGACACGCCCGTATAGGCGAGCGCACGAGAGGCGACCGGCGGACTGTAGCCGGGCGTCTGCCGGATCAAGCGGAGCGTCAGGTCGTACCACGCGGTCGCCACGTCGGCGTCGAAGGACTCGGCCCGCGGGATCGCCGGCCTGAGCCGTGCGACGGCAGGGATGGGAAGGAGGAGGGCGCCCGCTCCCGCCAGGCCACCGAGCAGGACGGAGCGACGCCCGATCGAGCCGTGCGGCGAGCCCAGCCCCCCCTCTCGCGGATCCCTGTGAACGGTTCCCATGATCGCCCCCTCCCTCTGGGTGGAGAGCGCCCGAAGGCGCTCTCCACCTCGAGGTCCGTCGCTACTCGAAGAGCGCACCCCACCAGAACGCCGGTGATCCGATCGGCTTCGTGATCTGCGTGGGCAGCAATGCCGGGTCCAGCACGCCGTGCGGCGCAACCGCCATGTGCACCGCAGCCGTCCGAGGCTCGAGCAGCATGCTGCCGGCGAACGGAGCCGAGTTCAGCGAGACGCGCCCGCTGAGCTGCAACGCGGATCCACCGACGATGTGTCCGCCGGCGTTGAACACGCCCCCCTGCGCGGGCGTCGCGCCGATGTCGTCGCTGTTGCACGGCGCGCTGCAGAGCGCGGGGTAGTTGAACACGAACACCCAGAACGAGTAGGCCTCCGGGTGTCCTGGGACGGCGCCGTTCGGCTGGAACGCGTTGCCCGGCGGGTACAGGTACGTGCCGGACTCCGGCGTCGGCATCGTCACCGTCGCCGTGATCCCCGTGTCCGACCGCTGGAGCGTGGCCCCCCCGGCCGCGTACACGGGACCCGGGATCCCCTGCCCGAGCACGTCGCCGGTCTCGGTGATCACGCCGGCGGCGTTCGCCGGCACCCCCACCATCAGCATCGCGGCTCCGAGGAGCGCCGTGATGGTCTTCCGCATGATCCCTCCCTTCTTCGATGTCCGAACCGACGACTGGGATCGCTGCTCCCCTCTGCCTTCGTCCGTTCGGAACCCTGTTCCGACGAAAGAGCAAGCTAGGAGCTCGTTCCCGCCGGCTCTACGGTGGCGGCCCGGTGATCGCGGGGGATGCTGCCCTCCCGCTCACCACGGTGTCGCTCGGCTTGACGCCGCCGGGGCGATGACGGACAACTTCACGATCGACGTGAGGAGAACCCGTGGACGCTCCGAGGACCGATGCGCTCCGAGAGCTCGACGAACGACGCCTCGAAGTCGCGGAGCTGCGTGCATCGCGCACGCGGCTGCTCCTCGCCGCCGACGCCGAGCGCCGCACGATCGAGCGCGCGCTGCACGACGGGCTCCAGCAACTGCTGGTCGGGCTGGCCGCCGACCTCGAGCTCGCCTCGGCGTCGGTCGAGACCGACCCCGAGGCGGCGATGCGGCACCTCGCAGACGTCAGGCGCGTCGTCGGGGAGGCGCTGGAGGAGGCGCGAACGCTCGCGCACCGGATCCATCCCGCGCTCGAGGCAGGAGGTCTCGGGGCGGCGCTCCGCTTCGCGGCGGCCGACGCGGGCGTTCGGACGCGGATCGACGTCGTCGTGGGAACGTCCATCCCTCCGGAGGTCGCCGGCGCGGTCTACTTCTGTTGCCTCGAGGTGTTGGGTCACGCCGCGGGCGCCACGACGACGATCACGGTGAGAGAACAGCCGGGAGCGCTCGCCTTCGAGGTCGTCACGGACGGCGACGTGGATGCGGAGCGACTCCCGATCCGCGATCGCGTGGGGGCGCTGGGCGGCAGCCTGACCATCCGCTCGGAGCCCGGCCCCCGGACCGTCTGGACGGGGTTCCTCCCTCTGCAACGATGACGTCAGTCGTTCTCCGCGAGGTAGAGGATGACCGCCTTCACCCGCTTGTGGACCGCCGTCTCCCAGGTGAGCCCGAGCTTGAGGAAGATCGCGTGGATCACCTTCTCGACCGACCGCTCGGCCAGGAAGAGCGACTCGCCGATCGCCGCGTTGCTCTTGCCCGCCGCCATCTCTCGCAGCACGTCTCGCTCTCGCGGCGTCAGCTCGTTGAGCCGCGAGGCCTCGCCGCGGGCGTTCTCCGCGACCAGCGCCTCGACCACCTTCGGGTCGATCACCGAGCCGCCGTCCGCGACCGCGTGGATCGCCGACACGAGGTACTCGAGATCCTGCACGCGCTCCTTCAGGAGGTACGAACGTCGCGCGCTGCCGCTCTCGAGGAGCGCGAGCGCGTAGCCGGGGGTCGCGTACTGGCTGAGCACGACGACGCCGATGTCGGGATGGGTCTCCCGGATCCGCTCCGCCGCATGGATCCCTTCGTCGGCGTTGCCCGGCGGCATGCGGATGTCGGTGACGACGACGTCGGGCCGCTCCGCGTCCACGGCGGCGAGCAGCGAATCGAGGTCCTCGCACACCGCGGCGATCTCGAGGTCCGGCTGCGTCTCGAGCAGCCGGCGGATGCCCTCGCGGACCAGCAGGTGATCCTCCGCGATGACCAGCCGGAGCGCCATGGCCGGAGGATACGCCGGTGCCCCTCGTCCTGATCGTCGACGACAACGCGAAGAACCGGAAGCTCGCGGCGACCGTGCTCTCCGCCGCAGGGTTCCAGACGCTCGAAGCCGCCACGGGCGCCGAGGGGCTCGCGCTCGCGGCCGAACACGTTCCCGACGTGATCCTGATGGACCTCCGGCTCCCCGACATGGACGGGACGGAGGCCGCACGGACGCTCCGGGAGGACCAGCCGACGGCCCGGATCCCCGTGGTGGCGATGAGCGCGCTCCCCCTCGAGGGGAGCGGTGACTGGCTCGAGGCGGCCGGCTTCGCGGGGTCGCTCGAGAAGCCGATCCATGTCGGTACGTTCGCGGAGCAGGTTCGTCTCTACTGCGTCGACGCCACGGGATGACCCCGGCGAGGCACCGTGCTAGCACCCCTGAGAGCCCCGGGGGAGGCAGGGTGGGCCGAGTACACTGCGCCCCCTAGGTTCTGCGACTAGATGGATCCATGTCGCGGTGTGGATATCGACCGGCACCGACGACCCGGCAGCATCAGCGAAGAGGGGGGCTCACATGCGGAGGTTCTTGGTGGGTGGCGGACTCGGGGTCTTGCTCCTGTCCGTCGTGCTCGTGGCCTGCGCCGGTCCGGGGGACGGCTCGTCCGGCGAGCAGGGCCGACGGTTCCAGGACATGTGGGAGATCGACCAGATCGAGAAGAACTTCCACCACGCCACCACGACGCACGACATCGAAATGATGATGAGCTTGTTCGCGCCGAACGCGACGATGACCATCGGCGCGGGGCAGACCGCATCCGGGCTGGACGAGATCCGGACGTTCTGGCTGGAGGAGGCGGCGTCCTTCGAGCCCGACAACAACTGGATCTCGGATCACCCGGCGTACAAGCTCGAGATCAGCGTGAACGGCGACCGTGGCACGCTGCACTTCGAGTGCCACTACGTCGATGCGAAGACCGGCGAGGTCGTAGCGGTCACGGCCGCCGACTTCGACGTGGCGCGGATCGGCGGGGCGTGGCTGATCACGAACATGATCGGTGGAACGGCGGACCTGGAAGCATAGGACCATGGCAGAGGAGCTGGAGGCCCGGGCCGCTACAGAGCGGCGGCGACGGATGGGTGATCCGTTCGTCCGAGCCATCGCCCGCCTGCCGGTCACGGTGCGGACGAAGCTGCTGATCGCGTTCGTCGGCACCTCTCTGCTGCTCGTCGCGGTCGGCCTGCTCGGACAGGTCGTGCTCGGGCAGTCGAACGATCGGGTGGGGAGCCTCGGAGCGCTCG
The DNA here is from genome assembly GCA_044865955.1 of Actinomycetota bacterium. Classification (GTDB taxonomy): domain Bacteria; phylum Actinomycetota; class UBA4738; order UBA4738; family HRBIN12; genus JAJNBA01. Next base: position 864 of record JBIOTM010000139.1, on the reverse strand, counting down.
CGAGGCGGGCCTCCGCGTACGGCCAGCTCCAGCAGAAGGCGAAGCACGTCCAGGAGCTGCTCTCCGGGAACGCGGGGTCCGACTTCGGCTTCGTCTGGAACGACCCGGGTCGGCAGAGTTTGCGCCGGTTGGATGGTATCGCGGCCGACGTCGCCGACCGGGTCGCGGCGGCGACGGCCCCGGGTCAACTCCTGTTCACGCCGCCCCACGAGGATCAGGAGATCTTGGGCAGGATCAAGAGCACGGCCGATGAGCTCTCGAGGTCGCTCGTGGACGACGTCATCCCCCTCTACGAACGCGCAACGACCACCGAGAAGGCCGGAGGGACGGTCGAGAAGTTGCGGCGGCTGCGAGCAGGTGCGGAAGGGCTCGCGAGCGACCTCTACAAGGACGCTGCCAAGCTGGCGAACAGGACCACCGATCAGATCAACCGATTGATCGCTCGGAACGAGAGCTCTTTCACGAGATCCCGGGCGCTGTTCATCGGCGTCGCGGCGGGAGCGCTCATCCTTGCGTTGCTGCTGGGATTCATCCTGTCGTGGTCGCTGATCGGGCCGATCCAGCGGATCGGCGATCGACTGGCCGCGATCGCGTCGGGTGACTTCTCGGGCCGCGTTCAGGTCGAGAATCGAGACGAGCTGGGCGCCTTGGGCGCCAACGTCAACCGGATGAACGAGGAGCTCCGGCGTCTCTACACGGAGCTCGAGGCCGCGAGTCGGCACAAGTCGGAGTTCCTAGCCAACATGTCCCACGAGCTCCGGACGCCGCTCAACGCGATCATCGGTTTCTCACAGGTGTTGCGGGACGAGATGGTCGGGCCGGTGAACCCGAAGCAGTCGGAGTACCTCGACGACATCATCTCCT
>JBIOTM010000138.1:0-8091 GCA_044865955.1 Actinomycetota bacterium | reverse complement strand
CCCGAAGACCGGTCGAAAGCCCGTGAAGGCGATCCACAAGCGCGAGGAGGTCTTCAAGGGCGAGTTCGCCGATCGCGCGCCCGACATCATGCTGGTGCCGGCCGAGGGGTACTCGCTCACGCACGCGCGCTCCGCGATCGAGGACGCCGACTGGGTGAGCGGCGACCACCGGCTGGAGGGCACGATCGTGGCGGTGGGGCCGAACGTGAAGCCGTTCGAGTCCCAGCCGGCGCTGATCGACCTCGCGCCGACGTTGGTGGCGGCGCTGGACGCGCCCACGGCGGTGCACCCGAAGGGCCGGATCCTCCACGAGGTGGTGGGGTCGGAGAAGGCGCTCACCGCCCGCGAGGCGACCCCGTCCGTCCAGATCCCCGGGATGGGCGAGTCCCCGGTCTCCGACACCGAGGCCGACGAGATGGAGGAGCACCTCCGGGGCCTCGGCTACATCGAGTAGGTGCTCAGGCGCTGTCCGGCCGGTCCTGACGGCGCCAGAACCGCCACCGTCGGCGCTTCGGACCTCGACCGCGACGGGAACCCCCTGTCCGCTTGAGCTCGTCGGAGATCTCGCGAGCACGATCCGGCGTCGCGTAGTACCCCTGTCCCTGCGTGGGAACGCCACCGTGATGGTCGGAAACTCCGAAACCACTCATGGCGTCGAGCATACGCCGAACACCGAGTAGGGTCCGGCCCTACGACGACGCCTCTTTGACTGCCGCTCGTCACGTCGGTCTCTCGCTCGGCCACGTCCACGCGTACCGGATGATCAGCAGCAGGAGTGCGATCTCCGCGATGCTCAAGAAGATGAAGTACGCCCACGTCTCGCCGATGACCGAGGCCACGACGGACACGATGTACAGGATCGGCAACACGATGTTGGTCCAGCGGTTGACCTTCGGCCTGAGGACGAGCGAAAGGAAGACCATCAGGCTCGCGATCGCGATGTAGACCGAGGCTCCCAACAAGAAGACCTGCGTGATCTTGATCCCTGAGACCTCGCCTGCGATCACGTCTGCGACCTGCCCCGGCTTGAAGAACCCGAAGATGTCTCCGTAGGCGAACAGGAAGAGCATCGCGATCCAGAGGGCGGCGATCTTGAGTCGGATACCGATCCTCACGTCCTCGAGGACCCTGGAGTTGGCAGTGGGCATCTCGACCCTCCCCTTCTCGATGCGATCGAGCGCCAAGCGTAGTCATCCCTGTATCGCCCCATCCGCGTGCTGGATCGTGCGTGGAGCCGTAGATCCCGGCCGTGTACGACGACGGCTACTTCGACGAGGCCGGTTTGACGGGATCTCTGGGCGAACGGAGACTCGGGTCCTTCGCGAACGAAGGAGACCGAGATGGAGCCGTATCCCGGCGTGTTCGTGACGAACGCTGCGACAGAGGCGTGGGAGTCGGACCCCGAGGTGCCGGGCAGCCTGATGCACGAGCTCGTGCACGCCGACGGGCTGCAGGCGGGCTTCACGCGGTTCACAGAGGTGAACGGGCCGGTTCCGTGGACCCCCGAACGGCGTGAGGTGGCGATGGTCCTCGAGGGCTCGGTTCGGATCGAGCTCGCGGACGGCGGAACGCTCGAGCTCGAGGCGGGAGACCTGTTCTCCCTGCCACCCGGCCGCGAGACCACCTGGCACATCACCGTGCCGTTCAAGGAGGTGTGGGTCCTGGCCGCCGACGGGATGGGGCCGACGTAGCGAACCCAGGGAGGAGCCATGGAGCTCGAGTTTCACCAGATCATCGACCGGCCGCCGGCGGACGTGTTCCGCTTCATCGTCGTCGACCACGTCCGCAACCATCCTCGTTGGGACCCGCTGATGGAGCTGGAGCAGCTGACCGACGGGCCGATCGGCGTCGGCACGGTCATCCGACGGCGCCACACGCACTACGGCGATCCGATCGAGGGGACGATGGAGGTCGTCGAGTACGAGCCCGACCGGGCCTTCGGCATGGTGATCCGGGACGGCCCCGTCGAGATGCGCTCACGCATGGTGTTCGAGCCCGAGGGCGAGGGCGGAACGCGCCTCCGCGGCACCCTGGACATCCCTTCGGCGGCGTCCCGGATCGATCCCGCGCCGATCGAGGCCAGCCTCCGCGAGATGAAGCGCCTGATCGAGGCGGAGACCTAGCCCGTCCGCCTCGTACGGTGGCGCCGGTCGATGACGGTCTACTCCGGCCGGTGGGGAGGTGATTCGTCGGGTCTCCCGCCGAGCTGTCTGACCGGACGAGCAGATGCCCACGGGCCTCGCATCTCAAGACTGGTATGGCTCCTCCGATCCGAGGCAAGTGCCTCCGAACGGCACCGGTGCGCGCGATAGATTCCGGTGGTGCACGACGACGGGTACTTCGGCGACCGCGTCGCCTCGCGGTACGACGAGACGGAGTCTGCGATGTTCGCCGCCGACGTCCTGGAGCCCGCGGTGGACTTCCTCGCCGAGCTGGCCGGCGACGGCCGCGCCCTCGAGCTCGGGATCGGCACCGGCCGTATCGCGCTGTCCCTCGCGCGCCGCGGTGTGCAGGTGCATGGGATCGATCTGTCCGAGGCCATGGTCGCCAGGCTGCGCGCGAAGCCGGGCGGCGAGGCGATCGGCGTGACGATCGGCGACTTCGCGACCACCGAGGTCGAGGGCTCGTTCGCCCTCGCCTACCTCGTCTTCAACACGATCAACAACGTGACAACCCAGGACGGACAGGTCGCCTGCTTCCGGAACGTGTCGGCGCACCTGGATCCCGGCGGGTGCTTCGTGATCGAGGTCGGCGTGCCGGCGCTCCGGTGGCTCCCGCCCGGTCAAAACGTCCATCCGTTCCACATCGGCGAGTCCAGCTGGGGCTTCGACGAGTACGAGGTCGCGACCCAGGCGATGACGTCGCACTACTTCGAGATCGTCGACGGGAGGGCCGAGCGCGTCTCGATCCCGTTCCGGTACGTGTGGCCCTCGGAGCTCGACCTGATGGCGGAGCTCGCCGGGATGAGGTTGCGCGAGCGCTGGGCCGGCTGGAACCGCGAGCCGTTCACGAGCGAGAGCCGGAAGCACGTCTCGGTCTGGGAGAAACCGGCGGCGTAGGCCGCATCTTCACCGTGCTGTCCCTCGAGGCGGTGGGAGTGATCGCCGGGGTCACGTGGGCGCTCGCGGGCGTGTTCTGGACGATCATCGTCGTCTGGGAGAAGACCGGAGCGACCGAGGCGAGGCGGCGGGAGCTGGAGCGCCCCGAGGAGATCTCACCGAGGATCCGAGCGTGGCGGCTGATGACGATGAGCGTCACCGGCGCCGTCCCGTTGCTGTTCACGATCGACGCGTTCGTGGATCGGATCCGGATCCTCTACGCGCCCGGACTCACGTTCGTCGCGGGACCGGATCTCCTCCTGCAGGTCGTCGGCATCGTGGTGTCGGTCGTGGGTCTCGCGATCCTGATCGGTGTCGGGCGCAAGCTCGCCGTCAACGTCTACCGGCGGGCGGAGGGTGAGCGCGAGCTGATGTCGACGGGGATGCACCGATACATCCGGCACCCGTTCTACGTCCACTTCATCGCGCTCCCACTCGGCCTGCTCCTCGTGACCCTCAACTACCTGTCGCTGTTGGTCCTCGCCGCCTACACGATGCTCTGGATGCCGAGACCGGTGACGTGGTGGATGCGCCAGGAGGAGGAGGACCTCCGGCGTCGCTACGGCGCCGAGGCGGAGCAGTACTTCGAGCGGACCGGCCGGGTCCTCCCTCGCCTGCGGCGACCGTGAGGACAACGGTTCGACGGGCGGCTTCGAGATCCACCTCTCGGCCCGCGGCCGGGCTGACGACGCTCCCGGATCGGAGATGGCGCGCTACGACAGGCTCATCACGTCCGTGAAGATGTCGGTCTGCCCGAGCGGCTTGCCCGGCGAGTTCCGTCCGTCGGTCCACACCGGGTACAGGAGCGAACCACCCACGGCCATCCCGTTGTAGTCGCCGATGAAGCATCCGCAGCCGAAGAACCCGAGGTCCGGGTCCCAGGCCTCGTCGGAGATCAGCTCGTTCGTCCACGAGTCGCCGCCGTCGGTCGAGACGCCGAGGAACGTCTCGATCAGCTCGTTCGCGGGGTCGTTGCGGTTGTCGAACCACACGGCGAACACGTCCCCGGTCGCCTCGTCCACGGCGAGCCACGGGAAGAACTGGTCGCGCGGCGCCGCGGCTCCCGAGGCCGTCACGCTCACCGTCCCGGTGTCGGACCACGTCGACCCGAAGTCGTCGGACGTCTGGATCGAGATGTCGGCCTTCGAGACCGTGCGGTCGATGTTGTTCTGGTAGACGAACAGCAGACGGTCGAGCGTGGGGTCGAACGCCAGCGAGGGGGAGATCGGCGCCCGCGCCTTCTTGTTCTGCAGCCGGTCCTGGATGTTCGGGTTGTCGGCGAACTGGCCCGGCTTGTCGATGCGGACCGGCGCCGAGAAGGTCGAGCCCGCATCCGTCGAACGCGTGAAGAAGAACGCTCGATCGAGGCCCGTGTTGCAGTCCTCCAGGGCGTATGCGACGTCGAGCGCGCCGGTCTCGTCAACGACCGGCATCGCCCACTGGTTCGCCGACGCGCCGACCCCCTTGGATCCCGGGTCGTCGGGGACCACCGCGGTGTGCGACCACGTCCAGTCCTCCGGGTCGCCGCTCGGGTCGGTGGCGGCGAGCTGGACGGGGCAGAAGTCGCTGCGTCCGGAGGCACCCGTCATGTGGAACTTGATGAACGTCATGTAGAGGCGCCCGTAGTTCGGGCTCGCCGGATCGTTGTCGACGGCGAGCAGCTCCTTGTCGTAGAAGACCGATGCGTCGATCGACCCGTCGCCGGCGATGTTGGTGATCGCCACGGCGGCATCCACCGAGTCGGTCCACGTGGCACCGCCGTCGGTCGAGCGCCAGACCTGCGACTCGGAGCTCGGGTTCGATGGCGAGAAGCACAGGGTCGAGAGATAGAAGGCCGCGTCACGCCGGCTGAACACGACCGACGGGTCGGAGCCGAAGCACCGCCGCTCGTCGATCGAGAGGCCGTCGGGCGAGAGCTTCGGGTCCTTGAACTCGCTCGTCCACGTCGCGCCGCCGTCCGTGGTGTGGCCGATCCAGAAGCCGTCACCGCAGAAGTCGTTGGCGGCGGCGACCGCGTTGTCCGGATCCCTCGTGTTGACCGCGACCGAGGTCTCGTCTTGGGGCAGCGGCGGATCGCAGTCATCGTTCATCTGGACATCGGTTCCCGCGAGCGGCTGCAGCGCCACGGAGACGGCTCCGGCCGAGCCCGCCTCGGCCTGGAGCGCCACCAGTCGCGCTCGCACGCTCCCTGAGATACCTCCGGGGAAGTTCTGCACGTGCTTCACCCAGAGTGGGGTGACGTCCTGGGCTCCCGCCGAGGGGCCGAGGGCGATAGCTGCCGTCATCAGACCGAGGGCGACCGCGGACGCGGAGGCTCGACGCATGTGGGGGCTCCTCCCTGCCGGGGATGCCTCAACCTCATCGCACCCCGGCGCCCTCTGTCAAGGTACGCCGACGACTCCGGGTCCCCGACCGACGAGATGGAGGACCAGCCTCCGCGAGATGAAGCGGTTGATCGAGTCCGGCATCTAGCTTCCGTTGTACCGTCCGGGCATGGTCGAGGTCGCGACCTCCACCCAGGGATCCGGATCCGTCTCGACGCTGGAACGCGCGCCCGTCGTCTTCGTCCACGGTCTGTGGCTGCACGCCGAGTCATGGCGCGCATGGGTCGACCGCTTCCGCGGAGCCGGGTACAGGGCGATGGCGGCCGATTGGCCCGGCGATGCCGTCTCGGTCGAGGAGACCCGTCAACATCCCGATCGCGTCGCCGGCTACGGCATCGACGATGTCGTCGAGAACCACGTTCGTCTCTTCCAGACCCTCGAGGCGAAGCCGATCGTGATCGGCCATTCCTTCGGTGGACTGGTGGCGCAGCGGCTGCTCGGAGAAGGCCACGCCACCGCGGCCGTAGCGATCGACCCGGCACCCATCAAGGGGATCGTCTTCCTGCCGTTCTCGGCCCTTCGGGTCGCCACCGTCGTGTTGCGGAACCCCGCCAACCGGAAGCGGGCCGTCTCGCTGACCCGCGAACAGTTCCGCTACGGGTTCGGCAACGCCCTCTCCGAGGCGGAGTCGAACGAGCTCTTCGACCGCTGGACGATCCCTTCACCGGGCAGGCCTCTGTTCGAGGACGCCTTCGCCGTCTTCTCCCCGCACTCGCCGGCCACGGTCGACACGGGGAACGCGATGCGAGGACCTCTCCTCATCACGGCAGGTGGGAAGGACCACACGATCCCGGCCGTCATCAGCCGAGCGACCCGCAAGCGGTACCGGAACTCACCCGCCGTGACGGACCTCAAGGAGTTTCCCGACCGGGGCCACTCGCTCACCATCGATCACGGGTGGCCGGAGGTGGCCGACGCGGTCCTAGGCTGGATGAAGCAGCGCTCCCTCTAGGCGTTGGGGGGGTCGATTTGATTCCCGGGCGACGCCCAGACACACTCGTGCACCCAGGCGGCGGCGAAGCGGGGAGGGGCATGGTTCGCGAGACGGCATCGGTGCGGATCGAGCGTCCGGCGGAAGTGGTCTGGGACTACTTCACCGACGTCGCGAACGACCCGGAGTGGAACCCCTCGGCCATCAAGGCTCGGAAGACGAGCGAGGGACCGCTCGGCGTGGGGTCGACGTTCGCCGTGGTGCGGAAGATGTCCGGGCCGATGAAGCTCGAGTACACGGAGTACTCGCGGCCGTTGCGGTGGGGCCTGCGTGGGGTGGGACGGGGGATGTCCTTCACGTACGCCGCGGACCTGACACCCTCGGCCGGCGCCACGGAGCTCACGAGCCACATGAACCTCGAGCCCAAGGGCCTCCTCAAGCTGCTGACCCCCGTCCTGCGCTACGTGACGGCGAAGCAGCTCGGCCGGGTGCACGAGGCCCTGAAGCGCAAGCTCGAATCGACCGCGCGGTAGTTCCGTCGGGCGCCGGTCCGCGTGGCGTCGCTATCGTTCCCCCGTGCGTACGCAGCTTTCGATCCAGGACCTGGGCGGGTTCCTCGACGAGCCTCTCGTCGCCGTGCTGGCGACCCTGCGGAGTGACGGAAGCGTCCTGCTGTCCCCGGTCTGGCACGAATGGCGGGACGGCGGGTTCAACGTGTGGACGGGCGCCGACGACGTGAAGACCCGGCACCTCCGCCGCGATCCCCGAGCCTCGATCCTGGTCGCCGAGTCGCGGCGGCCGCTCCGCGGCGTGGAGGTCCGCGGCGAAGCCCGGATCGTCGAAGACGGAGCCGCCGGGACCGCCGTCCGGATCGCGAGCAGGTACATCGGCCCGGTGAAGGGCGCCGCGTACGTCCGGTCCACCGGCGGTGACGACGTGATCGTCCGTCTCGAGCCCGGAGCGCTCCGGGTCTGGGACTTCGCCGACGAGTCCGACGACCTGTCCTGAGCCGGATGGCCGGTCTCGAGATCGCACGACGGCGGATGCGCCACTCCCGGCTGACCGGACCCGGCTTCACGACGCCGGAGGAAGTCGTCCGCTGGCACCTGGCGATGCAGGCGCAGGACTACGGGCCGGCGAAGTGGTCCGTCGGACGGCGGGCCACGGGTCTCGTCGACGACGACCTCGACGCGGCGCTGGCCGCCGGCTCGATCGTCCGGACGCACGTGCTCCGGCCGACCTGGCACTTCGTCGCCCGCGACGACGTGCGGTGGCTCCTCGCCCTCACGGGTCCTCGCGTCCAACGGGGGATCGAACGTCGCTACCGCGAGCTGGGGCTCGACCCGCGGACGCGTGCCCGGTGCGAACGGGTGATCGCCGCGGCTCTCGAGGGCGGGAACGAGCTGACGCGCGCCGAGATCGCCGCCGTCCTCGACGAGGCGGGCATCGACCGCGCCGGGCAGCGCCTCCCGCACATCCTGATGCACTGCGAGCTCGAGGCCGTCATCTGCAGCGGCGGACGCGCGGGCACGCGGCACGCGTACGCGCTCCTGGACGAACGGGTCCCGAACGATCGTCGCCGGTTCGACCGCGACGACGCGCTCGTCGAGCTCACGCGGCGCTACCTGGCGAGCCACGGCCCCGCGACCGTGAAGGACCTGGGGTGGTGGTCGGGGCT
>JBIOTM010000137.1:0-2702 GCA_044865955.1 Actinomycetota bacterium | reverse complement strand
GTCCCAGTGCGGGAACGATCAGCCGCCGTGCTCGAACCCGCCGCTCCGGTCCTCCTCGGCGCCGCCCGGCGCCTGCATCACGCCGTCGAGACTGGTAAACGTGTTGACGACGAGCTTCCTGATGGGTGCCCTTTTCTCGTGGTGAAACGGCCCGCTCGGCGGATCGGGCGTGTTCGCGACTCGCCCTATCTGGGACTTCCACTCCGCCGTTGCCCGGGCGTACCATCGGGGCCGATGCCCGAAGCCGCTCGAACCCGTCAGCGTCTCGCGGTGGGGATCCTCGGGATCGCGCTGCTCGATGCGGCATGTGGTGGCGGTGGCGGCGGGAAAGCGACGCCGTCGGCGACCGCGACGACACCTCCCACACCGACGGCGACCGCTATCGGCGCTCTCGCCGGCGACTACCCGTGCAGCGCCGAAGGGGATATGGAGGCCCCGACGGTCGCCTACGAGTTCTCGGCGGACGGGTCGTTCACGATCCACACCGGACCGATTGACCCGCAGGTCGACGGCACGAAGGGGACGTGGTCCGTGGACGGTGATTCCGGCGTCCTGACGATCGGCGGCGAGGAGCGCCACTTCACGATCGAGGCGGACGGCCACCTCGCGTTCACGAAGGACGAGTTCCCGCCGCCCGACTGGTATGTGACGACCTATGACCCGCCGGCCTCCGTGACGGGGTTCGCCTGCTTCCCGGAACCCGGGTAGACGATCCAAGCCGGAGCGTCGCTCCGCAGCGGGACGCGGCCCCGAATGGCCTCATCTTTCCTGCGAACGAGAGGCCGTACGGACGTCGCGCCGAGCGGCGGCCAGAACCTTCGCCCGCACGACGTCGGGATCGCGCGGGTCCATCGGAAGGACGTCGACGACCGGCCGCTGCCATCGCACACGTGGCTTCGGGATCCGGGTGCGCTTCATCGACGCCATCCCACGCGCTCCCGTGCGTTCGGCGGGGTCCCTGATGTCATCGGCGTCCGACGCGGCAAGGTTGAACGCAGGAAGAGCGACCGAGATCCCAATCGGTGGGGCGGGCTGGACTCGAACCAGCGACCGACGGATTATGAGTCCGCTGCTCTTACCGACTGAGCTACCGCCCCTCGCCTGCCAAGGATAGTCATCGAGGGAAGCCGCTCAGCGAACCGTCGCCTCGTTGCGCGTGTGCGTCCCGCTCCGGTCGCGGCTCGCCCGCCCTCACCGATTCGAGCTGGGCGGCGAAGGCCAGACCGTACAGCACGGCGACCGCGGTGAGGTACGCCCACAGCAGGAGCGCGATCACCCCGAGGAGGGGACCGTATGTCTGGCCGAGTCCGCCGGCGTGCTCGTAGAAGAGTGCCAGGAGCATCGTGATCGCCACCCACAGCACGACCGCGACCGTCGTCCCCGACAGCAGCCACGAGAAGTGCGGCTGGTGCCGGTTCGGCGCCACCTTGAAGAGGACCGTCATCGAGACGGCAACGAGGAGGACCCCGATGGGCCACCGGAGAGAGGACCAGAGCCCGGACCTCGACCCGAGGGACGACCCGCCGGCATCTCCGATCGCGCCGCCGGATGCGATCACGACGAGTCCCAGCATCAGCAGGATGCCAACCGTGGACGCGAGCAGGAAGGCAAGACCGAAGCGCTGGGGGGCCGGACGGTGTTCGTCGACCCCGTAGAGCCGGTTGGCCCCGCGCTCCAGGTGCATCATCGCCAGCGTGCCCGAGGCGAGCATGCCCGCGACCCCCGCCACGACCGCGAGCCAGCCCGGTCCCCTCGCGTGCAGGGCCTGCGTCAGGACGCTTCCGGCCGGTCCCGGCGCGAAGGTCCGAACCACGTCCGCCAAGGCCGCGCGAACGCTCCCGAGGTCGAAGGTCGCCGCGAACCCGACGGCCGCGATCAGGGCGGGGATCAACGAGAGGACCGAGGAGAGCCCGAGCGCTCTCGCGTAGCTGGTCCCGTCCGCCGAGTGCCGCTTCCCGGCGTCGACCAGCAGACGGACCAGACCCGTCGTGCGGAGCTGTTCGGTGGCGTCGTCACCGGTCTGGTGATGGGTCTCCGGGACCGTCGTCGCCGCGCTCAGGTCGAACCCCTTTCGAGCCGCCACGCGTCTCCATTCCCCTGGGCGGGGCGCTCCAACCCGGGGCGAGCGCCACTTCGCCTGCCATCGGGGACACTCCGACGGTGAGACTCGCGCTCGTCACCGAGGTCCTCGACTGGATCCGGCCGTTCTTCGCAACGTTCGGGTACGTCATCGTGGCCGCGGCGACGTTCCTCGAGTCCGCCGCCTTCATCGGCTTGATCGTGCCCGGCGACGTGGTCCTCGCCCTCGCGGGGATCTACGCGGGGAGCGGTGAGCTCGCCGTGGGCGGCGTGATCGCGTGCGGCGCGATCTTCGGCATCCTCGGGGAGACGACCGGCTACCTGCTCGGCCGCCGATACGGTGACGCGCTCGTGAAGCGGGCCCCGCTGGTCCGCCGATCCGAACGCCGGGTCGAGGAAGCCCAGATCTCGATCAGGACGAACGCCGGCAGGACGATCGCGTTCGGTCGGTTCGTCACGGGAGCGGCGGGCTTCGTGCCGTTCGTGGCGGGCACGTCCGGTGTGCCCCCGAGGACCTTCTTCGCCTTCACCGTCCCGACCATCTGCGTCTGGGCCACGGCCATCACGCTGCTCGGCTTCTTCGTGGGGAACAACGTGGGGACGATCGACAAGATCCTGTCGCG
>JBIOTM010000136.1:0-3543 GCA_044865955.1 Actinomycetota bacterium | reverse complement strand
GGCCCCGACCTCGACCGCCGCGGGCTCCTGCCAGCTCGGTCCGCCCAGGCCCTCGGCCCCGACCACGACCGTCCGCGACGGTTCCTCCTCGGCCATCTCGGCGAACGTGTCCTCCTCCTCCTCCTCGAAGGCATGAGGCTCCTCGGCGCCGAGGTCATCGAGGAGATCGCCCGCGCTCTCCTCGTCGATCTGGACGACGCGAGGGGCGGGCGATCCATCCCCTCCCTCGGTCGCCGTCCCGGCGAAATGCGCCGCCGCGGCCTCGAGCTCTTCGTCGGAGGGCCGATCGGCCTCCGCCTCCTCGGTCGTCCAGTCCTCTTCGTCCGCGCCGGGGGTGAACAGGCCCGCCTGCCCGCCGACGGCCTGCTGCTGGTCGGACGGACGGGGGCGACCGCCCAGCGCCTCTTCGACCGGCTCCAGCGACGCGGTGTCGTACCAGTCCTCGTCCTCCTCGTCCTCCTCCGCGAAGGACCCCTCGGCGGCCGGCGGGACGGTCACCACGGACTCGGGCTCCGGCCGGACCGTGACGTGCTCCTCGCCGGGAGGCTCGACGGGTGCGGCCTCCTCGGGCTCGTCCCACTCCACGTCCTTGATGGGGGCGAAGAACTTGTCCAGATCCTCGAACAGGTCGTCGCTCTCTCGCTCGTCGTCGGGCACTAGACCTCCATGAGCTCCGATTCCTTGTGGCGCTGGGTCTCGTCGATGTCGGCCACGTGTCGGTCCGTCAACCTCTGGAGCTCCTTCTCTCCCCTCGCAAGCTCATCTTCCGAGATGAGGTGTTCCCGCTCAAGCTTCTCCATATCATCCTTCACGTGCCGGCGGACGTTCCGCACCGCCACGCGACCCTCCTCCGCACGGTGGTGGACCTGCTTGACCAGCTCTTTCCGGCGTTCCTCGGTGAGCGGAGGGAACGCCAGGCGGATCACCTGCCCGTCGTTCGAGGGGGTGATCCCGAGGTCGCTCTGCTGGATCGCCTTCTCGATCTGCCCGATCGAGTTCTTGTCGAACGGCTGGATCACGAGCAGCCTCGGCTCGGGCACGTTCACCGAGGCGAGCTGGTTCAGGGGGACCGGTGCCCCGTAGTACTCGACCGTGATCCGGGTGAGGACGGCGGAGGACGCTCGTCCCGTCCGGACGGAGGAGAGGTCGTCGCGGAGGTGGGCGAGCGCCTGTTCCATCTTGTGCTCGGCATCCTTCAAGGAATCGTCGATCGTCATCCTCCACCCCCGTGGACGAGCGAGCCGACCGATTCACCGGTCACGACCCGTCGGATGTTGCCCTCCTCCCAGAGGTCGAACACGATGATCGGCAGCTTGTTCTCCATGCAGAGCGAGATCGCGGTGGCGTCCATCACCTGGTAGCCCTCGCGGAGGATGTCGACGTACTCGATCGTGTCGAGGCGCGCCGCGCCGGGCACGATCTTGGGGTCGGCCGTGTACACACCGTCGACCTTGGTCCCTTTGAGGAGGGCATCGGCGCCGATCTCCAGGGCGCGCTGCGCGGCGCAGGTGTCGGTGGAGAAGTACGGCACGCCGAGCCCCGCGGCGAAGATCACCACGCGACCCTTCTCGAGGTGCCGTCGGGCGCGGAGCGGGATGAACGGCTCGGCGAGCTGCGTCATCTCGATCGCGGTCTGGACCCGGGTCGTCACGTGCAGCTTCTCCAGGGCGTCCTGCAGCGCCAACGCGTTCATGACCGTGGCGAGCATCCCCATGTAGTCCGCGCGGCTCCGTTCGATGCCCGGGGCCTGCCGGCCGCGCCAGATGTTGCCTCCCCCGACGACGACCGCGATCTGGGCGCCGAGGTCGACCACCTCCGCGAGCTGCCGGCCGATGAGGGCGGTGGCCTCGGTGCTGATCCCCGACCCCTCCGAGGGGGCGAACGCCTCGCCGGAGAGCTTGAGGAGGACCCGGTGGTACTCGGTCCTCCCGGCTCTCGTCTCCGTCACCTTCCCGCGCGCTCCCCTCGAGATCCCCTTCGCGCCGGCGTCATCCCTCGTCGGACCCACCCAGCTTGTATCGGACGAACCTGCGGACGGCAACCTTCTCCCCCACCTTGGCGCCCAGCTCGTCGAGGAGCTGCTGGACGGTCTTCGAGTCGTCCTTCACGAAGGGCTGCTCCAGCAGGACGGAGCCTTCGAAGAAGGCCTTCAGCTTGCCCTCGACGATCCTCTCGATCACGTGGTCCGGCTTCCCCGACTCCTTCGCCTGGACACGCGCGATGTGCTCCTCCTGCTCGACGACCTCGGCCGGCACGTCCTCGCGGGAGAGCCAGCGGGGCGCCGACGGGCTCGCGATGTGCAGCGCGACGTCCTTCGCCAGCGTGCGGAACTCGTCCGTGTTCGCGACGAAGTCCGTCTCGCAGTTGACCTCGACCAGCACCCCCACGGTGTTGTTGAAGTGGATGTAGCTGTCGATCACGCCCTGATCGGCCGAGCGACCGGCCCGCCTCGCCGCCGAGGCCAACCCCTTCTCACGGAGGAGCTCGACCGCCTTCTCCACGTCGCCGTCGGTCTCCTGGAGAGCGCGTTTGCAGTCCATCATGCCCGCCCCGGTGCGGTCGCGGAGCTCCTTCACCTGGCTGGCGGACACGTCGCTCACGCCGTGTCGCCCTCCGTGGCGACCTCCGACGCGCCGTCCTCGTCCCCGTCCCCCTCGGCGACGACCTCGGGCTCCTCGGAGGGGAGGTCGGGTTCGAACACGGTGCTGGCGGCGATCGCGGCCGCGTCCTCGGCCGAGGGAACGTCCTCGTCGGCCGGCGCGGGCGCAGCGGTCGCGGAGCGCCGCGGCGCCGCGGTCGGTCTGCGGGCCACGGCCTTCTCGACGACCTCTTCCTTCGCCATCCCGTAGCCCACCGCCAGGGCGTCCGCGATGACCCTCGTGACGAGATTGACCGCGCGGATCGCGTCGTCGTTCCCGGGGATCACGTAGTCCACCTCGTCGGGATCGCAGTTCGTGTCCACGATCGCGATCACGGGGATGTCGAGCTTGCGCGCCTCGGTGACCGCGATCTGCTCCTTCTTCGTGTCGACGATGAAGACGGCGTCGGGCAGACGCTCGAGTGCCTGGATCCCGCCGAGGTTGCGTTCGAGCTTCTCCTGCTCGTGGCGCAGGCGGATCACCTCCTTCTTGGGCAGGTGATCCATCGCGCCCGAGGACTCCATCTCCCGGAGCTCTCGGAGGCGGATCAGCCGGCGTGAGATCGTGGTGAAGTTGGTGAGCATCCCGCCGAGCCAGCGGTGGTTCACGAAGGGCATGCCGACGCGGTTCGCGTGCTCCTCGACGACCTCCTGGGCCTGCTTCTTCGTCCCGATGAACAGGATCGTCCCGCGGCGACGGCCCAGGTCGCG
Source organism: Actinomycetota bacterium (assembly GCA_044865955.1). GTDB lineage: Bacteria > Actinomycetota > UBA4738 > UBA4738 > HRBIN12 > JAJNBA01. Next base: position 194 of record JBIOTM010000136.1, on the reverse strand, counting down.
TGCGAAGTTGTAGGCCTCGCGGATGCCTTCGAGCGACTGCTCGAGATCGATGATGTAGATCCCGGATCGCTCCCCGAAGAGGTAGCGCTGCATCTTCGGGTTCCACCGCCGGGTCTGGTGGCCGAAGTGCACGCCGGCCTCGAGGAGCTCCCGCCTGGTCACGACAGGCACGGTTCCCTCCTGATGTCGGTTTT
>JBIOTM010000135.1:0-46137 GCA_044865955.1 Actinomycetota bacterium | reverse complement strand
TCAGCGTGGACCCGGAGGGGCAGCCCCGCGGCCGAGGCCGCCGCTGCCACGCGCTCCAGGTCGGCCAGGGAGAACGCGATCTCCTCCACGTAGACGTCCACGGCGTCGACGAGACCCTCGGCGGCGGCGGCGGGGATCAGCTCGTCGCTCGCGACCCTGGCCCAGTCCTCCCGGGTCATCCCCTCCGGCACGGCGTGGCATGCGAGAAGCGTCACCCTGCCCGTCTGGTGGACGGCCTCGGCGAGCCGCCGCGCCAGCCGTGCCTGGCGGAGCTCGCCCTCGACCGACAGGCCGTAGCCGGTCTTCATCTCCAGCGCCGTGGTCCCCTGCCCGGCCATCTCGTTCGCGAGCGAGCGCGAGAACGCCAGCACGTCGTCGTCGCTGGCCTCCCGAAGCATCCGGGCCGAACGGTAGATCCCTCCCTCGCCGCCGTGGAGATCACGGTAGGAGACACCCGCCAGGCGAGCCTCGTACTCGTCGGCGCGCCACCCGACGAACGGCAGGTGGACGTGGCAGTCGACGAACCCGGGGACGATCGTGCCTTCGTCGACCCTCCCCAACGAGGCCGGCTCCCAGGGGAGCTCGTCGGCGGGACCGACGAAGACCAGGGTGCCCTCGTCGTCCCAGGCCACGCCGCCGGGGGAGACCACCGCCGCGGTGGCGGCGGCGCCGCGCGCGGGGAGCGGGCCCGACGCCGTCGCGAGCGTCGCCGCCACCGCGGCCCCCCGTGCCATCGGGCAAGCGTAGCCCCGGCCCGGCTCCGCATCGCGCGGCGCCCGCTAGGGTGGAGAGAGCATGTCGTCCGCGAGCGATCCGGCGCCCGGCGAAGGAGTCCGCGGTCGGGTCGCGGCCCCCCCGGCGATCGCCCCCATCCCCCTGGAGCGACGGAGCCTGTCCGCCCTCGACGTGGGCGTCCTGTGGAACGACCTCTCCCTCGGGCTCCTCGTGCTCGTCACGGGCGGGCTCCTCGTCCCGGGTCTCGGACTGCCGGCGGCGATCGCCGCGATCGTGGTCGGCAGCCTCATCGGGTGCCTGCCGCTCGCCGCCGTCGCGCTCGCGGGCGCCCGGGAGGGTCTGCCCGGCATGGTGCTGTTCCGCCCGGTGCTCGGCCGGCTGGGCTCCTACCTCCCGTCGGCGCTGAACGTGGCCCAGCTCCTCGGCTGGACGGCCGTCGAGTTCTGGGCGATGGGTCGCCTGGCGAACGCGCTCTCGCGGGACCTGTTCGGCTTCGACGCCTTCTGGGTGTGGCTCGCCGTGGTGTCGACGGGATGCACCGCGCTCGCGATCGGTGGTCCCGTCCTCGTCGTCAAGCGGTTCCTGGAGCGGTTCGGGACGTGGATCGTCCTCGTCAGCGGCATCGGCCTCACCGTGGCGCTGATCGCCTCGGGGTCGCTGGTGGACGCGTGGTCGGCGCCGGCCGCGGGCGGCCTGTCGTATTGGCTCGCGGTCGACCTGGTCATCGTGATGCCGGTGTCGTGGCTGCCGCTGGTGGCCGACTCGACCCGGTTCGCCCATCCGAGGCGAGGGGTGTTCGGAGCGACCTTCTGGGGCTACGCGGCCGGGAACGCCTGGTTCTACGCCCTGGGTGCGCTGCTCGTCCTCCAGGCGGGCGCGGCTCCGGACGCCCAAGGGATCGGAGGGGCGATCGCGGGCCTCGCGGGGGGCTCCGCGATCGTGTTCGGACTCCTGGTCGGCGAGGCCCCGAACGCGTTCGCGAACGTGTACTCATCCGCCGTGTCGGCCCTCAACGTCCTGCCGCACGCCTCGGCGTCCGCGCTCTCCGTCGTCGCCGGAGCGCTGGGGTTCAGCCTCGCGCTGCTGTTCACGATGGACCGGTACGAGGTGTTCCTGTTCCTCATCGGATCGGTGTTCGTTCCGCTCGCCGGCGTGTTCCTGGCCGACTACCTCGTCCTCGCCAGGGGGCGGTACGGCGAGGAGGTGGTGTTCGGGCGTTCCTCCGACGGCGTCCGGTGGCGCGCCCTCGTTCCCTGGGCCGCGGGTTTCGTCCTGTACCACTGGAGCGTTCCGACCGGTCCGCGGGGGTGGATCGATGCGGTGGAGGCGATCTTCACGGGTGTGGGGCTTCCGTTCCCGCTCTTCGGCTCACGGCTCGGCGCGAGCGTGCCGAGCTTCGCGGCCGCGTTCGCGATCGCCGTGGCAGTGCTGCCGCGCCGCGCTCGGGCCCCGACCCGCGTGCCCGCCGGCCGCTAGCCGGGCGGCGGCGCGACGACCAGCAACACGACGGCCGGCTCCTCCGAGGCGTTCCGGACGGTGAGCTCCAGGCCGGCGGGGACCAGCACGGTCTCCCACTGGGCCATCCGGGCGCGCCCCCTCCCCACCTGGGCGGCGATCCGGCCGGCCAGCACGACGAGGATGCCGTCGCCGTCGTCGTCGCGGAGCGGCCCCAGCCCCTGTGTGCCCTGGAGGCACACCACCTCGGACCACAGGCGCTCGCCCTCGATCAACGTCCGTCGGCGAGGCTCGTCCTCGGAGAAATGCACGAGGTCGCGGATGTCGAGGGTCTCCATGGACGCTCAGGGTAGCGGTGACCCCCGATGCACCGGAGGGATACACTGCGGCCTCTGCTCGAGGTCCGAAGGGAGAGACGCGCGCCGTGACCACCTTCTCGTTCTCCGTCGACGCACCCGACGCGGTGAAGTCCGGCGTGCTGATCGTGCCGGTCTTCCAGGGACCGGTCTTCGGTCCCGGCGTGCGCGAGACCGGGCTGGAGCAGGCGTACCGCGATGCCAGGCTCACCGGCAAGAAGGGTGAGTCGCTGCTCGTCACCAGGCGGAACGGGGACCGGTTCGCGGCCGACGCGGTGCTCCTCCACGGCGTCGGCGAGCGGGGGGAGTTCGACGTGGTCGCGATGCGACGGGCGCTCGGCCGCGCGGCCTCCTCCGTCGGCCGGTTCGGGCACGCCGCCACGACGTTCGCGCAGGCGGTGAAGGGCGATCGAGCGGAGGCCACGCAGGCCGCCGCCGAGGGTCTGGGGCTCGGTGGCTACCGCTTCGACCGGTACAAGTCCGACGACCAGGACGCGCGGCTGTCCACGGTCACGGTGATCGGCACCCGTCGGTCCGACGCGAAGGCGATGCGTGAGGCCATCCGGCGGGCAGAGGTCGTCGTCGACGCGGTCGGCTGGGCGCGCGACCTCGTCAACACGCCGGCCGGCGACCTGCCCCCCGCCCAGCTCGCGCGCGAGGCGCAGCGGATGGCGAAGACCGAGGGGCTCACCTGCAAGGTCTGGACCGAGGCCGAGCTCGGGAAGCGCGGGTTCGGCGGGATCCTCGGCGTCGGGAAGGGGAGCGCGAACCCGCCCCGGCTGATCGAGCTGACCTACGAAGGCGACGGCGGCGGGACCCCCATCGCGCTGACCGGCAAGGGCATCGCGTTCGACTCCGGCGGGCTGTCGATCAAGGACGCGAAGGGCATGGAGTCGATGAAGATCGACATGGGCGGCGCCGCCTCCGTCCTCGCCACCATGAAGGCGATCGCCCGGTTGAAGCCGAAGATCAACGTGATCGCGGCGATCCCGACCGCCGAGAACATGCCGAGCGGCTCGGCTCAGAAGCCCGGCGACGTCATCAGGCACTACGGCGGGAAGACCTCCGAGGTGCTGAACACCGACGCGGAGGGCCGGCTGGTGCTCGCGGACGCGCTCGCGTTCCTGGCCGAGCGGAAGCCCGCGTGCATCGTGGACACGGCGACGCTGACGGGCGCGTGCATGATCGCCCTGGGGACGGACATCGGGGGCGCGATCGGCAACGACGACGGACTGGTGCGGGAGCTGGTCGACGCGGGCCGTTCCGCGGGCGAGTGGATCTGGCAGCTGCCGCTTCACAAGGACTACCGGAAGCTGATCGACTCGAACGTCGCCGACATCAAGAACATCGGGGACCGCTGGGGCGGCGCGATCACGGCCGCGTGGTTCCTCGCGGAGTTCGTCGGCGACGTGCCCTGGGCGCACCTGGACATCGCCGGCCCGACCTTCTCGGAGAAGGGGCACGACCTGGGGCCCAAGGGCGCCACCGGCTTCCCCGTTCGGGCGCTCCTGCGGTTCGTGCTCGGCCGCGCCCGCTGATCCCCGGGGGTCCCGGCCCGCGGCGTTCCGGTTCGAGGCCGAGCTAGGGAAGCGATCCGACCGCGAGGATCACGTCCCGGAAGTCGTTGAGCGGATCGGGGAAGCGCTCCGCGAACGAGCCGCGCGCGCGCTCCATGAGGGACGTCCAGGCTTCATCGCCGAGCATGTTCCGCACGAACCGGCCAACGGCCCACGTGCCGAGGCCCTCGACGAAGTCGTCCCGGGGGTAGCTCCAGCGGTAACGCTCCTTCTCGATCCGGATGGTGCGGAACCCGGCGCGACGCAGGACCTCGTCGATCTGCTCGGGTCGCTGGAACCGATCGTGACCGGGAGCGGCGGCGGCGTACGCGGGCGCCAGCATGTCTCGAGGCACCACCGTCTCGACCAGCTCGCTCCACGCGTCCTGGTAGGCATCCTTTCCGTTCGACCACGCGGTGACCCCGATCCTCCCGCCGCGCGCGAGCACACGCACGACGTCGAACAGGGCCGTCTCGACCTTCGTGAAATGCGCCAGGACGAAGTTGCCCATGACGACGTCGAAGGTCCCGTCCCGGAAAGGGAGGTCGATCGCCTCCCCGGCGACGAGGGGGAGCGTGGGGCGCGCCCGCCGTCCGATGGCCAGCATCCCGCGGGATCGGTCCACGCCCAGGGCGCGCGCGCCGGCGCGTCGCGCTTCCTCGGCGCCGATGCCCGTACCGGTACCGACGTCGAGCACCCGCTGACCCGACCCGACCTGGAGCAGGCCCACGAGGTCGCGTGCCACGTCCGCGAACCGTGAGGCATGGACCCGCTCGTAGATGTCTGCGACGTCGTCGTAGGACCGCCAATCGCCCATGGACGCGCAGCCTACCCGTCGGTCGGCCGGAGAGCGGTCGCTAGACTCCCGCAGGGATGCGGGCGGGCAGAGCGTGACCGGGGTCGCCGGCGTCATGGCGCTCGTCCTGGCCGAGACCGTGGCAGGCGCCTCCGCCTTCCTGTGGCTCGGTCCGTTGTGGACCGAGGTCAAGCGGGGCTTCTTCAAGCTCCTGGGCGCGATCCTCACGGTGCTCGCGGCGATCACGTGGCTGTCGGTCGCCGACGCCGTCGTGGATCGTTCCGCCGATGCGGGGATCCTTCGAGCGGCCACCCTGGCCGCGCTCGTCGGGACCGTCCTGTGGACCGTGCTCCTCTTCGCGAGACGGCCGTCCGCCGCCCGGATCGTGGGGCTCCTGAGCGTAGCGGCGTGGCTGGCGGTCCTCGGGTGGATGGGCGGCGCCGGCCGCCAGGCCTACCCGGTCGCGCTCTTCCAGTTGGCGGCCGGCGCAGCCCTGCTGGGCGCCACGACCGACGGTCTCCTCCTGGGGCACTGGTACCTGACGGATCGCAAGTTGTCCCGCGAGCCGATCGACCGCACGACGGCGATCCTGCTGGTCGCCGTGGTCGCCGCCGCGGCCTCCGTGATCAGCGGCGGCTTCTCCGGCGTCGAGGACTCGGCCTCGATCAATCCGCTCCTCACCGCCGGGGCGCTGGCTCCCTGGATCGCCCTCGGCATGGTCGCGGCGACCGCCTTGATCGCCGTGCTCGTCAAGGCCGCCCTGAAGGGGGAGCGGGCCTCCGCCGTGCAGTCGGCGACCGGCTTCTACTACCTCGCGGTCGTCACGGCCTTCACCGCGGAGGTGGCCGTCAAGACTCGCTTCCTGGACACGGCGTTCGGGCCGGTGCCTCCTCGCTGATGCCCCAGGCGGTCGTCGCGACCGGGATCGGCGCTCAGGCGATCGTCTGGCTGCTCGTCGCCAGGGGTCGGCTGCCGTTCTGGCCGGCGACCGCGATCGCGTTCGCGGCGCTGGGGATCGCCTCGCTCCTCACCGGCGAGCCGGCCTGGTGCGCGGACACCTCTGGTGGGGCGGCCGTCACGGTGGGGATCGTGTCCGGCCTCGCCCTCTACGGCGCCACCCGGCCCGTCGTCGGGCTCGCCGCCCGGCAGGAGGCGATCCGCCGGTCCGTGCGGGCCGTCTATCGCCGCTCGGAGGAGGCTCCCTTCTGGATCGCCCTCCTCGTCTCGTTGCTCGTGGCCGTGCCGGGGGAGGAGCTGTTCTGGCGGGGCCTCGCCGTCCCGGTGCTCCAGGAGGCCACGTCCCCGGCCGCCGGTGGGGTGCTGGCGTGGGCGGCGGCCGTCGCGGTCAACGCGATGTGGGCCAGCCCGCCCCTGCTGGCGGGCGCGGTCGTCGGGGGGGCCCTGTGGACGGCCCTGGCCGTGTGGAGCGCCGGCGTCCTGGCCCCGGTCGCGAGCCACCTCGTGTGGACCGGCCTCATGCTCGCATGGCCCCCGTCGGCCGCCCGTGCCAAGGTGGCCGGATGAGCTTCCTCTCCACAGCCGTGCAGTCGGTGCTCGAACAGGGGCGGTTCTGCGCCGTCGCCACCTCGACGCCGAACGGTCCGCATTGCACGCCGCTCGTGTTCGCTTACTCGGGTGGGCGCCTGTGGCTCACGACGTCCCGCCGCTCCGTGAAGACCCGCGCGTGGCGGGCGGACCCGTCCGCGGCGGGACTGGTCCGCCACGGCGACCTGGCCGTCTCGTTCACCGGTTCGGTCAAGCTCTACGACGCCCTCGACCGGGGCACGTGGGGCGCGGCCGTCGCGGGCGCGACCTCGATCGCCCGCGCCACCGCGGGGTTCAGTCGGAAGAACGCGCGGTTCTTCGCAGGCTACGCGTTCGACGCGAAGCAGGTGCCGTTCGCGTGGACGCCGCCCGGCCGCGTCTTCGTCGGGATCGACCTCGAGCGCACGGCCCTGGTGGACGACGACGGCGTCCAGGAGGGGAGGGGCCGATGGGGCGGGGAGACCTCGTCGCACCCGGCCTTCCGCCGCTCCACGAGGGCCGAGGACCCGTTCCGCCCGCTCCCCGGCGACGTGCGGAAGGCGCTCGGTTCGGAGGGGGAGGCGGCGCTCACCCTCGTGGGGGAACGGGGTCCCGTGGTCGTCCCCGCGCGATGGCGGTCCGAGGAGCACTCGCTGTACGCCGCGCTCCCGGCGGAGACGCTCGCGCTCGCGTCCGCGGGGCCCGACGTACCGGCGGCGCTCACCGTGGACGAGGCATCCGCATGGCGCGCGAGGGACATGGTCGGCGCGATGGTGCAGGGGACCGCATCGATCTACGTCGTGGACGAGCTGGGGAACGGCGCGAAGAGCGCCCGGGCGCTCGCCGCCGGGATCCATCCCGACGCCGACGTCCTGATCCGCCTGGCTCCCGCCCGCCTCGTCTGGTGGCGCGGCTGGTCCAGCGGCAGCGCCGGCCCGGGATGACGACCACGGAGTTCTCCGTCGAGGTCGACGCGCCCCCCAAGCGCGTGTGGAAGGTCGTGAGCAACCCCAGGAACATCCCCCAGTGGGAGCGACACGTGGTGGGCGTCGATGTCCCGGACGGCGAGCTCGGCGTGGGCTCCACCTATCGGGTCGTGATGAGCTTCATGGGGGTCCGGGTGAAGGTGCGGGGCACGATCGTCGCATGGGAGCCGCCGTCGCTCGCGACGATCCGGTTGGAGGGGCCCCTGGAAGCGACGATCCGGACGTCGATCGCCAGCCTCCCGCGGAGCCGGAGCGTCCTCCGGCACGAGGTCACGTACCGGTTCCGTGGGCCCCTCGGTCGCGTGGTGGCGGCGGGCCTGCACGCCGTAGGCGGCGCGCAGCTCGGGATCCGCTACGGGACGCTGGCGCAGAAGCGTCAGATCGAGGCCGGAGGCTAGTCGGTCCGCTTCGCGCGCCTGCGGATCCAACCGAAGGTCCAGCCGATGACGAAGCCGAGCAGGGCCGCGATCCCGATCACGGCGGCGATCGCCACGTCCCAATCCCAGAACAGGAAGTCGACGTTGGCGTCGTCCAGGTTCTGGAGGAAGAAGATCAACAGGAGGATGCCGGCGACGATGAGAACGGTGGCCTTGCCGCCCAGGCCTTCCCGACGGTACTCGAACCGAGGCTTCTCCTCCGGGACGGCGTCGTTCGGGTCGTCTGGGTCGCGTCGCATGGCGATCGGTCCTCCTGACGGTTGCAGGCCGATTGTCGCATGATGGGCGGCCGATGAAGCTCGGGAGAGCCGTGTGGAGCGCCACGCTCGCCGCGGGCGGCGCGGCCGTCGGGTACGTCGCGCTGCGGACCGCCGACGGTCGCGAGCTCGACGAGCGCCTCTTCAAGGCCGCCAACGCCGGCCGGGGCGATGCCGTCGATCGAGCGTTCTCGGCGATCACCGAGGCGGGATCGCTCTACGCGGCGACGGCGTCCGCCGGCGTGCTGGCGCTCCTAGGGCGGCGCCGGGAGGGCGGCCGGGCCCTCGCGGGGGCGGCCGCCACCTGGCTCCTGCTCCAGGGGATCAAGCGGGGGGTGGACCGGCCTCGCCCCTTCGTCGCCAACCCGGACGACGCGCGGCGGATGATCGCGGTGCCGCGCGGAACCTCGTGGCCCTCGAGCCATCCGGCGGTCCTCACGACCTTCACGCGCGTGGCCGCACGCGAGCTGGGGGTCGGGCCGCTCGCCCGGACCGCGCTCACCGGGCTGGATGCCTCGGTCGCCGCGTCCCGCGTCTACCTCGGCGTCCACTACCCGAGCGACGTGGTCAGCGGCCTGCTCTTCGGTCGGGCGGTCGCCCGCCTGTGGCCGCGCGCCAGTGACGGCGCATCCCGCCGTCGCCGGCGCCACGGATAGACTCGCCTCGAGTGCTCGGCGCGATCGCCTCCGTCGGATGGCCGGTCCTCGACCGCATCCGGTTCGGGGACTCGATCGAGATCTCGCCGCACGGCCTCGGGATCGCGATCGGGTTCCTGACGGGGTCCTGGCTGTTCACGAGGCTCGCGGTCCGCCGGGGCGTCCCCGTGGAAGCCGCGAACTCGGTCGTGTTCTGGGCGCTGATCGGCGCGATCGTGGGAGCCCGCGTCGCCTACGTGATCGCGCACGTGTCCGAGTTCGAGAGCCCGCTCGAGTGGTTCCAGATCTGGAAGGGGGGCATCTCGCTCCTGGGGGGGATCGCCGGCGCCACGATCGCGAACGCGGTCAACATCAGGCGGCAGGCCTACCGGTTCCGGTTCTTCCAGATCGCGGACGCGGTCGCCCCCGGCCTGGCCCTGGGGATCACGGTCGGGCGGATCGGGGACCTCATCATCGGCGACCACCTGGGGAAGCCGACGTCCTGGCTCCTGGCCTGGACCTACGAGGGCGGCACGTTGGCTCCGCCGTTCCGGTGCGCCGGGGGCACCTGCACGGCCAGCCTCCGAGGCGGCTTCACGGAGACGATCGATCGGAGCGGCGCCGTCCTCCGCGACGGCGCGGAGGTCGTCGCCCGCGGGGTGGGGGTCCACCAGACCGCCCTCTACGACATGCTGCTGGCCGGTCTCCTGTTCGCCTTCCTGTGGTGGTTCATCCGCTCGCCGCGTCGCGAGGGCATCGTCACCCTCACCTTCGGCCTGGTGTACGGGTGCCTGCGGCTCCTGGAAGACTCGCTCCGGATCGACAAGCGCTTCGGGCCGTTCACGGGCTCCCAGTGGACGGCGCTCACCACCGCGATCGTGGCGACCGCTCTGCTGCTCTCCTGGGCCGTCTCGAAACGCCCCGGCCCCACGACGCCGGGCCGGCTCGAGACCCCCGACGAGGAACCCGTTCCCGCCGGCGACGGCTGACCGCGATCACCCGAGGTAGCCGCGCCCGACCTCGCGGAGCTTGGCGTGCTCACCGCCGTACGCCTCGACCCGTGGCAGATACTCCTCTGCTGTTCCGGATCCCCGTCGCGTCCAGCACGGCCAGGGCTCGATCATGAGGGCGTGTCGCCCCCTTCGCCGGGTTGCAGCGCACCTCAGATACGACGTCTTGCGAGCGCTCGGACAGGACGACCGCGCGGAGTGGTTCAGGCGTGATCAAGCGGCCGAGGACCCCTCGGCCCCGTGGCTCGCGACGTCGAGATGGCAGACCGCGAACGCTGCTGAGGATCCCGAAGCCGCGGGGGCAGCGCTCGCCGACGTACGAGCCCTGTTCGCGAAGCATCCGAAGGACGAGGGGGTGCTCGCGGTCCTCGCGCAGGAAGCCCTCACGGCGCACCGGTATCCGGATGCCGCGGACCTCCTCGAGCGGTTGATCGGTCGCCTGGACCGGCCAGGCGCCCGTCGGCTGACGGTGCCCGACGCGTATCTCGTGTTGGGTACCGCGCTGTTGGCTGCGGGGCGCGACGCCGCGGCCGACGAAGCGTTCCGACTGTTCGTGAAGGGGTCGTCCCAGCCGGCGGACGCCGAACGGCGTGTGCTCGCCAGCAGGGCGGGCGCCCTCCTTGCCTCGGGGCGACTGGATGAGGCAGCGCGCTCCTACGAGCAACTCACCGGCGGCGAGGCGGCGGCGGAGGCGTTCGTCGGCTTGGCCATGTGCTCGGTCCACCAGGGTGAGGCGGAACGGGCGGCCGGGATGTTGGACCGGGCCCAGGAGCTCGGCTATCCGTCGGCGACGGCTCGTTTCCTGCGCGCACAGATCCAGGTCGACCTGGGCCGGGTGGCCGAGGCGGATCGGCTTGCCCACGAGGCCGCCGAGGAGCGACCTCCGTCAGATCCCGAAGCCCTCTACATACACCCTCGCCCACGTCGGAGCGACGGCCCACCTGCCCTATGGCGAAGAGACGTTGCGCCGCTACGTCGAGCTCCAGATGAACGATCCCGATCTCCCCGCTTTGCTCGAACGGCCGGCCCCGGGCGGCGCGACGTGGCGCGATCGGATCAGCGTCGCGTCTCGGCCCGACGTGTAGGCGCCTGGCGCGTCGTCATCGAGCCGTGAGCTGCAGCGGTTTGCCCACCTTCGACTTCGTCGCCCGGGCGACCGCGTCGGCGGCCTCGGTGAGCGCCAGCGCGGCCGGTGAACCGGGATCCGACACCACGATCGGCACGCCCTCGTCGCCGCCGGCTCGCAGCGCGGGCATCAGCGGCACCTGGGCCATCAACGGGACGCCCAGGGTCTCGGCGGCCTCGCGTCCGCCCCCGTCGCCGAAGATCGTCTCGCGCTCGCCGCAGTGGGGGCAGATGAACCACGACATGTTCTCGATCACGCCGATCGGGCGGAGGTTGGTGCGCTCGGCCATCTTCCCCGCGCGCTCCGCCACCTTCCGTGCCGCGTCCTGCGGGGTGGTCACGACGAGCATCGACGCCCCGGGGATGAACGACGCCAGCGAGATCGACACGTCGCCCGTTCCCGGCGGCAGGTCGCACAGCAGGAAGTCGACGTCGCCCCACCAGACGTCTCCGAGGAACTGCTGGATCGCCTTGTGCAGCATCGGGCCGCGCCAGATCACCGGGGTCTCTTCCGGCACGAAGTGACCCATCGAGATCACCTTCACCCCGTGCGCCTCGAGGGGCAGGATCATGTCGTTGAACCCGACCGGCTTGCCGAGGGCGCCGAGCATCCGCGGCACGCTGAATCCCCAGACGTCTGCGTCGAGCACGCCCACCGAGCGGCCGGCCTTCACGAGCGCGGCGGCGAGGTTCACCGTCACGCTCGATTTCCCGACGCCGCCCTTCCCGGACGCGATCGCGATGATCGAGGTCTGCGGTGGGAACGAGATCGTGGTCGGCGCGGCCGGCTGTCCCCCCCGCAGCTGGGAGACGAGCTTCTCTCGCTCCTCCCCGCTCATCGGCGTCAGCTCGACCTCGACCCGCTCGACCCCCTCGAGCGGCTGGACGGCCGCCGTGACGTCACCGGTGATCCTGTCCTTAAGGGGGCAGCCCTCGATCGTGATGAGGACGTGCACGCGGACGACGCCGTCGTCCACCTCGACGGACCGGAGCATCCCGATCTCGTCGATCGGACGGCCGATCTCGGGATCCCTGACGCCCTTCAGCGCCTCCCGGACCTGCGTCTCCGTCGCCACGGGCCCTCCTTCCACGTTCCCGACCCGCCGGCATCCAGGCTCCGGCCGGCGGTCTAAGATCTGGTTGACACGGTGCCAACCGTGCAAAGCCCATCGTACGAGATGTGTCGATGAACGAGCCCGCGCCGGTCGAGGTCCACAAGGCCCTGGCTGACGACACCCGCTACCGGCTCTACCGGTACCTCCGCCTCTCCGGACGGCCCGTGCCCGTCCGGGAGCTGGCGACCAGGCTCGGGCTCCACGCGAACACGATCCGCCCGCACCTGCGGCGGCTGGTCGATGCGGGCCTGGTGACCTCCGAAACTCGACGGGCCCCGTCAGCGGTGGGCCGGCCACAGACCGTGTACGCGGCGGTGGCGAGGGACGGACGGGAGGGCCGCGACTACCGTCTGCTCGCCGACATCCTGGCGACGCTCGTCTCCGGGTCCCGCGCGCGGAACGGGGCCCACGAGCTCGCCCGGGAGTGGGGCGAGTACCTCATGACGAGGCACGCGCAGCCCCCAGGGGCCCGCCGACCGGGGCCCAACCTGGCGGGGCTGCGGGACGCCCTCGCCGAGGCGGGGTTCGATCCGCGGTTCCGGCGACGGGGGAGCCGCACCGTCGAGATCGGTCTCCGGGGATGCCCGTTCAGGGACCTCCTCGAGGAGCACCGCGACCTCGTCTGCACGGTCCACCGGGGGCTGCTCGAAGGGATGCTCGAGGGATCCCGTCCTCGCCTGCACCTGCGGTCGTTCGAGCCCCTCGCCGATCGCGGCTCGGTGTGCCGGGTCCTCGCCGGGGCCTGACGCCGGAACACCGCCGGACTGAAGTTCGCCCCCGGACCGACCGATGGGAGGGATGCGGGGCGCGCGGACGCTCGTCCTGCGGCGTGCGCACGAAAGGTGTGGCCGGTGGACGACACGCATGCCGCCGTCGCGGAGTTCGACGGCTGGCTCAAGGATCTGATGACGGGGAAGGGCTCGGACCTCCACGTGAAGGTCGGATCCCCCCCGATGATCCGCCTCCCGGAGGGTCTCATGCGCCTCGAACGGGACGCGATCACCCCGATGGAGACCGCGGCCATCGCCGAGAGCATCATCCCGGCCGACCGCAAGGCAGCGTTCGAGACGACCGGCGAGGTCGACTTCGCCTACTCGCTGCGAGACGTCGGGCGGTTCCGGGCGAACGTCTTCAAGCAACGGGGGTCGATCTCCATGGTGCTCCGCCGCCTGCGGTTCGGTGGCCCGACGTTCGAGGAGATGGGGCTGCCCGACGCCGTGCGGCAGCTGGCCGACGAGCACCGGGGCCTGATCCTGGTGACCGGTCCCACCGGGTCGGGCAAGACCACGACGCTCGCGTCGATGATCGGCTACATCAACGAGACGAAGCCCGTCCACATCGTGACGATCGAGGACCCGATCGAGGTCCTGCACCGGGACGCAATGGCGTCGATCAACCAGCGCGAGATCGGCAACGACACGCAGGACTTCCTGTCGGCGCTCCGGGCGGCCCTCCGGCAGGATCCCGACGTGATCCTGATCGGCGAGATGCGCGATACCGAGACCGTCCGCGCGGCGATCCAAGCCGCGGAGACGGGGCACCTCGTGCTGTCGACGCTCCACACCGTCGACGCGACCGAGACGGTCAACCGCGTGATCGACTTCTTCCCGCCGTACCAGCAGAAGCAGGTCCGGCTGGCGCTGGCCGGCACGCTCCGAGGGATCATCTGCCAGCGGCTGGTGACGACCGTGGACGGCGGGCGCACCCCGTCCCTGGAGATCCTCGTCAACACCGGACGGATCGCCGAACGGATCGCGGATCCGGAGAAGACCCACGAGATCAAGGATGTGGTCGCCGACGGCGCCTTCTACGGCATGATGACCTTCGACCAGTCCCTGCTGATCCTGCTGCAGGAGGGGAGGATCACGACCGAGGCGGCGTTCCAGGCCGTCTCCAGCCGGCACGACTTCGAGCTGGCGATGCAGCAGGCCGGGCTGGGCCTGCCGGTCTGACCCGTCTACGGCGACGGCTCGGCGTCCCCGGTCGGGTCGACGATCCACAGGCCGCTGGTCATGTCGCTTACGTACACGAGACCAGTCGCCTGATCGACGGCGACGCCCCACACCATCGGGAGGCCGTCGGGCAGCACGTCGGTGAGCGACGCTCCCACGTCCGGGACGAACCGCCCCACCTTGGTCGGGTTCCCGTGGGTCGGGGAATCGAGGGGGCCGAGGTCCAGCGCGACGATCCCCGCCGTGTACCAGGAGGAATAGGCCCGGTCGCCCCACGTCTCGGTGTTGTGGATCGACCAGCTCCCACCGCCCGTGCGGAGCGAGTGGATGCGTGGGAGGTCGTCGAAGCGGGCCACCTGCTGTCCGGAGTTCGCATCGAAGACACGGAGGTATCCCCACGACGGGAGGTTCGCCCGCAGGCTCGCTCGGCCCGCGGTCACGATCCGGAGAGCGAGCTCGTGCTTCGCGAAGACCACGGGGCGAGGAAGGGGATCCGATGAGAAGTCCCACCACTGCGGGCTCATGGTCGTGGACACCACATCGTGCAGCACGGCCGCGGCGCCGAGGCTCAGCGCGAGCTTCTCCTGGTGGACGGTGTCGCAGTGGCGGTTCGGGTGAGGCTTCGGGTCGAAGAAGGTCATGTACGTCTTCACCACGACGATCCGTCCACGGACACGTGCCCGGTTGGGGTAGTTCCCGTAGACACAGCCTTCGGCTTCGGGCCGGTAGATCGCCGCCGACACGCGGTGATCGTTCATCGCCCAGAGGGCTTTCGCGTACGGCGACTCCGAACCCGCCCCGGACCGAGGTCCCCACCCGACCACGACGCGGACGGGCGACCGGGGGTCGAAGTCCTCGTCGTTCTGGAGGATGAGCTCCGTGCCGCTGGCGTCGTGGTCGGTCATCGAATGCGCATCCCCGTCCGCGAACGCGTCGTACCGCGTCCGCTCGATCATCGTCGGGTCCGCGGGGTCCGTGATATCGAGGGTAACGACGCCGAGGTCCCAGTAGGACACGAAGGCCTTCGTTCCGTCGGCGCTGGCGCGCACGCCGTGTCCGAACTTGGATCCGAAGCTCCCGCGGCCGTCGTACGGACTCCGAGAGAGCCCTTCGAGCCTCGCTCCCCACTGCCCCACACGCACCGGGTCGCTCGGGTCCGTGGCGTCCACGATCACCACGTCTCCCCGATCCGCGCCGCTCCATTCCCGGAATGGGGAAGCGAGCAGGGCGTAGACGTTGCCGCCGCGCTGGAACAGATCGAGCTCGTGAACGCCCCCGAACCCTTTCCGGACACTGAGTTGGGACAACCGGGTCGGGTTCGCCGGATCGGTCACGTCCCAGAACTCGACCCCGAAGGTTTGTGTGTCGAGCGCCTGTGATCGTCCGCACCGCTGGATCCCGACCGCGAGGAGGTCGCCGGTGAACGAGACGGTCGCCACGCTCCGGACCACCACGTCCTCGGCGCTGGTGCCAGCCCGAGCCCCGACACGTCCGAGGACCTGAGGGCTCGAGGGCGTCGAAACGTCCACGACCTTCACGCCGTCTCCGGTGCACGGATCGGACCACGTTCCCACGTAGGCGGTCCCGGCGTGGACCCAGACGTCACCGTTGGTGTCGATCTTCCCGAAGCTGCGGTGCGCGACGACCGCGAAGTGGTTCGTGACCCCCGGGAAGGGGGCACGGAGGGTCGCTGGTATCCGTGGTCGGTCCTTGCGCGGGGGAGCGCCCGGCCCGTCGAGATGAGCGCCGGCCGCGGTCGCCATCGTGCTCATCAACAGCACCGAGATGAGACCGATGAGGATCGTCCGTGCGGGCATGGAGCTCTCCCGTGGCGTGGGTTGACGCATCCAACAACGCCCGCGCGTCGCAGGTCAAGCCGGGGCGCAGCAGGGACCGAGGCGGGCGGAGCCGGCCTCGGTCCCCGGAGCGGGGCTACGCGGGGACGCTCGTCCGGCCTCGACGGGTGACGCCGAACGCGATCCCGGCTCCCAAGGCCAGTCCGCCCAGACCGGCCGCGAGGACCCACACCCAGGACGTGTCCGACGACCGGGCGGCCACCGGATCGACCCGGGACGCGGGCGGTTGCTCGGCGTTCTCCTCGACGAAGACGCTGCTGCCGTTGCCCGGCCCGTCGCCGTCCCCGACGACGATCGCGCCGCTCATGCCGGGGTGGTACGTGCAGGCGAAGGGGTAGATGCCTTCGTCGTCGAAGGTCACCCGGAACGTGTCGCCCTGCTGGAGGTCGTCGTAGTGACCCCAGCCGTTGGCGGTGACGTTGTGCACGAACGGGTCCTTGTTGAGGAAAGAGACCGTCGTGCCGGGAGCGATCGAGGTGATCGTCGCCGAGAAGCACGCGTCCGCGATCACGACGTGCGGGTCCGTCCCCTTCGTCGCGCCCCCGTGGCAACCGCCCCCCGCGGACGCGGCGCCTGCCGTCCCCACGACGAGTGTCCCGCCGCCCAGCAGCACGCAGACCACCAGCCAGCGCTTCATGCCGATCCCTCCTCGCCGTCGGATGCTCTTGCTACACCCGTGCGCCTCACGGGGTTCCCGCCGGCGTCGACGCCGCGACCCGAACCGCGGCGGCCTTGCGCAGCGAGGTCTCCAGTCGCATCGTGTAGCTGCCGTCCCGCCACAGGAGCACGTTCCCGTCCACCCGCACGTACACGACACCCTCGCTGGAGAGCAGCTGCAGCAGGTGGGTGCCCGACGTCCAGATGCCCTCGATCCCGTCGAAGGGAGCGGGCTCGACGACGCCCGTGTCCGCGTAGACGTCCTTGAACGCGACGTCCGCATCTCCTTCGAACCGCATCAGGACGGCGCCGTACCGCGTGCCCGTGATGACCGGGAGATCGGGGCCGGGTCGCCACACCATCGTGACGCGGACGACCTCGGCGCCGTCCGCGACGACCTCGTCCGCCCAGATCCGGTCGGGGGGGCCGAGCCGCGCCGGGACCGGCGCGGCTCGGCCGAGCAGGTCGCCGGCCTCGTCGAGCGTGATGGGCCGCCCGAACGGGATCGCGGACGTGCTCGGCAGCGAGCCGGGGGCGTGGGGCGTGACCTCGACGACGACGGCGCCGAGGTCCACGATCAGCTTCGCGGCCACCGCCACGCCGGCGAGGAGCAGCACCGTCGCCGCCGCGATCAGGAGGATCCGCTTCCGACGGGACATCGGGAGGCGCACGACCTTCGGCCGACGCTCGGCGTCCCGAGCGGCGGCCATCACCGCGGGCGCCAGCCGGGGCGTGGGGGGCCATTCGAGGTCCAGCGCGGACAGCGCCGCGCCCAGCTGCTCGTCGTTCATGGAGGCCGGCCGCTCGCTCATCCCGAGCCCTCCAGCACCGCCCGGAGCCGACCCATCGCCCGCGAGAGCCGGGACTTCGCCGTCCCGAGGCGGACCTCGAGGACCTCGGCCGTCTCCGCCTCCGACAGGCCGATGAGGAACCGGTACCCGATGACCTCCCGGTCCGGGGCGGGCAGTCGGTTCAGGGCCTCGAGCAGCGCCCGGCGGTCCTCGGCGGCGAGGGCCGCGGTCTCCGGGGACGGGGCCGCGTCCCGGTCGGAGACCGCGGCCGCCCGCAGCGTGAGGCCGTGGCGCCGGCGGGTCGAGCGGGCGCGGTTGCGGGCCTCGTTGGACACGATCCGCAGCAGCCACGGGCGGAACGGAGCGTCGGGCCGGAACCGGGGGAGCGCGTAGTAGGCCTTCACGAATGCCTCCTGGGCCGCGTCCTCGGCGTCGCCGCGGTCGCGGGTCACGAGCCAGGCGACCCGGAAGGCGACCTGCTCGTACCGGGCGATCAGTTCTCCGTACGCGTCGTCGTCACCCTCACGGGCTCGCCGCGCGAGCTCGGCGTCCTCCAGTGGTCGGCCCTCCACGGGAGCTGGTCCTGTCACCGATGCCTACACCGAGCCGGGGAGGAGGGTTCCGGCTCGTTCACGTGGTCATCGACGTCCTTCGGCGCTTCAACGCTCGGAGGGTCGACCGGAACCCACGGAGGGTCAACCGGGATTCGGGTCTGGCGTGCCGCCACGGTCGAAGGTCGGGGACCGCGCCACTCTCGATCGCTCGGATCCACCCATCGATGTGCTGCTCTCCGTACACCCAGATCTCCCCACACGCGGTTAGGTAGGAGACGACCGGCTCCGTCCGACCACGATGCAGGAGCTCTTGTGCCAGGCTGAAGTCCGGATCCCCCCACTCGATCACGCGATCCGAGCGGGACCAGGCGCCCGAAGCGAGCGACAGGCGACGTTCGGCTTCCTCGCTGTCGCCACGATCGAGAGCGATCTTGCCGAGCACGATGTTCCCTCGATGGACGGCCCACACGTCGGGAGGGAAGCCCCGCGTCATCCACGGCACCTGAGCCACGACGTCGGGGAGGCGTACCGCGTCCTCGGCCCATCGCTCGGCTCGTGAGACGTCGCCGATCTCGAACGCCAGCCAAGCCATGGTTCCTCGGTTCGCCAAGCGCTGGTACTCCAGGACCGTTGGGCCCAGCCGCCACTCCGTCACATCTCGCCACGAGTCTTCCTCTCGCTCGTACCACCGGATCGCCTCGGCCGCATATCGCCGACGCTCTTCGCTTCCCGCCGGCGCGGCCCAGGTGCGCTGGGTGTACGACACCGCCAGCAGCGTCGACCACAGGAAGGATCGCGGCCAGCGTCGATGGGCAGCGCGGAGGAGACGCCTCAACCGTCTCCCGGACGCGCTCACGAGCGGCGTCCTGATCCGAGAACTACTCGGCCGGCGTTCTGCCGTCGCCCTTCGTCTGGTCGGCAAGTGTGACCATCCCGGCGACGAGGCCGGACAGCTCCATCGGCACGACGATCTTCGACGCCGGCGAGGCTCCGATCTGCTTGAGGGCCTCCAGGTACTGGAGGGTCATCGTCTTCTGGTCGGCCCCGGCGGCCTGCTGGTTGATCGTCTGCAAGGCCAGCGCGAATCCCTCGGCCCTCAGGATGGCCGCCTGCCGATCGCCCTCGGCCGTGAGGATCGCGGACTGTTTCGAGCCCTCGGCGTTCAGGATGGCGGACTGCTTGTTCCCCTCCGCCACCGTGATGGCGGCCTGCTTGGACCCGTCGGCCTCCGTGACCACCGCCCGTCGCGTTCGTTCGGCGGACATCTGTCGCGTCATGGCCTCCTGGACCTGGGGCGGAGGGATGATCTCGCGGATCTCGACGTTCGTGACCTTCACGCCCCACCGCTCCGTCACCTCGTCGAGCTTCACCCGGAGGACCTCGTTCATCTGCTCGCGCTTTGCCAGCACGTCGTCGAGGGACATGTCCCCGACGACCGAGCGCAGGGTGGTCGCGGCGATGTTCTGCGCGGCGCCGGCGAAGTTCCCGACGGTGAGGATCGACATCTGCGCATCGACCACCTTGTGGAACACGATGAAGTCGATCGAGATCGTGGCGTTGTCCTCGGTGATCGCCGACTGGTGCGGGATCTCGAGGTACTGCTCCCTGAGGTCCACCCGGACGACGCGGTCGACGATGGGGATGATGATGACCAGCCCGGGTCCGCGCGTGCCGATGCAGCGGCCGAGCCGGAACAGGACCAGCCGCTGGTACTCAGGGACGATGCGGATGGCGTTGGCGAGGAACAGGATGACCAGCAGCGCCACCACGGCCGCGATGATGAAGATCGGATCCGCGAAGTCCATCAGGTGCTCCCTCCCTGGGCCGGCGCGGCGCCGCCGGTCGGCGCGTGCTCGAGATCGAGCGGCTCGACGGTGAGCACGAGCCCGTCGAGCCTCGTCACGCGGACCCTCGTTCCAGCCGGGACGGGACCTGTGGACGAGGTCGCCTTCCACTCCTCCGCGGCCACGCGGACGACGCCCTGTGGGTGGAGTCCCTCGCCGAGTACGACGCCTTCGCGACCGACGACGGCGTGCGCTCCGAGCGGGGGCGGCAGGTGCCGCATCGCCAGCGCCTTCGAGACCACGAAGCCGAAGAACAGCGCCATGAACGCGGCCATCGGGGCGATCGCGAGGGGTGAGACGCGCACGCCGCCCGACGTGTCGAAGAGGAACAGGCCGCCGAGCACGAGCGACACGATCCCGGCGACCGACCAGATCCCGAGGCCGGGGACCTTCAACTCGATCACGAAGAAGACCACCGAGGCCACGAGCAGGGCGATCCCGATCAGCCGGACGGGGAGCAGGCCGAACGACACGATCGAGAGCAGGAGGAGGATCGTGCCGATCGTGCCGCTGAAGACGTGGCCGGGAACGATCAGCTCCAGCACGAGGAGCGCGAGGCCGAGCCAGAAGAAGATGAACGCGAGGTTCGGGTCGAACAGGTCGTGGAGGAACGCGACCCCGGCGGTCATCCCGACGTCATCGATCCTCGTCCCGACCGTGTGCAGGGTCGTCGTGGCGCCCTCGGCCACGCGGACGACCGTGCCGTCGACCCGATCCAGCAGGGCCCGCTCGGAGTTCGCGATCAGATCGATCACGTTCCCGTCGAGCGCCTCCTCGGCGGTGATGCTCCTCGATTCGGTGACGAAGCTCTCCGCGAGGTCCTGGTTGCGATCGTGTTCCTCGGCGAGGGCGCGCATGGTGGCGGCGGCGTCCTCCTCGACCTTGCGTGACAGGGTGACGCCGCCGATCCCGACGGGCGTGGAAGCCCCCACGTTCGTCGCCGGCGCCATCGCAGCCACGGGACAGGCCATCAGGACGAACGCTCCGGCCGACGCCGCCCTCGCTCCCTCGGGGGAGACGTAGCAGAGCACCGGCGTCTCCGAGGCCCGGATCGCCTTGATGATCTCGCGCATCGAGGAATCGAGCCCGCCAGGCGTATCGATCGTGAGGAGGATCGCCGGCGACCCCTGTGCCCCGTCGATGCCGTTCCGCAGATAGTCGGCAACGAACGGGTCGACCACACCCTCGAGGGAGAGCCTGACGACCGGATCCCCACGGGTCTGAGCGTCCGCAGGGAGGGCGAGCCCGGTCACCACGAGCACGGCGCCGACCGCGGTTCTGGCGATCCTGGACCTCTCGACCACCGGGCAGCGCTCCTGGCGGATCTCTCTTTCCCTGTGATGCGCCAGCCTACTCCCACCGGTTCTCGCGGTTCCCCCGCCGTTCCCGTGCGCGCGCAACCGTGCCAATATCGGGGGGCAAGCGTCGGCAAGCTCGGCCGGCCGAAGGCTCCGTATACCGAGAGGAAGCCCGGGTGGACGTTGGGCACGAAGGTCCCCTCCTCCCCAGGGAGGAGCAACAACTGATGGAGGGTCTCCTCGACGGTGACGACGATGCGGTCCGCGCCCTGTACGCGAGGTTCGGCCGGCCTGTCTATTCGCTCGGCATCCGGCTGCTCGGCTCGCGGGAGGCCGCGGAGGAGCTGGCACAGGACGTCTTCCTCACCGCGTGGCGGAAGGCCGCTCGGTTCGATCCGGCGCGCGGCCGCCTCTCGACCTGGCTCATGACGATCGCGCACAACCTCGCCGTCGACCGCCTCCGAAGGGAGACGGGAGCCCGGAGACCGACGCTGGTCCTGGTCGACGAGGTCCCGGACGTCCCCGGCGGCAGCGAGGAGGACGTGATCGAGGAGCGGGACGCGGCGCTCCGGGCGCTCGCGTCCCTGAGCGAGGGGGAACGCAGGCTCCTCGCCCGCGCCTATTTCCGAGGGCTCACCGCACGGGAGATCTCGGAAGCCGACGGGATCCCCCTCGGAACGGTCAAGACCCGGCTGCGCACGGCGATGATCAAGGTGCGTCGTGCGAACGAAGGCAAGGTGGCGCCGTGAGCTGCATCGCGGTTCGCGATCGCCTCACCGAGCACGCGCTCGGCGTCCTGCCGTCCCACGAAGCCTCGACGGTCGACCGGCACCTCGAGTGGTGCGCCGCCTGCCGGAAGGAGGTCGGCGAGCTCCAACGCGCGGCGGCGACGCTGGCGTTCTCCGTCGCCCCCGTGGAACCGCCGGCGGAGCTCGAAGGAGCCGTCGTGGAGACGGTCCGGCGCGCCGCGAAGGGGGGGGCCGCGTCGCCACGGCGGAGCCGCGTCGCCGCGGCCACCCTGCTCGCGGCCGTGCTCGCGCTCTCCGGCCTCGGCTGGGGGGCCGTGATGGCGGGCCGGGCGGGTCGATACGAGGAGCGGGCCCAGCAAGCGATCAAGGCTCAGCATGTCGCGTTCGAGAAGTTCAGGGACGTGATCGAGCAGGCCGAGCTGGCCGATCCGGAGAACATCGTCGAGCTGGCCGATCTGACGTCGCCTCGGCTGCGGACGGGCGCGGGCCAGGCTCTCGTCCTCCTCTCGCCGTCGACCGACGACCTCGTGTTCGTCGTCGTCGCCGGGATGACCGACGTGCGCGAGGGCCGGCTGCCGCTGGAGGTCCGACTCGTCAGCGACGACGCGGGAGAGCTGGTCGTCGGGAAGATCTCCGCGCTGGACGCGGGCGGCGGCGGCGGCGTCTCCAGGTGGTTCGTCGAGAACCTCAACGCCTTCGACGCCCTCGTGATCCGCGACGCCCGCGGCAAGGTGCTCCTGAACGGCAGTCTCGGCGTCCACCAGCCGCCCGCCTGACCCCGACTATCCTCGCGGGATGCGGTTCGGGCTGAGCCTTCCCCACTACGGCTTCTCGCAAGCTTCGGGGGAGATCGGCTTCCACGACGTGGTCGGGTGGGCTCGCCGTGCCGAAGCGCTCGGCTTCGATTCCGTCTGGCTCTCCGATCACTTCTACTACTCGTTCGCTCGGTACGGGGCGGACCCGACGCCGATCGCGGCGCTCGAGCCGCTGACGACGCTCGCGGGAGTGGCCGCCGCGACCGAGCGCGTCCGGGTCGGCACCCTCGTCCTGTGCGCCTCCTTCCGGCATCCGGCGCTCCTCGCGAAGTCGGCCTCGTCGCTGTCGCTCCTCTCCTCCGGCCGGCTGGAGCTGGGCGTCGGGGCGGGATGGCTCGAGGAGGAGTTCGCGGCGTTCGGCTACCGAGCCGGCTCGGTGGGGGAGCGGTTCGCGGCGTTGGAGGAGGCCGTCGAGGTGCTGCGGGCCTTGTTCGCCGGCGACCCCGTCACGTTCGACGGGCCGACCGTGCGGCTGCGCGACGCCGTGCTCCGGCCGGTCCCCGACCCTCCGCCGGCCCTCTGGGTGGGCGGGAAGGGAGGTCCCCGGCTCCTGCGCCTCGCCGCCCGGTGGGCGGACGGATGGAACGTCGTGTGGCGCATGTCCCCCGACGCGTACGCGGAGAAGGTCGGGGACGTGCGCGAAGCCTGCGAGCGAGCGGGCCGAGACCCCGCGACGTTGGGTCTGTCCGTGGGTCTCTACTCGCTGATGGGTGAGGACGACGCGGCGGCGCGGGCCGCGTTCGAGCGCGGCCGCGCCGCCGCCCCCGGCGACGCGATGGCGGCCGAAACCCACGACACCTGGCTCGCGGACACGCTGTCCGGCACGCCGGATCGGGTCCTCGAACGGGTCGAGGCCTTCGAGGCCCTCGGCGTGGGCGAGCTCATCGTCGCGCCGTGGGTGCTGCCGTTCGCGATCCACGAGCCGGAGCAGGTGGAGCTGTTCGCCGAGCGGGTGATCCGGCGGTCGCGGGGCGTGTGATGGAGCCGCGGGAGGCCGTGCTCACGGTGCTCCGCGAGGAGGCGGAGCCGCTGCACTGGACGAAGGTGCAGGACCTCGCGCTCCGGCGCGGGTACCTCGATCCGTTCGAGCACCCCGACGTCCGTCGACAGGTGCAGGCCGTCCTGCGGGCGCTCGTGCGCGACGGGACGGTGTCGAAGGCGCAGAAGGGCGTCTACTTCTTGGCGGCGCCCGGCGAGGCCTGAGCCTTCCTCCGGCCGGCGGCCTTCCTTCCCGCGGGCTTCCGTGGGCGGCCCCGGCGCCTCGTTGCTGTGGCCGCCGTGGCCGCCGTGGCCGCGAGCTTGCGGGGACGCCCGGGGCGCGGTCTCCGCGCGCCGGCCACCAGCTCGGTGACGTGCGCGGCGCAGAGATCCTTCGCGAAGTTCCCGCGCGCGGCCTTGATCGTGACGGTTTCGGTGGCGGGCTTGCCACAGACGTCGCACACGACGATCATCCTCTCAGCCATCCGGGCTCCTTTCGGTCGGGTCGGGAGCATACCCGGAACGGCCCGGATTCACGAAACGCGCCGTATCACCGTCGGTAGTCGACGCCTGAAATCCTTTCGAGTTTCTCGAACCGGTGCTCGGCTTCCACCCACCGGATCGTGCCGGACCGCGAGCGCATCACGAGCGAATACGTCGTCGCGCCGTCCGGCCAGTACCGGACGCCGTGCAGCAACGAGCCGTCGGTGATCCCCGTCGCCGCGAAGAACACGTCCTTGCCCGACACGAGATCGTCGGTGGTGAGCACGCGGTCGGGGTCGAGTCCTGCGCCGGCCAACCGGTCGCGCTCCTCCTCCGTGCGCGGTGAGAGACGTCCCTGCATCGCGCCGCCCATGCACTTCAGAGCGGCGGCTGCCACGACGCCTTCGGGCGTGCCCCCGATGCCCATGAGGAGATCCACGCCCGCGCGCGGTGCCGCCGCCGAGATCGCGCCGGCGACGTCCCCGTCCGTGATCAGGTACACGCGGGCGCCGACCTCGCGGACGGCCTCGATCATGGCCTCGTGCCGGGGGCGGTCGAGGATCATCACCGAGACCTCCTCCGGCTTGATCCCCTTCGCCTTGGCGACCAGCCGGACGTTCTCCTCCGGCGGCGCCGTGATGTCGATCGCGTCTGCGGCCTCGGGCCCCGTCGCCACCTTCTCCATGTACACGGCGACGTCTGGGAAGAGCATCGTCCCGCGTTCGGCGAGCGCGATCACCGAGACGGCGTTCGGCTGGCCCACGCTCGTGAGACGGGTGCCGTCGATCGGATCGACGGCGACGTCCACGGGGGGGCCCGACCCGTTGCCGACGGACTCGCCGTTGTAGAGCATGGGGGCCTCGTCCTTCTCGCCCTCGCCGATCACGACGACGCCGTCCATCGAGACCGAATCGATCATGTGCCGCATCGCGTCCACCGCGGCCTGGTCCGCCCCGTTCTTGTCGCCGCGGCCGATCCAGCGGCCGGCGGCCAACGCCGCGGCCTCGGTCACGCGAGCGAGCTCCATGGCCAGGTTCCGGTCGGGGCGCGTGCGTTCCGTCATCTCATGACCTCCAGGATCTCCTCCGGGCGGGCACCCTCGAACAGCACCCGATGGACCGCTTCGTGGTACGGCAGCTCCAGGCCGCGCTCCGAGCCGAGTCGCCGGACGTCCCTCGTGGACTGCACGCCTTCGACCGTGAGCCCGCGAGCCTCCAGCTCCCGGAGCGTGTCCTCGGGGGGCTCGCCGGTTGCCACCAACTCCCCGTAGAGGCGGTTCCGTCCTCCGAGGCTCGTGACCAGCTGGTCGCCGATGCCCGCCAGACCCATCGCCGTCTCCTCGTTGCCGCCGAGGGACGTCACGAGTTCGACGATCTCGCGGACCGCCCTCGTGAACAGGGCGGCCTTCGCGTTCTGGTAGTCGATCGACGACGCCCGCCCGAGCCCATCGAGCATGCCGAGGCCGATCGCGGCGACGTTCTTCACCATGGAACACAGCTCCACGCCGACCAGGTCCTCGGTGAACGTCAGCTGGTACCGCCGGTCGTCGAACGGTTTCCCCGCCTCCTCGGCCACGTCTGCGACCTGCGCGGCCCACACCGCGGCCGTCGGCAGGCCCTCCGCGAGCTCGCGGGCGAGGCAGGGTCCGCCCACGGCCACGACATCGGGCCCGTCGATCTCCTCCCCGTAGACCTCGCTCATCCGCTTCCCGCTCCCCGGCTCGAGGCCCTTCGCGACGGAGACCGCGAAGCGCGCGCCGATCACCTGGTCGCGCACCATCGCCGCCAGGGAACGGGCACCCGACGTGTTGGCGGCCAGCACGGCGATCTCGACGTCACGGGCGGCCTCGGCCAGCTCGTTGGGACCGTGGAGCTCGAGGCCCTCCGGCAGGTGTTCGGGGAGCAGCGGATGCTTCCGGTCCTCGCGCATCGCGGCGTAAGCGGCCAGGTCGTGTTCGTTGGCCCAGAGCGCGGTGGGGAGGCCGAGGCGCGCCGCATGCATCGCGAGCGCCGTGCCCATCGCTCCGGCTCCGAAGACCCCGACCCTCGCCACGTCCTCACGATAGACCGGCCAGAGAGGCGCGCCACGTCGGATACCCTTGCCCGCGCATGGCGGCGCCGCGGTACCTGCAGGTGGACGACTACGAGCCGATCGCGCGAGCGAAGCTCTCCGCCGACGTGTTCGACTTCATCGCCGGCGGGGCGGGGGACGAGCGAACGCTCGAGGACAACCTCCGGGCGTTCGACCGATGGGTCCTCCGTCCCCGCATCCTGCAGGCCACCGCTTCCCCCGATGCCTCGACGGAGGTCCTCGGCATCCCGATCGCGTTCCCCGTCCTCGTCGCGCCGTGGGCGTTCCAGCGGCTGGCACACCCGGAAGGAGAGGTGGGAACGGTTCGCGCGGCCGCCCGCGCGGGGACGATCGCGGTGGTGTCATCGACCGCGGTCGACCGGCTCGAGGAGATCGCCACCGCGAGCCACGGCCCGAAGTGGTGGCAGCTCTACCTGTTCTCGGACCCGAGCCTCTCCGCCGAGATGCTCTCGCGGGTCGTCGCGGCGGGGTACGGCGCGATCTGCTGGACGGTGGACTTCCCGGTCGCGGGACTCCGGCATCGGGACTCGCGGAGCGGCTTCGTGTTCCCGGAAGGGTTCGACGATGTGGGTCGGGAGTACGAACCGAACCTGTCGTGGGATCACCTGGCGTTCATCCGGGAGCATGCGCCGGGGTTGCCGGTGCTCGTCAAGGGGATCCTGACGGCCGAGGACGCCGAGCTCGCGCTCGAGCACGGCGCCGACGGCGTCGTCGTGTCGAACCACGGTGGTCGGCAGCTGGATTCCTGCCCGGCCTCGCTGGACGCGTTGCCCCAGGTGGTGGAGGCGCTGGCGGGCAGGCTTCCGGTGCTGATGGACGGCGGCGTCCGACGAGGCACCGACGTGCTGAAGGCGATGGCCCTCGGTGCGGCGGCGGTCATGGTGGGACGGCCGGCCGCGTGGGGGCTCGCCGCGGAGGGGGAGGAGGGTGTCGTCGACGTCCTCGGCATCCTCCGAGCGGAGATCGAGAACGCGATGGCCCTCACCGGGTGCCGCACGGTCGAGGCGATCGGCCGGCGGCTCGTCGGGCCGGCCCCGTAGTCGTTGGACGGCCGAGCCGCCGGTCTGCCACCCTTCCGGCGATGCCCGGCTACGACCTGCACACGCATTCCGCTCGCTCGGACGGGACCCTGTCCCCGGCGGGGGTGATGACCCTCGCGGCGGAGCGGGACCTGAGGGGCGTGGCCCTGACCGACCACGACACGTTCGACGGCGTGGCCGAGGCCGCCGCCACGGCGGAGGAGCTGGGCCTCGACTTCGTCCCGGGGGTCGAGTTCTCCGCCGAGTACGAGGGGGCCAGCCTCCACATCCTCGGCTACTGGGTCGACCCGGACGATCCCGCCATCGAGCGGGAGCTCCTCCGGCTCACCGCCACGCGGCTGCGGCGCGGCGAGATGATCGTCGAACGGCTCCGGGAGCTCGGATTCGACATCTCGTTCGAACGCGTGAGCGAGCTCGCGGGCGGCCGGACGATCGGGCGTCCGCACGTCGCGCAGGCGATGGTCGAGGCCGGCATCGTCGCGACCGAGAAGGAAGCGTTCGAGCGCTACATCTCCGACGACGGCCCCGCGTACGTCCCGAAGCATGCGCTGCACCCGCTGGAGGCGCTCCGGTTGATCGCCGCGGCCGGAGGCGCCTGCGTGCTCGCGCACCCGGGGATGTGGAAGGGGAACGGCACGGTGCCCGACGAGCTGATCGCGCAGATGGCGGCGGGAGGCATGGTCGGGATCGAGGTGTGGCACCCCGATCACGACGAGGAGATGCGAACGAAGTACGAGGCGGTCGCGCGGCGGCTCGACCTGGTCGCGACGTCCGCGTCGGACTGCCACGGCGAACGGTACGGGTTCCGCCTCGGGATCGAGCGGACGGACCCGGAGACCTTCGCGGAGCTGAAGCGCCGGGCCGGCCGCTGACGCGGCGGCCGTAGGATGCCCCGCGATGGCGATCGAGATCGTGTTCCTCGACATCGGCGGCGTGATGTACGACGACACGGTGTACGCGCGCGCCTGGCATCGCGCGCTGCGCGATGCCGGCGCGCGCTTCACCGACGACGAGTTCGGCGCGGAGTACGCGCGGGCCCGCACCGATCAATCGGGCTCGTTCCGGCGACGGCTGATCGATCGCTTCCTCCCCGGCGCCGACCTCGCCGAGCTGGAGCGCATCGCCGCCCGCTACTGGCGATATCCCCCGTCGGCCCTGCACGGCGACGTGTTGGCGTGCCTCGAGGAGCTCAAGGGGCGGTACCGCCTCGGGATCATCGCGAACCAGCCGGGCGAGGTCAGGATGGCCATGCGCCGGGACGGCCTCGAGCCCTTCTTCGAGGTGTGGGGCGTGTCCGACGTGCTCGACGTCCACAAGCCGGACCCGCTCCTGTTCACGCTCGCCGTGGAGATGGCCGAGGTGGAGCCGGCGGCCGCCGTCATGGTCGGCGACCGCCTCGACTACGACGTTCGTCCCGCGAAGCGTGCCGGCATGCGCGCGATCTGGATGCTGCGAGGCGAAGCGCCCGATCGACCGACGCCCGAGCAGCTCGCGGAGGCAGACGGGGCGATCCGCACCCTCGAGGAGCTGCCGTCGGAGGTCGACCGGTTGTCGGCCGGATGAGCGGAAGCCGCATCCTCGTCGTCGGCGCCGGCTTCGCCGGGCTCTACGCCGCGATGGGCCTGAAGGCCGTCGCCGAGGACGGTCACGTCGTCACGGTCGTCAACGCCGAGAGCTTCTTCCAGTACCAGCCCTTCCTCCCCGAGGTGGCGTCGGGGACGATCGATCCCCGGGCGGCCGTGGTGCCGCTCCGACGGGTGCTGAAGCACTGCCGACTGGTGATCGGCGAGGTCACCCGGATCGATCACGACGCGCACGAGGCGTCGGTGCGCACCAGCGCCGGCGACGAGCGATCGATCGGGTACGACGTGCTCGTGCTGGCGCCAGGCTCCCGTTCCCGGGTCCTGCCGATCCCCGGCCTGGCCGAGCGCGGGATCGGCTTCAAGACCGTGCAGGAAGCGATCTACCTGCGGAACCAGGTCCTGTCGCAGCTCGACGCCGCCGCGGCCGAGGATGATCTGGACCGCCGGCGCGCGGCGCTCACGTTCGTCTTCGTCGGCGGCGGGTACGCGGGCGTCGAGGCGCTCGGCGAGCTGGAGGACCTCGCGCGCGATGCGGTCGAGACCTACCCGGACCTCGACGCGGCCGAGATGCGCTGGGTGCTCGTCGACGTGGCCGGAAGGCTGCTCCCCGAGCTGACTGAGGACCTGGCGTCCTACGCGGAAGCGCGTCTCCGGGAGCGCGGCGTCGAGATCCGGCTGTCGACGCGCCTGGATTCGGCCGAGGGCGGCGTGATCCGGCTCTCCGACGGCGAGACGTTCCGCGCCGAGACGCTCGTGTGGACGGCGGGGGTGAAGCCGTCCCCGCTCGCCCGGGAGTCCGGACTGCCCGTGGACGAACACGGCCGGCTGCCCGTCGACCCCTACCTCCGGGTCGAGGCCGTCGAGGGCATCTGGGCGGCCGGCGACGCCGTCGCGGTTCCCGACACGACGAGCGGCGGGTTCAGCCCTCCGACCGCCCAGCACGGTCTCCGACAGGGGAAGCAGGTCGCCGCCAACATCGCGGCGACGCTCGCGGGGGGCGACCCCGAGCCGTTCGTCTACGCGACCATCGGCGGCGTGTGTTCCCTGGGCCGGTACAAGGGGGTGGCCATGGTGAAGGGGGTCCGGTTCAAGGGCTTCGTCGGGTGGTTCCTGCATCGCTCGTACCACCTGCTCGCGATGCCGACGTGGACGAGGCGGGTCAAGATCGCGATGGACTGGACGGTGGCGCTGCTGTTCCCGCGGGATCTGGCGCAGCTCGGCTCGCTGGGGAGGCCGAGGGAGCCGTTCGAGCGCGCCGCGGACGCTTCGGCCTAGGCGCCGCGCTTGCGTTGCAGCTCGCTGGCCGCCTGCAGCGCCGCGTGCGAACCCGCGATGTCGGGCATCTCGTGACCGCCCGACAGCTCCTCCGCGGCCCACCTCGTCATGTCGCGGATCGAGACGATCCCCACCACGTCACCGCCGTCGACGACCGGGAGGTGTCGGATGTTGCGGGAGACCATCTGCGCCGCCGCCTCGGCCAGCTCCGTCTTCGGCGCGACCGTGATCAGGTCGCGGCGGGTCATGCCGTGCTCGACGCTCGTCGCGTGCGGGTCGCCCCCGGCCGCGATGAGGTTCACGATGTCGCGCTCCGTGACGATGCCGGCGAGCTTCTTGCCGTCGAGCACGACGACCGAGGAGATCCCGTTCGCGTGCATCATCTTCGCGACGTCGGCGAAGGAATCCGCGGAGTCCGCCGTCTTGACGTCCGAGTGCATGATCTCGCCGACGAGCATGGGTTCCTCCTCGAGCCCCTTGGGGCGGCCAGCCTACTACGGGGCCTCGCGCGACAGGATGCGCTCCAGCACGTCCACCCCTTCGCCGAGGGCCGCGAGCTCCGCGGGGGAGAGGCGGGACAGGGCGCCCCTGAGGGTCGCGACACGTCGAGCGCGCCCGCGACGGAGCGTCCGAGCTCCGGTCGGGGTGGCGCGCACGCGGATCGCTCGCGCGTCGTCGGGATCGGGCTGGCGCACCGCCAGGCCGTCGCGGACCAGCCCGTCCACGAGGCGCGTCATCGTCGGCGGCTCCACCTGTTCGATCCGCGCGAGCTCCCCGACCCGCTTCGGGCCGGCGAAGACCAGGACGGAGAGGACCGAGAGGCGAGGGGCGGAGATCCCGAGGGCCTCGTCCTCGACACGCAGGCGCCGCAAGAGGTGGATCGCCGCCGAATGGAGCCGGTCCGCGACCCGACCCACCTCTCGCGTTGGGGAAGTCCGCCTTGACGTGGCCATCGCTATTTAGTTAGCCTACACACATAGTAGCGAGGAGGCGGGTCGTGGCAAGCACCGTCGAGCAGCTCTTCGAGGCGATCGAGGCCGAGGACGACGGCGCGGTGC
Organism: Actinomycetota bacterium; assembly: GCA_044865955.1. Lineage (GTDB taxonomy): Bacteria > Actinomycetota > UBA4738 > UBA4738 > HRBIN12 > JAJNBA01. Next base: position 15,126 of record JBIOTM010000135.1, on the reverse strand, counting down.
GGCGCCTGATCGAGGCGGACCCCGCGCTCGCCGCGACGCGCGACGAGCACGGCGTCTCCGCGCTGATGCGCGCGTTGTACCGATCCAACGACGCGACGGCCGGCGCGATCCGAGATCGCCTTCCGTCGCTCGACGTCTTCGAGGCCGCGACCGTCGGGGACGCGGACCGACTCCAAGAGCTCCTCGATGCCGAGGCGGCCCTCGCCACCGCCTTCTCGGCCGACGGCTTCACGCCGCTCCACTTCGCCGCGTTCTTCGGACATCCGGCCGCCGCGCAGCTGCTGCTGGACCGCGGCGCGGAGGTGGATGCCCTCGGACGCGGCTGGATGACCGGCACCGCGCTGCACTCGGCCGTCGCCCGCTCGCACGCCGACGTCGTTCGGATGCTGCTGGCGGCCGGCGCCGACCCGAACGTCCGTCAGTCCGGCGGGGGCACGCCCCTGCATGCGGCGGCGGGGAACGGCGACGTCGCGAGTGTCGATGCGTTGCTCTCGGCCGGAGCCGATCCGTCGCTCGCGAAGGAGGACGGGCGGACGATCCTGGACCTTGCGCAGGAGCGAGGCGAGCGGGAGACCATCGAGCGGATCGCGGAGGCGCTTCAGGCCTCGCCGTAGTCGGCGAACACGTACTCCTGGGCCATCGAATCGCAGGGGTTCCCCCGGCCGAAGGAGATCCGGCCCTCGGTCACGTCGGCGACGCACCAGAACACGGTCTTCGACGTCGGATGACCCCGATCCGGGTGACGGCACACCTCGTTCGGCTGGTTCTCGTGGTCCGAGAGGATGCCCCTGAGGATCTCGGGGGTGATCGACCCCGCCGGCTGTTCGGCCAGGAGGTCTCGAGCCCGGCAGAAGCGGACGTCCGACCGGACGGCGTAGTCGGGGTCGCCTTCGTACGCGCGCATCTTCTCGCTCACGTAGTGGTTCGTGTGGACCATCCTGTCGGTCTCGTCGGGACGGGTGATCTCGACGGCGGTCGCGCTCCCCTCGACGTTCGCGATGTCCCCGTAGCGGTCCGCGAGGACGTTGTTGTAGGACGAGGCCCGATCGGGCCGGATCGCGGCCGCGATCATCTCGTGCAGGTTGTGGGCGCGGAGCATCTCGAAGACCTGGTGCGAGCGCGAGATCCCCACGCGCTCGTCGTTGGGGCTCAGCTCGTTGCCGGTGAGCGAGAGACCGGCCTGGTTCCATCCGACGCTGATCCACGGCACGCCCCCGATCTGCAGGATCACGGGCTCGTCGTCCACGGCCTTCTCGATCGCCACGATGTCCGGCTCCATCTCGGGCCTGAGGTCGTTGTTGTGCCCCACCCACACGTGTCCGTCGGCGGTGGCGGCGGGGCCCGCGACGACGTCGCTGCACCGACCGTGCGTCCGCTCTGCATAGGGCGTGTACCAGAGCTCCTCGACCGTCACGGCGAAGAACTCGAGGGGGTCGACCCCGGCTCCCTCCGCGCACCCGTCCAGCTCCTCGATCAACCAGGGGAGGGACGACGCGGTGACGTCCCGGTAGGCCGCCGCCAGCTCCAGCTGCCGCGCGCGGGTCCTGCCCTCGGGAAGCTCGTCGTCGAAGCCCCCCACCGAGCGTTGGATCTGATCGGCGCCGAGCTCGCCCATCTGGATCCCCACCTTCTGGTGGGTCCCGGTCACCCGGTAGAGCTCCATCGGATGGGGCGTCACGAGGGGATGGTATCCCCTCCGCCGCGGGTCCTCCCAGGTTCTGTCACTCCTCGGGGGTACGGTTGCGCCATGACCCCCTCGTCACGACCCTTGGGAGGCTGACCGGATGATCGACGACGTGCTGATCGCGGTGCTCGCATCGTGCGTCGGGGTGGCGGCAGGCGTGCTGATCGCGATCCGACGGCAGTCGCCCCCCGACGATGCGGCCGACGAGCTGGCGGCCCGGCTGCACTCGGAGCTGAACGCGAAGCTCGAGGTCCAGGCCGCCGAGCTGCGTCGGATCGCCGATGCCGCCGGACAGCGCGACCGGGTCTCGGAGCATCTGCGGGACGGACTCGACGCGACCCGACAGGTGCTCGAGCATCTCCATCTCCGGGACGAGGAACGCCGTGCGTCCGATGCCGAGAACCGCGAGGTCGTGCGGCGCCTCGCCACGGTGCTCGCGGGCGGCAACACCAAGGGCCGTGCCGGCGAGCACGTCCTCCGCGAGCACCTCGGCCAGCTTCCGCCGTCGATGCTGGCCGCGGACTTCCGCGTGAACGGGAAGGTCGTGGAGTTCGGCCTGCGGCTGCCGGACGGCCGGCGTCTCCCCATCGACTCCAAGTGGACGGCCGTTGCGGAGCTGGAGGCGATGGAGGCCGAGCAGGATCCGACGCAACGAGCCGCATGCGCCAGACGGGTCGAGAAGGCCGTCGCCGCCCGAGCGAAGGAGGTCGGCCAGTACATCGACACGTCGGTGACGGCCCCCGTCGCGGTCGCCGCCGTCCCGGATGCCGCCTACCAGGTGCTGTCCCGGGCGCACGCGGAGGCGTTCACGCGCGGCGTCGTGATCGTGCCGTACTCGAGCGCGTTGCCGATCATCATGTTCCTCTACTCGCTCGTCGAGCGGTACGGCGACGCCGCCGACGTCCAGGCTGCGCTCGCGGAGATCGGGACGCTGCTCGACGCGATGGACGCGATCGTCGAGAACAAGTTCGCGAAGGCCGGCACCATGATCTCGAACGGCTCGGACGAGTTCCGTTCCCACCTGGGGAAGGCTCGTGGCTCGATCGCTCGGGCCCGGCACGGCGACCAGCTCGACCTGACGGACCCGGAGGAAGGGGTCCTGTCGATCGTCGGCTGAGCGGCCCGGATACGCTGAGAGCTCATGGAGTTCGCCGAGGCCCTCGAACGCTTCGGGTTCCACCTCCGCGAGGAGCGGGGCTTCGCCACCCGAGGCTCTCGCTTGTACGTGGCGAGCCCGAACCGTCACATGACCTACATGGTGCACGCCTATCCCGACGGCACCGCCATCTTCAGTTGGGAGTTCGCCCTCGGCGAATACCTGCTGACGAAGGGCATCCAGGTCGGATCCGACGAAACGCTGAACCAGTTCGCCTACCCTCGGGAGGATGCTCGCGGCCGGCAGGACGGCGCCTGGCTGGCGTCGGCGATCGAACGCACCGAGGGGATGCTCGCCGACGTCCGCTTCGACCGCCCGGACGGCTGATGGTGCTCAGGGAACGGAGAAGGGGCCGGCGCGCTCCGCGCGCCAGCCCCTTCCATCTCGGTCAGGATCCTGGGTTCACACGATCCGGACGTTCTGGGCCTGGGGCCCCTTCTGTCCCTCGACGATGTCGAACTCGACCGCCTGGCCCTCCTCGAGGTTCTTGTACCCCTCCCCGGTGATACCGGAGAAGTGCACGAACACATCGGGGCCTTCGGACTGGGTGATGAAGCCGAACCCCTTCTCGGGGCTGAACCACTTCACGGTGCCTGTTGCCACTGGCGTTCCCTCCTTCCGCGGCCGGTGCGGACCTTTCGGCGATGCGGTGTCCGTCGGCCTACCCGGCCTCGGCCGGGGAGGGAACTGCCAGAACAACGGTGCCACAAGAACCGGTGCTGCATGAACCCTCGAAGAAAGGGTACCCCATGGGCACGACGCCCGCCACGCCCGCGCAAGCGTCCCCCACGAGCCGGTGGGCACGCCCTTCCCGCAGGTCCGGGCCGGCCGTAGCCTTGCGTCATGGGCGTCGCATCCGCCGAACCCGCGTCGCTCACGCTCTCCCGTCTCGAGGCGATGCGGGCGATCCGGCGCAGCCCGCTCGAGCTCTTCGAGCGGGCTGCGCGGCATGGGGACGTGGTCCGTGTGCGGCTGCCGACGATCTCCGCATGGCTCCTGAACCGTCCCGACCTGGTCTGGCACGTGCTCGCCACCAGGAGCCACGACGTGAAGAAGGGTCCCACGATGGAGGCCGCCGCCCGCATGCTCGGCCGCGGTCTGCTCACCAGCGAAGGCGAGCACCACCATCGCCAGCGCCGCCTGATCCAGCCGCTCCTGCATCACGGTCGGCTCACGAGCTACGAGGCCGCGATGACCGAGCTTGCGGAGCGGAGGGTGGCCTCGTGGCACGGTGGCGACGTCATCGACGTCCGCGACGAGATGCGACGACTGGCGCTCGCGATCGTCGGCCGCTGCCTGTTCGGCACCGACGTTCGACCTGAGCAGGCCCGGGAGATCGGCGTCGCGCTCACGGAAGCCCTCGCGCAGTTCGGTCGCGTCTTCTCGCCGGTCCTCCGCCTCACCGCACACCTGCCCATCCCCTCCACCCGCCGCTTCCTGCGGGCGCGGGAGACGTTCGACCGGGTCGTCTACGGGATGATCGCCGACCGGCGCCGTTCGGGCGGCCACCAGGATGACCTCCTCTCCCATCTGCTCCACGCTCGGGAAGACGGGCGAGGGATGACCGACGAGCAGATCCGCGACGAGGTCCTGACGCTGTTCCTCGCCGGTCACGAGACCACGGCGGTGGCCCTCGCCTGGACATTCTGGCTGCTGGCCGGCGAGCCCGACGCGGAGCGCGAGCTACACGGCGCGGTCGACACGCCACGACCAGACATCGTGGATCGGGTCCTCGCCGAGTCGCTCCGGCTCCGACCGCCCGCCTGGTCGATCGGACGTCGCTCGCTCGTCGAGCTCGACGTCGACGGCCACAGGATCCCGCCGGGCTCGGTGCTCGTCGTCTCGCCGTGGCTGCTCCACCACGACGACCGATGGTGGCGGCAGCCCGATCGGTTCGACCTGGACCGGTGGGAGCCCGCCGCGGAGGCATCCCGCCCCCGCCACGCCTACCTTCCGTTCGGCGGTGGGCCGCGGATGTGCGTCGGGGAGGGCTTCGCCATGATGGAGGCGCGGATCGTCCTCCACGCCGTGACGGCGCGGTGGCGCCTCGTCGCCGAGCCGGATCAGGACATCCGGCCGCAGCCGGGGGTCACCCTCCGTCCGAGCGCGCCGGTCCTGATGCGGGTCGTTCGCCGACGAGCTTGAGGTACTCCACCCGCCGGGCGAACGTCTCCTTCATCTGTTCGGCGAGCCGTTCGACGACCTCGTCGCGGTACGCCGCATCCAGCTGTGTCGCCACGGCGTAGTAGAGCGCCGCGAACGACGCCATCCCCGTGGCGACCCGCAGCAACTCGTGCGTGATGACCACGGCGGTGTCCCCGAAGAACGGGATCCGCAGGAGCTCGGCCCCAGGTGTGCCGAGCCAGACCTCACGGACGCCCGCGCTCACGAGGAGCGATCCGAAGACCACGAAGAACAGCCACACGGCCGAGGCGACGAACGCGACCTGCAGGAACTGGCTGAGGAACACGACGAGGCCGACGTTCACGCGCTGCGGGCCGCTCAGCCGCTCGCCGTGGAGCTCCGCTTCGATCGCCAGGTCGCGGATCCCGCCAGGGAGCCTGAACAGCAGGAACGCGGCGGCCAGCAGGACGAACAGGCCGGCCGCGGCGAGGAACTTCGGCAGGCGCGGCACGGTCCAGATCTGCCACGTCTCGGTCGTGAAGAAGATGACCAGCAGGAAGAACAGCAGGAGGGAGAGCGCCCGGACCAGGACCGAGAGGGACGCGGCGAAGAGGCTCACGAACCTCCGCACCGCCCACGCGAGGATCGACACCACCCCGAACCCGAGCACGAGATACACGGCTCCGAGGAGGAGGCCGTTGCCGATCACGGTCACGCCGGCGCTGGTCTCCTGCCCGCCGAAGATGAGCGGCAACACCGATGGGACGAGGATGAACACGACCATCTCCGCCGGACCGACCCGCCCCGGCACCGACAGGAACGGCTGGCCGCGGGCGACGTTCAGGATGCCGACGATGCCGAGTGCGATCGCGAGCCCGCCGGCCAGGAACCCGAGGTTCGCCCATGCCCCGAAGTCGAAGTTCAGCGCGTTCAGGATCTCGAGCACGAACACCACCGTGAGCATCGGAAGCGATCGGGCGAACGCCCGCCGAGCCGAGTAGCCGCGGACGAAGGTGGGAAGTCCGGCTCGCCGGAAGGACCGTTCGAACGTGGCGATCCGCTCGTCGCGGTCGGCGCTCATCTGCGGTATCGAACCACGGGCGCACCTGTCGGCCGTGGAGCCGTCGGCTCAGGCTCGCGTCATCTCGCGCGTCTGCGGATCCTCGGGGCGCGGGTCGGCCTGGAACGGGATGGTCACGGTGAAGGTCGTGCCCTGTCCGACCACGCTGTCGACGGCCACGTCGCCCCCGATCCGTCGGGTCAGCTCCCGCACGAGATGCAGTCCCAGTCCCACGCCCCCGTGCGCTCGGGTCGCCGACTGGTCGAGCTGGGTGAAGCGGTCGAAGATCCGGGGCAGGTCGCCCTGGGGGATCCCCTCACCCCGGTCGATGACGCGGATGGTGAGGGATCCGTTCGCGGAGGAAGCCTCCACCACGACCGCCGCCGTCGGCGGCGAGTACTTCAGCGCGTTGTCGACGAGGTTCGCCACGATCTCGTGCAGGATCATCTTGTCCATCGGGAACGGCGAGATCCCTTCGGCGATCCGGAGCTCGAGCCGCCCGGCCGCCCCCGGGAACGCCAGCTGGACCTCGTGCAGCACGTCCTCGATCGACGTCTGCCCTTCCCCGACCTCCGGGTCGCCGTGCTCCAGCTGCGCCTCCCGCAGGAGGTTCCCGACGAGTCGCTGAAGGTGCGCCGTCTGTCGCGCGATCGCCTCCACGGCGGTCCGGGTCTCCCCCTCGACGGACCCGAGCTGCTCGTGCAGGAGCTCCGCGAACCCGCGGATCGTGGTCAGCGGGGTCCTGAGCTCGTGCGACGCCGCCGCCACGAAGTCGCTCTTCAGCCGATCGAGCTCCCGGAGCTCGGCGACGGTCTCCTGTTCCCGCTCGAGGAGGACCGACAGCTGATCCGCCTGCTCGACGAGCTGGGCGTTCTGGCGTCGCAGCGTGCGCGTGGCGCCCACCATGAGCGGCAGCAGCAGCACGTACAGGGCGAGCAACCCGATGCCGAGCGAGATCGTCAGCGTGTGGTTCAGCCGATCGATCTCCCCCTGGATCGCGGAGTAGTCCTGGTAGACCTCGATCACGGCATCGACCGGTCGGTCCCCGGTCAGGCGGACGGGGACATAGGTCTCGAAGAGCTGATCGGCCAGCTTCCGTTCGCTGACGTTCTCGGGTTCGTCCAGCTCCGAGATCTCGCTCGCGATCTCACCGTGGATCGCCTCCATCAGGTCCTCTTCCGGCTCGGGCGTGAGGCCGACCTGGGCCGGGTCGTTGGAGAAGAGCACCGTACCGTCGAGGCTCCAGACCTTGATCCGTTCCACGCCGGCCTCCTCGAAGAGGAACCGCCTGATCGCGCGGTCGAGCTCTCGGTACCGCTCGCCCCGGATCGGTCCGTCGAGATCGCCCGGCTCGAGCTGCGAGGCGATCACGCTCTCGGCGATCAGCTCCGCCTTCACCGCCGCGGCATCCTCGGACCGGGCCCTGAGATCCCCGGCCCGCATCGCCGCGATCCCCACGCCGATCAGCAGGAACACGACGAGGCTCGTGACGGCGAATCGCCAGACCATCGAGGTACCCCGGAGCCGCTCCGTACCCATGGGAACGGTATCGGCGTGCTCGAGCGCGAGGTGAAGACGCGTTGGGGGCACCAGGCGTTACCCTGCCCCCGATGGCCTTCACCAGCGCGCTCGTCCTCTTCGCGCACCCGGACGACGCCGAGTTCATGTCCGGAGGGACCGTGGCCCGGTGGACGCGGGAAGGGTGCGCCGTCCACTACGTCTGCATCACGGACGGGTCGGCCGGATCCAACGATCCGGGAACGACCCGTGCGTCGATGCGAGCGATCCGGGAACGGGAGATGCGGGCCGCGGCCGACATCCTCGGCGTGGCCAGCGTCACCTTCCTGGGCGAGGTCGACGGGTTCCTCGAGGTGACGCCCGACACCCGCAGGAAGGTGACCCGCGAGGTCCGCCGGCTCCGCCCCGAGCTGATCCTGGCACCGGACCCGTCCCGCCTGTGGTTCGGGGACGGCTACATCAACCACTCCGACCACAAGGCGGCGGGCGAACTGGCGCTCACCACGGTGATGCCCGACGCTCCGACCCGCGTGATGTTCCAGGAGCTCGAGCGGGAGGGCCTCGAGCCGTTCGAGGTTCCCAACCTGTACCTGGCCGGGAACGAGCTCGACACGTTCGTGGACATCACCGACACCTTCGACCTGAAGCTCAAGGCGCTGTTCGCGCACGAGTCCCAGCTCGGGCCGGAGGTCGAGGAGTGGGTGGCGAAGCGGGCTCGGGAGCTGGGCGAGCGAGCCGGCTACGAGATGGCCGAGGGGTTCAAGTCCTTCCGGCTCGTCGACGACGAGGGATGACCAGAGCGATGGAAGACGAACGGGACGAACCCTACGAGCTGACCGCGGAGGAACGTCGGGACATCCAGGCGGACCTCGACGACCTCACGTCGATGCGGTCCGTCTTCTCCGGCCAGGGTGTGAAGGGCGTCGTGATCGCGTGCCAGGAGTGCGGCGCGAACCACTTCTACGAATGGGAGCTGCTCCGCGACAACCTCGAGCACATGCTGCGGTCGGGCGAACCCCGGATGCACGAGCCCGCCTTCAACATCGTCGAGGAGGAATACATCCAGTGGGACTACGGCAAGGGGTACGTCGACGCGCTCTCCGACACCGGGCTCGAACCGGATCGCCGGATCGAGCTCACGCGCTGTCCGTGGTGCCAGGTCCCCTTCGCCGAGGATCACGCCTTCTGTCCTCGCTGCGGGCGCTCGATGGGGCCCGTCCGGCTGTACCAGGAGCTGCTCGCCAAGGGCATGGACGAGCGGGACGTCCGAGCGCTCCTCGTCCGCGCCGGGTTCGAACCGTTCTGAGGCTCGGCCCTCCCTTCAGCGCTTCGTCCGGACCTTGTCGAAGGAGGGCGGTTCGAGGACGCACTCGTCGGGAGACTTGTCCGGACGGAGCCCGCGGAACGAGGGCGCGCGCATCTTCCCCGTGCTCTTCGTGATCTCGAGGTACTCGACCTCGCAGACCAGCTCCGGCTCGACGAAGCGGGCGCCCTTGAGCTTCTTCAGCTGCGGGTCGTCGAGCGGGGGCGTCCGCCTGACGATCGGCTCGAGCGCTCCCATCAGGTGCTCCAGCATCCTCTGCGTGAACCCGGTCCCCACCTGGCCGACCCATCGCAGCTCGCCGCCGTCGATCGCCCCGACCAGCAGGGCGCCGAAGCTGGTGGAGCGCCCCCCCTGACCGGGCGTCCAGCCGAGGATCACGCAGTCCTGCGTGGAGATCAGCTTGATCTTCCGCCAGTCGGGCGAGCGCCGACCCGGCTCGTACCTCGAGCCCTTCTTCTTGGCGACGACACCCTCCAGCCCCAGCGACCGGGCGGCGTCGACGAACGCCCGCCCGTCACCCTCCTCCACGCCCATCAGCTGGAGCCGATGGTCCTGCTCCACGATCAGGTCGAGGAGCTCCCGCCGCTCCTCGAGGGCGAGGCCGGTCGTCTCCCGGCCGTCGAGCCACAGGAGGTCGAAGACCACGTAGGCGACCGGGATCTGCTTCGCGATCCGCTTGATCTCCCGCTCGTTCTGCAGGTTCATCCGCTGCTGCAGGGCCTCGAACGAGTTCCGGCCGTCTGCGTCGACGGCCACGATCTCGCCGTCGAGCACCGCATTCACCTGGTCGACGAGCTCGTGGATCATGTGGATGTCGGGGTACTGGTAGGTCACGTCCCGGCCCTTGCGGGTCGAGAGCACCGTGCCGCCGGTCTCCATCCGGGCCAGGGCGCGGATCCCGTCGAGCTTCGGCTCGAACCACCATCGGGGGTCGTCGAACGGCTCTCCGCCCCCTTCGGCGAGCATCGGTTGGTAGCGGCCCGGCGCAGACACCAGCGGTTCGTCCTGCCTCGAGGCGAGGAACGCCAGCCAGTCCGTGCGGGTCTTCACGAAGTGGTACTCGAGTCCCGGGTAGCGGCGACCGTGGAGCTTGAAGCTGACCTTGCTGTCCGTCCACTCGACCACCTCGTACCGCCCGTCGTCGAAGATCCGGACCTCGCCGGCCCCGTAGTGCCCCTCCGGGATCGTGCCCTCGAACGTGCCGTATTCGAGCGGGTGCACCTCGGTCTGGACGGCGAGGCGCTTGTCGCCCTTCTCGGTCGGCAGGCCCCTGGGGACCGCCCACGACCACAGGCCGCCCTCGTGCTCGAGGCGCACGTCGTAGTGCAGCCGTGTCGCGCGATGCTTGTGGATCACGAAGGAGTTCCCGGTCCCCGTCGACCCGCCGGGTGCGGGCTCGCTCGTGCCGCGCTCACCGAACTCGCGCCGCCGGACGTACTCGTAGAGGCTGGGATCCTTCGACGCGGCGACGATCTCGTCGGAGGTCTTCGTCTCGACGGACGACGCCGCCGTGCGCGGCAGCGGCGCTCGACGGACGGGTTCCTCGTCCTCGACCTTCACGTCCAGGGCCTCCAGGGCGTTCGTGAGGTCCATCGCCTCGGCGCGCACGCCTTCGAAGAGGTCGCCGACGCGCGCGAACCGTTCCCACACGTTGTCGATCCGGAAATCCTGTGGTTCGAACCCACCCTCGGACACCTCGTCCCACGTGAGCGGCGTCGAGACGGGAGCGTGCCGCTCGGGCCGGAGCGAGTAGACGGCGGCGATGTTGGCGCCCTGCCGGTTCATGTTGTGGTCGATGAAGATCTTGCCGGTGCGATCGGCGACGCGCCACGCCATCGTGACCCGGTCGGGATCCGCCCGGCCGATCATCCGGCCGCACGCGCCGACGAAGGCGCGAACCTGCCCGTAGGTGTACGCGCCTCGCAGGACCGGCACGTAGATCTGGAGCCCGGTCGCACCCGAGGTCTTCGGGTACGCGGAGAGTCCGAGCTGGTCGAGCAGGACCTTGATGTGCCGAGCGACCGTGAGGACGTCCTCGTACGTGTAGGGCGGGAACGGGTCGAGGTCGAAGAACAGGTAGTCGGGGTGCTCGACGTCCTCGCATCGCGAGTGGAGGGGGTGCATCTCGATGCATCCGAGGTTCGCCGCGAAGAGCAGCGTCGAGGTGTCGTCGACCGTGATGTAGTCGATCACGCCGGTCTTCGCGTCGTCGGACAACACCTTGCAGCGGTGCACCCAGTCCGGCGTGTGCGAAGGGGCGCTCTTCTCGTAGAAGTGGTCGCCCTCGATCCCGTCGGGCATGCGCTTCATGGTGAGGGGCCGTCCGTGGAGGAAGGGACCGATCAGGTCCGCGACGTTCCAGTAGTAGGCGATCACGTCGCCCTTCGTGTACCCCTCCTCGGGCCAGAACACCTTGTTCAGGTTGGAGACGCGGAGGTCGCGTCCGTCGACCTCGACCCGCCAGGCGTCCCCATCGCGCCGGGCGTCCAGCGGTTCCGGGAACCCGACCGTGAAGGCTCGGTCCTTCGAACTAGCCCGTCGTCGAGGTGGCATCGCACTCGATGCTACGACCGACGACGGTATCGGCCGTTCGGGTGTCAACCGATGATGGGAGGTGTCGATATCTCATCTGAAGGAACCCATGACGGACGCGGATCAACGGAACGACGAGCGGCGATGGCGGCCCCGGCCGCTGCTGAGCATCGCGCTGCGAGCCGTCTCGGTGCTCGTCCCGGCGGCGGCCGGGGCCGCCACCGCGTACGCCTTCGTCGTCGCGGTGCCGTTGCCCCGCGGAGCGGCGGCCATCCTCTGGTTCGTCGGGATCGCCGTGAGCTCCACGATGGCGACCGCGCTCGCGGAGCGGATCGGCAAGCGGGTGATCCCGCTCGCCATGCTGCTTCGGCTCTCGCTCGTGTTCCCCGACCGGGCACCGTCCCGGTTCGCCATGGCGCGGGGAGCGGGCAACGTCAAGCTCCTCGAGCGGCGGATCGCCCACGCGCGCGACCACGGTGTCGACGAGGCTCCCGTCCGAGCGGCGGAACAGATCCTGTCGCTGGTGGCGGCGCTCTCCGCGCACGACCGCAAGACACGAGGGCACAGCGAGCGCGTACGGGCGTTCACGGACCTGGTCGCGAACGAGCTTCGGCTGCCGGACGAGGATCGGGAGCATCTCCGGTGGGCGGCGCTGCTCCACGACGTGGGCAAGCTGCACGTGCCGGCGCGGATCCTGAACAAGCCCGGCCGCCCCGAGCCGAGGGAGTGGGAGACGCTGAAGCGCCACCCCGCCGCCGGGGCGGCGATCGCGGCGCCCCTCCTGTCGTGGCTGGGAACGTGGGGCCACGCGATCGAGCAGCATCACGAGCGGTTCGACGGCGGGGGGTACCCGAACGGCCTCGAAGGCGACGACATCTCCTTCGCGGCTCGGATCGTGAGCGTCGCCGACTCCTTCGAGGTGATGACGGCGGCCCGCTCGTACAAGAAGCCGATGAGCGTGCCCGCCGCGCGCCGCGAGCTCGCGGCGTGCGCAGGAGCCCAGTTCGATCCCGCCATCGTCCGAGCGTTCCTCAACGTCTCGCTGGGTCGGCTCTGGTGGACCGTGGGGCCGACGTCGTGGACCGCGCTCCTCCCCGTGGTGGGTCCGGTGCAGCGGGCCGGCGGCCAGCTCGCCGGTGCGGCGAGGGCGGCCACCGCCGCGATCGCCGTGAGCCTCGGCGGCCTGGTGCCGGTGATGGCCGGCACCGCCGCCGCGTCCCCGCCGGCGCCGGTCCCCGTCGCGTCCGGTCTCGTGTCCGGGCCCCTGCCGTCGGAGGGGGCCGCGTTCGGCGGCGGCGCGGACGATCCGGGGCCCATCCATCACGGCGGGGCCGGTGACGGCGGCAGCTCGGACGTTCCGGGGCCCGATCCCGGCTCGGACGACGGGTCCGGGGGCTCGGGCGGCGGGTCCGGCGGCGGGTCCGGCGGCGGGTCCGGCGGCGGGTCGTCGGATGGGGGAGACGTGCTGGACGGCACCACGGGTGCGGTCGACGAGGTCGTGGACGGAACCGCGGACGCCGTCGACGGGGTCGTCGACGGCACCACGGACGCGGTGGACGGGGTCGTCGACGGCGCGACGGACGTCGTCGACGGGATCGCCGGCGGGTCGGCGGAGCCGATCGACGGAGCGGCGAGCACCCTGACGGACGGGGTCGACGACGCCGTGGACGGCGTGACGGACGTCGCCGGCGGCCTCCTGGGCGGCTAACGCGCGACGCATCACGCCCCTCAGGACGCAGGAGCGTGTCCTCTCCGAGGGCTAGGATAAGAGGCTCCTGGTACCGGGGTGACCGAGGCCCCGAGAACCCCGAGGACCGACACCCCGGGAGGACGATATGCCGAGAGCGATGTGGAAGGGCGCGATCTCCTTCGGCCTGGTCACGATCCCCGTGAGCGTCTACCCGGCCACCGAGGAGAAGACCCTCCGGTTCAATCAGCTGCACGACGAGGACGGCGGACGCATCCGCATGAAGCGAACGTGCTCGGTCGACGGCGAGGAGGTCGGCTACGAGCACATCGTCAAGGGGTACGAGTACGAGAAGGACCGCTACGTGATCCTCACCGACGATGACTTCGAGGCGATCCCGGTCGAGTCCTCGCGGGCGATCGACATCCAGCAGTTCGTCGACCTCGAAGAGATCGACCCGATGCAGTACAAGAAGTCGTACTACCTCGTCCCCGAGGAGACCGGAGCCAAGGCGTACGCTCTGCTCCGGGAGGCGCTCAACAGGGCGGGGAAGGTCGGGATCGCCAAGGTCAGCTTCCGTGACAAGGAGCACCTCGCGGCCCTGCGCTTCCGCGACGACGCGTTCGTCCTGGAGACCATGTATTGGCCGGACGAGATCAGGGACGCGGACTTCGGCGGGGTCGACGTCTCGGCCAAGGTCCGGGACAACGAGCTCGAGATGGCGCAGACGCTGATCGAGAACCTCACGGCCGAGTGGGATCCCGCGGAGTTCAAGGACGACTACCGGGAGGCGCTGCTGCGGATCGTGGAGGCCAAGATCAACGGCGAGGAGATCGAGGTCGTCGAGGCGGAGCCCACGGCGAAGGTGGTCGACCTGATGGAGGCCCTGAAGGCGTCCGTCGCTGCCGCCAAGCAGTCGACGAAGGAAGCGCCGGCACCCAAGAAGAAGGCTGCCGCGAAGAAGACGGCCGCGAAGAAGGCCGCACCGAGGAAGAAGGCCGTCGGCGAGTGACCCACAGGGGCCGGGGATCCGGCGTATGAAGCTCGTGACCGCGATCGTGAAGCCGCACCGCCTCGACGAGGTCAAGGACGCCCTGCGGGGGATCGGCGTGAACGGGCTGACGACCACCGACGTCGAGGGGTTCGGGCGCCAGCGGGGCCACACGGAGGTCTACCGGGGCGCCGAATACCAGGTGGACTTCGTCCCCAAGGTGCGTGTGGAGGTCGTCGTGGACGACGCGGACGTGCAGGGCGTCGTCGACGCGATCGTGAAGGCGGCTCGGACCGGCAAGATCGGCGACGGCAAGCTCTGGGTGACCGAGGTCGAGCAGCTCACCCGGATCCGCACGGGCGAGATGGGCCCCGACGCCCTGTAGGGCGGGCGTCGGTTGACCGCGCCGGATCCCGTCGACAGGCTCGGGGCCGAGCTCGGGTCGCTGGAACGCGCATACTCCCGCGGGCACCACGGGGTGTGGGCGGCGCGCCGACGCTCGGAGCTCGTGGACCGGACCCTGCGCGAGCTGTTCGCGCGCGCCGGCGCGCCGGCGGGCACGGCGCTCGTCGCCGTCGGCGGCTACGGACGGGGCCAGCTCCTCCCGCGCTCGGACATCGACCTCCTCCTCGTGCACGACGGTTCGATCCCCGGCGCCGTGGCCGAGCTCGCCGACGCGCTGCTGTACCCGCTGTGGGATGCGGGGTTCGACGTCGGGCACGCCGTGCGGACGGTGCCCGAGTGCGAGCAGGCGTGCGCGCGGCTCGACACCGCCGCCGCCATGCTCGACCTCCGGCACCTCGCCGGTGACGAGGGGCTGGCGTCCGGGGCCAAGGCTCGCGTCGAGGCCTGGGCGCGAGCGGACCCGCGGACGTTCGTCCTGGCGATCCGCGACGACGCGGCGCGCCGGGCTGAGCGGTGCGGCTCGACCGCCCACCTGCTCGAACCCGACCTCAAGGAGGGATCCGGGGGCTGGCGGGATCTGCATTCGGTCGCGCTGATCGAGCAGGTGGTCGAGGCCGCGCCGGGAGGTGCGGCGTTGCTCCGCGG
>JBIOTM010000134.1:0-8146 GCA_044865955.1 Actinomycetota bacterium | reverse complement strand
CGGCCACCACCCCGGCGAGCGCGGGATGCAGCCCCGCCCGGTGCATCGCGTACCACAGGGCGACGCCCAGGCTCACGTAGACCACCGTGGCGCGGATGTGGATCCTCGGGAACGCGAAGACGGTCGCAGCCACGCCCGTCGCGACGATCAGCCAGCCCACCGCGAGGTCCCCCGGGTAGAAGGCCCCTACGACCACCACCGAGCCGATGTCGTCCACGATCGCCAGGGCCAGCAGCAGCGGACGGAGCCCGCTCGGGACGGACGAAGCGGCGAGGGCGAGGACGCCCAGGGCGAACGCGACGTCGGTGGCCATCGGGATCCCCCACCCACGGGCTCCCTCCCCCCCGCCGACGATGGCCACGTACAGGAGAGCTGGCACGGCCATGCCGCTCGCAGCGGCGATCACGGGCAACAGCGCCCCCCGGCGCCCCCGGAGCTCCCCGGTGGTGAGCTCCCGCTTGATCTCCAGGCCGACGACGAGGAAGAAGAGCGCCATGATCCCTTCGTTGATCCAGAAGTGCAGGTCGCCGATCACCCGGACATCGCCGACGCCGACGACGACCGGGGTGTGGAGCAGACGCTCGTACGACGCGCGCCACGGCGAGTTCACCCACGCGAGCGCCAGCACCACCGCGGCGAGCAGGACGAAGCCGCTCGAGGTCGAGGTCTCCAAGAACTCCTGGAGCGGGCGGAGGACGACGCGCGGGACGAACCGGTCGGATCGTGCCCACGGGTGCCGGATGTCCGGGTGCGGCTCGGGACCGTGCGCCATGGTGTGCCTCGCTCGCCGACCAGGCTTCCCGGCACACCACTCGTCCTCATGCATCCTATCCCACGGACCTCCGCCGGTCCTTGGCGCGCCCTTGGGTGACGTGTAGCCTCGGGCGCGCTTTGGGAGACGAACCCTCCGCCGGGGCCGGTGGGCGGTCCCGGACCGAGCGCGGTCAGGATGTGGCTCGCCGCCGGGCGACCGCCTGGCGGCGAGCGGCGGCCGCGATCGGAGTGCTGGTGCTGGTGGTCGTCGCCGGCTTCCTGTTGCTCGGCGGTGACGTGCCGCTCATCGGCGACAACGACCACGGCGCCAGCGGCTACAGCTTCGACCTGAAGCGAGTGAAAGCGTCGCCGATCTCGGACACGAACGCGGCGGATCTCCAGGACGTGGCGGAGGATGCCGGCGCCGACGTCAAGGCCACGATGGACGAGCTGTATTTCCAGGCGTTCGTCGACGAGGGCGCGTGGGGCGACTACGGCGCGCTGTACGAGCTGTTCGAGGGGAAGGCCGCCACCAACGCCGAGCGTGACACCGACGCCCTCACGCTCGGGGCGACGGCGGACGAGGTCTACCGTTCCATCGAGCCGACGGTCGGGACGCTCACGGTGACGGTCCTCACGGACGGCAGGGACCGACCGGCGACGGCGATCGCGGAGGTCGACTTCCGTGCCGAGGCCCAGCGCAGGGACGGCTCCTCGACGACCGTCTCGAGCGCCGGGTCCTTCTTCCTCCGGCCGGTCGACGGCGAGTGGCGTGTCTTCGCGTACCGCCTCACCCGAGACGAGGAACCGGCCGAGACGACCAGCCCGACCGAGGAGCCGGCGTGAGGCGGCGCCTGATCGCCTGTGCCGCAGCGCTCATCGGTGCCGTCGGCGGGCTCGGGCTGGCCACGCTGAGCGCGACCCCCGCGGCGGGGGGGCCGGTCCTGGAGATCGGCAGGGCGCACGCCGAGTACGGCCCGACCCTCACCGGGAAGCGGCCGGTCTTCATCCTGGTCCTGGGGAGCGACGCCCGACCGGGGACCGCGATGGACCGGGGCCTCTGCGACTCGATCCACATCCTCGGGATCAACCCCGCCGCCGGCCGCGCCACGCTCGTCGGCATCCCGCGGGACTCCTACGTGCCGCTGTCCACGGGCGGCACCGGCAAGATCAACAGCGCGATGCCCCGGGGCGGGCCGCAGGCGATGGTGGACACGGTCGAGGACCTCACCGGCGTCACGTTCGACTACTACGTGCTGACCGGGTTCGACGGCCTGATCAGGCTGGTCAACTCGCTCGGCGGCCTCCGGATCGACGTGCCCTACTCGTTCGAAGGACACGAGCACACCGAGTTCGCGCAGGGAGCGCAGACGCTGGACGGCGCGTCGGCGCTCGAGTTCTCTCGGACCCGCAAGACGCTGTCGCGCGGCGACTTCTCTCGCTCGATGAACCAGGGTCGGATCCTGCTGGCGGCCTTCGCGCAGTTCCGCTCGGAGTTCTCCAAGGATCCGACCGCCTTGTTCCGGTGGCTCGGAGCGGGGCTGCGCAACGTGGACACGGACATCCCGCTCACGGAGCTGATCACGCTGGCGTTCTCGGCCTCGGAGGTCGGGGGCCGTCGGATCACCAACGTCGTCGCGGTCGGAACCATCGGTACCGCCGGCGGCGCGAGCATCGTGAACCTCCCCGACACGGTCCCGGTGTTCGAGGACGTCGCGACGGACGGCTACATCCTTCAGAAGGACGTGCCGCCGGACGCTCAGCCGTCCGGCTGAGCCGGGTCCCGGAGGATGCTTGTCGATGCATCCTCCCCTCCGTAGGGTGGGGTCGCTTTGGCCGAGGAGCGGATGCCGCCGGGCTCTCCTCGCCGGAAGCGCCTCCTCATCGGCACCGCTGCCGCGCTGCTGCTCGCGGCAGGCGTGGGGATCGTCCTGTCGCAACAGGGCGACGGGCCGACGGGGGGCCCGCGTGCCGGCGAGGAAGGGACCACACAGAGCGACGCGGGCGTCGCCGTGCCGGCGACGCCCGCGTTCCGGTTCCGCCTCGCGAAGCGGGTGCTGGTGCCCACCGGGCCACGAGGGGTCACGCGACGGGACAAGCGCGCCGGCAAGCAGGCGGCGACCTCGACCGCCGGGCTCCTCACGGATCTCTACACCGAGGCCTTCCTCGACCCGGCCAACTGGCAGCGGGACCGGTACGCGGACGCCTTCCGCGCCTTCACCGGGGTGGCCGCGCGGCAGGCGAGATCGGCGACCGAGGTCCTCACCGCCGGCCCCGACGCCGGAGCGCGATACGAGCAGATCCTGCCGATCGACGGGCGTGTGACCGCGAGCATCCTGCTCGATCGCGCCGGCAAGCCGACCGTGGTCGTGAGCCTGGTCCGGTTCCGGGCGAAGGCGCTCGGCGACGAGCCCGAGACGTTGCGCTCCACGGGGCAGTTCTTCTTCGAACGGGTCGGCGGGACATGGAGGATCGTGTCCTTCCGGGTGACGCGCGACGACGAACGGAGGGAGGCAGCGTGAGAGGACGAGCGCCGATCGTGGCGGTCGCCCTCGTCGCCTGGGTCGCCGGGTCGACCATGGGCTCGATCTCGGGCACGACGACGGCCCGAGCCACGACCGCCGGGATCGTGCTGGGGAAGGCGCATGCCGCGTTCACGCCCGACCCCACCGGCCGGAGGACGATCACGATCCTCGCCATCGGATCCGACGCCCGCCCGGGCGAGAACCCCAACTACTCCCGAGCAGATTCGCTGCACGTGATCTTCCTCCATCCCCGGAAGCAGCAGGCCGTGATCGTGGGGATCCCGCGCGACTCGTGGGTCTCCATCCCGGGGCACGGCACGGACAAGATCAACGCGTCCATGCCGGCCGGGGGACCGGCGAGGGTCGTCGAGACCGTGGAGCGGAACTTCGGCGTCCGGATGGACTACTGGGCGCTCACGTCCTTCTGGGAGCTGCAACGCATGGTGAACGCCGTCGGCGGGCTCGAGGTCCGGATCCCGTTCCGGATGCACGACCGGTACTCGGGTTCGAACTTCGTGCCCGGGCTCCGGCACCTGAACGGGAAGCAGGTGCTCGCGTTCGCGCGCGACCGGCACAGCGTCCCCGGCGGCGACTTCGGACGGAAGGAGGACGGCGGGCGGGTCTTCCTCGCCGCGCTCACCCAGTTCAAGCGGCAGTACCGGAAGGATCCGAGCCGGCTGCTCGCATGGATCGGAGCCGGCGCCCGGAACATGGACAGCGACATCCCGATCGAGGAGCTCGTCGAGCTCGCGTTCGGCGTCACCGGGTTGAAGGCCAAGCACGTCCAGAACGTCGTCCTCCCCGGTGGGACGGGGACGGTCGGCGGGAAGTCCATCGTGACGCTCTCGATGAGCACGGCCCGGAGGATCTTCGCGGACGCGAAGGTCGACGGGCGGTTGCGGCCGGGGAACGTGCCCCGGAGCCCGACCGGCACCCGGTGAGCCGACCGGCGCTGCCGGGGCCGGTGATACCCTCGGCCGCATCGGCTCGCGCGACCGCGCGTTGACGACAGCAGCGCCGTGACATCGCTGACGGACGACCTCGCCGACGTGCACCCGCGACGCCAGCGCGCCGCCCTCGCCGCCGCCGCCCTCGTCACGGCCCCCGCCTTCCTGATCCGCTTCGGCGGCCTCGAAGCCTCCCACCCCATCTCTGCGCTGCTGTTCGGGCTCGCGATCGTGGGGGCGGCGTTCGCCCTGTCGTGGGCGGCCGAGGCGGCCCAGCTCGACATCTCCGCGGGGCTCGCGATCGCGATCCTGGCGCTGATCGCCGTGCTTCCCGAGTACGCCGTCGACTTCGTGTTCACGTCGCAAGGCGGCAACTCGTTCCAGCTCGATCCGTCGTGCCCGCCGCTTCCCGGAGGCGGCAGGGAATCGCCCTGCGACCTCGCCCTGGCCAACATGACGGGCGCCAACCGACTCCTGATCGGGCTGGGCTGGTCGATGGTCGTCTTCATCGCGTGGTACCGGCTGCGAGGCGCTCGGACGGAGCCGCGCCGGCGATGGGGAGGCATCCGGCTCACGCGCCAGCACTCGATCGAGCTCGGCTTCCTCTGGGTGGCGACCCTCTACTCACTGTTCCTTCCGTTGAAGCGGTCGGTCACGTTGATCGACACGCTGGTCCTCGTCGGCCTCTTCGCCGGCTACACGTGGCGGGTGTCACGGGCCTCGGCCGAGGAGCCGCATCTCGTCGGGCCGGCCAGGTACCTCGGGACGTTCTCGGTCGCCGCCCGGCGCTCGTGGGTGATCGCGCTGTTCGTTGCCGCGGGCATGGTGATCTGGCTCTTCGCTCACCCCTTCGCCGAGGAGCTGACGCTCACGGGCCAGCAGCTCGGCGTGAGCGAGTTCCTCCTCGTCCAGTGGCTCGCCCCGCTCGCGTCCGAGACGCCCGAGCTCCTGGTCGCCGGACTGTTCGCGTGGCGCCTGAACACCGACGCCGGCCTCGGCACGCTGGTCTCCTCGAAGGTGAACCAGTGGACCCTCCTGGTCGGGACGCTCCCGCTCGTGTTCGCCATCTCCAGCAGCTCCCTGCACGGGCTCCCCATCAGCAGCGTGCAGCGGGAGGAGCTCCTGCTCACCGCGGCGCAGTCGTTCTTCGCGGTCGCGATCATGTCGAACCTGAGCCTCTCGCTGCGAGAGGCCGCCTACCTGTTCGGCCTGTTCTGGGCGCAGTTCGTGATCGGCGCGATCGTGCCGGCGTCGGTCCACGGGAAAGAGCGGATCGCCGTCGCCGTCGTGTACCTCGTGCTCGGCCTGGCCATCCTCGTTCGCGACCGTCGGCGTGTGCCCCGCCTGGTCCGCGACGCGTTCGCCGCCTCCCACGACGAGCTCCGGGAGGGAACGCGGAAGCGCGTGGAGCCCTGACGACGGACCCGGGACGCCGGCGTCCGGTCCCGCCGATAGCCTGTGCTCCCCGTGGACGCACGGTCCTTCCTCGACGAGCTGACGGCCCTCGATCCCGAGACGGCCGGATGCCTCGTGGGCATCCGGGAGCTGCCGTCGCGAGAGCCGCTCCTCGACCCGTTCCCGGAGGGCCTTCCCGACGTCGTCGTCTCGCGGTTGGGGCTGCTCGGGATCGATGGTCTGTACCCGCACCAGTCACGCGGGCTCGCCGCGCTCCGCGACGGGCGGCACGTGATCCTCGCGACCGGGACGGCGAGCGGCAAGACCCTGGTGTACGACGTGGCGTTCGCCGAGGCGGCCGTGACGGTGCCCAAGGCGACCGCCCTCTACCTGTTCCCGACGAAGGCCCTTGCGCGGGACCAGCTCCGCGCCGTCCGCGACCTGAAGCTCACCCAGATCCGCGCGTCCGCGTACGACGGGGACACCCCGCGGGCCGAGCGGCCGTTGATCCGCAAGAACGCCAACCTCGTCCTGACGAACCCCGACATGCTGCACCTGTCGATCCTGCCGGACCACCCCCGGTGGGCCGACTTCTTCTTCCGGCTCTCGCTCGTGGTGATCGACGAGGCGCACGTCTGCCGTGGGGTGTTCGGCTCGCACGTGGCGATGGTGCTCCGGCGCCTGCGCAGGCTGATCGAGCACTACGGAGGGAGCCCTCGCTGGTGCCTGGCGAGCGCCACGGTGGGGAACCCGGGCGAGCTGGCGGCGCGCCTCACGGGGCTCGACGTCGACGTCGTCGACGAGGGGACCGGGCCGAGCGGGGACAAGCTGTTCGCGCTGTGGAACCCGCCCGTGGTCGACGAGGAGACCGGCCGGCGGCGGAGCGCCCTGGCGGAGGCGTCGTGGCTGATGGGCCGCCTGGTTGCCGACGACGTCCGGACGATCGGGTTCACGAGGTCGCGGCGGGCCGCCGAGCTCCTGGCGGAGTTCACCCGGCGCGAGGTGGGCGAGGCGGCCCGCCGCGACCGGATCGCCTCGTACCGGGCCGGGTACCTCGCGGAGGACCGGCGGACGATCGAGCGCCGTCTGGCCGACGGGGACCTGCTCGCGGTCGCGTCGACGACCGCGCTCGAGCTCGGGATCGACATCGGAGCCCTCGACGCCGCCGTCCTGACCGGCTACCCCGGGACCCGCGCCTCGATGTGGCAGCAGGCGGGCCGGGCCGGGCGCCGGACGGACGGCTCGCTCGCCGTGCTGGTGGCCCAGGACGATCCGCTCGACCAGTACCTCGTGCACCATCCGGAGGACCTCTTCGACAAGCCGGCCGAGGCCGCGGTCATCGATCCGACGAACCCGTACGTGCTCGAACCCCACCTCCGCTGCGCCGCCCGGGAGCTCCCCATCACGGACGAGCACGCCGCCTTCTTCGGCCCCGAGGCGCTCGAGGCCCTGGCGCGGATGGGCGAACGGGGGGAGCTCGCCCATCGCCGCGACGCCTGGCACGACGCCGGACGCGACTCGCCTCACGGGCAGGTCGACGTGCGCGCGGGAGCCGGTGGCGTGTACACCATCGCGAACGCAGAGACCGGAGAGGTGATCGGCACCACCGACGAGCACCGGGCGTTCGCGACCCTCCACCCCGGCGCGGTCTACCTGCACATGGGAGAGCAGTTCCTGGTGCGGGAGCTCGACCTCGCGCGAGGCATCGCCGCCGTGGAGCCCGCCGACCCCGACTACTACACCCAGGCCCGCACGATCACCGACATCGAGGTGGTCGAGGAGCTCGAACGATCGTCGATCGGCGACGTGGGCGTCTCCTTCGGATCGGTCCTCGTAACGGACCAGGTGGTCGGCTTCGTGCGGAAGCTGGTCTCGACGAACGAGGTCGTGGACGAGGAGACGCTCGCGCTGCCTCCGCAGCGGCTCGAGACGCGATCGCTCTGGTTGACGCTGCCCGGCAGGGTGGTCTCGCGAGCGGCGGTCACGCCCCCGCAGCTCCCCGGCGCGATCCACGCGGCCGAGCACGCAGCGATCGGCCTGATGCCGCTGATCGCCACGTGCGATCGGTGGGACCTCGGCGGGGTGTCGACGCCGCTGCACCCCGACACCGGCCTCACGACGATCTTCGTCCACGACGCCTACCCCGGCGGCGCCGGGATCAGCGAACGCGGCTACCGCCACATCGAGCGGTTGCTCGACGCCACGCTCGAGACGATCACCCAGTGCCCGTGCTCGCGCGGATGCCCGTCGTGCGTCCACAGCCCGAAGTGCGGGAACGGCAACGAGCCGCTCGACAAGCCGGCGGCGGCCTCGCTGCTCGCGGCGATCCTCGGGCGGAGCTGGGGCTGAGGCCCGCGGCTGACATACTCCGCCGGTGGGCGACGGTCCCTACATCTCGGTGATCGGAGCGGGACAGGCGTCCGACGACGAGGTTGCGGCCGCCGAGGAGATCGGACGTCGCCTCGCCGAGGCCGGCGCGATCCTGGTCTGCGGAGGCCTGGGTGGGGTGATGGACGGGGCCGCCCG
>JBIOTM010000133.1:0-18366 GCA_044865955.1 Actinomycetota bacterium | reverse complement strand
CCCCCCCCCCCCCCCCGGCGCCCTCCTCGGGGCTCCCTGGGGCCGGGCGGGGGCCGTCCTGGTGGTGGGTGTGTCGGTGCTGTACGTGGCTCGGGAGGTCTCCGGGAGGTGGGTGCCGGTCCCGCAGCTCCGTCGACAGGTGCCCGACTGGTGGCGCACGTACTTCGGCCGGCCGGTCGCGGCCTTCCTCTACGGCGCCGGGCTGGGCGTGGGGTTCCTCACGTTCCTCGGTCACGGGACGCTCGTGGCCGTCGCCGCGGGCGTGGCGGCCACGGGCCGGCCGGCCCTCGGCGCGCTGGTGATGGCCCCGTTCGGGCTGGCCAGGGGACTGGCTCCGTTGACCGCGGCGCGAGCCCAGGACCCGGAGGACGGGAGGCATCTGGTCGAGCGACTGAGCGCGACGAGCGGACGCGTGCGGGTGTCGGCGAACGCCGTCGCCTCGGTCGCGGTGGGGGCCGCGGCCGCCGCCTGGGCGTGGCGGGCCCACGGAGGGTGGGGCGAGGCGGCGGCCGCGGCCCTGGCGGTGTCGTTCGGGTGGGCGGGGCTGTCGAAGGTCGCCGCGCCCCGCCGGTGGCGCCGGACACTCGCCGCCCATCGCCTGCCGGCATCGATCGAGCGCACGGCCGGCTGGGCGGTCCCGGCCGTCGAGATCGCCGTGCCGACCCTCGCGATCCTCGGCCGCGAGCGGGCCGCGACAGCCCTCGCGTTCGCGTCGATCGCGGCGTTCACGGTCGCGCTCGTCCGCGCCGCGGTCCTGCACGGCGCCCGGGTCCCGTGCGGATGCTTCGGACGGCCGACCGTGCACCTGCGGGCGGCGCTGTCGCGCAACGCCGCCTTCGCGGTGGCGGCGGTCGTGTCGTGGCGCGCCGCGGCGCCGGACCCCGTCCTCGAGTTCCCGTCGGGGGAAGACGTCCTCCCGGCCCTCATGGTCGCCGGCGCGGTGGGGATCGCCGCCGCGACGGCGTGGCGCGCCGCCGTGTGGTTGGGGAGAGGTCGTCCGTGAGGCGGGCGGTCCGCGCCGCCGCGCCGTTCGTCGCGACGTTCGTCACCGTGCTCCTGATCGCGATCGTCGCCAGGGCCCACGACACCGACCTCCTCGATCCGGACGACACCCGGGGCAAGCTCGACGTGCGACAGGTCCGTCTCGCGCACGACGCCGGCCCGCCCCTGTGGACGGTGGTGACGTTCGCGCGCTGGGGGATCGGCGAGATGTGGGACCGCGGCTACGTGATGGTTCTCCTGGACACCCAGGGCGGGGAAGCGCCCGACTTCTACCTGCTGGTCCGATCGAACGGCAGCGCGATGGGGGGCATGTTGTGGCGGGTGCACGCCTACGGCCCCGATTCGTACCTCGGGACGGTTCCGGTGCAGCGACTGTCCCTGAAGAGCGTCTCCGTCCAGGTGTCGCTCTCTCGGCTGACCTTCGGTACTAACCGGAAGTTCTACCGCTGGTGGGTGCACACGGTGTACACGAGCGACATCTGCCGGCGGACCTGCCACGACCGGGCCCCCGACCGCGCCTCGGTCC
This sequence comes from Actinomycetota bacterium, assembly GCA_044865955.1. Lineage (GTDB taxonomy): Bacteria > Actinomycetota > UBA4738 > UBA4738 > HRBIN12 > JAJNBA01. The sequence goes on along the minus strand of JBIOTM010000133.1, from coordinate 16,838 downwards.
TCCAGTGGCGACCGGGCATGTCGCCGACCCCGTCGCCCTCGCCAACCGACTCCCCGAGCCCCTAGGCGGTCCTCCAGGCCGGGGATCCCGCCGCCTCCACCGGCTATCCTCTAGCCCGAGCGCCCGGGGACGTAGCTCAGCTGGTAGAGCACCTGCTTTGCAAGCAGGGGGTCGGCGGTTCGAGTCCGCTCGTCTCCACGATCAGGCGTCTCTCCCGTCGCCCGTCGACCGCGCCATCCCGGCCCCCGGCACGCCGGCCGGCGAGCGCTCCCACAGGTCCCATCGCTTGACGATCCGCATCCCCACGCGCTCGTAGAGAGCGGTCGCCCCGGTCGGGTTCTCCGCATCGACGTTCAGCAACACGCGCCGGAGCCCGCGCCGCGCGAACGCGGCGAACGAGCGACGGAGGAGGGCGGCCGCGATCCCGCGGCCCCGATGAGGCCCCAGGACGCCGACCTCGCCCACCCAACCCCGGTCGGTCGCGAGGTGCCCAGTGAGGGCGCCGACGGGTGCCCCACCGTCCCTCGCCAGCAGCCACAGCGTCGGATCGTAGCTGGGACCGCGCGCATGATCGGCGGCCCATCGATCGAACGGCTCCGGATGGTAGCCCCAGTCGCCGGCGAACGCCTCGTCGAGAACGGCGTGGACGGCCTGGAGATCATCGGGGGACCCGATCCCGGTGATTTCGATCCCCTCCGGTCCCGGGCCCGGCTCGACCGGTCCGGCCAGGTCGATCTGCATGTGCCAGAAGTGCCGGACCGGTCGCAGGCCACGGGCGTGGAGCATGGCCGCGGCGGCATGGTCGCCCGCGTTGATCGCGTGGCGGAACCGGCCGGACGGGAGTCCCGCCAGCAGGTGGGATGCCCGCTCCTCGACCCGGTCCAACAGCGAGGAGCCGATGCCCCGTCCCCGATGCTCGGGGTGGACGACTCCCCAGGACTCGACGACGGTGGGTTCCTCCCGCATGGACTGCGCGTATCCGACGATCGCCCCCGTACCGTCGACCATCGCCCAGGCGTCGGCGGCGAGATCGAAGCCCACGCGGCCCCACTCGTCCCGGAGGAAGTCCGCGCCCAGGGTGACCTGTCCGGCGTCGTTGAGCTCGTCGGCGATGAGCACACCGGCCACCTCCTCGAGATCGTCCCCGGTCGGTGCCCGGAGCTGGTACCCGGCGGGGAGATCCATGAGCTAGGACTGATATCCGAACACGTAGATCTCGGAGATCGCCGTGTAGTCGAGTCCCCCCGACGCGGTGGTGTCGAGGATCTTCACCGTGATCCGCGATGTCGTGACTCGCAGCCGCACGAACTGGGGGACGGGGAGCGGCCGGAACGTCTTCGGCGTGTTCGGGAGGCCCGGGACCTTGTAGACGACCGAACTGATGATGCGGTCCTGGAGGAACCTGTTGGCACCCGTCTCGGGGTCGGTCTTGGCGTACCCGGGGATCAACCCGATCCGGACGACGTCGATCGGGTTGTCGAAGAGCAGCGTGACCGATTCGTCGCGCCCATCTCCAGGCGTTCGCCACGCGGTCTGCACATCGCCGTCGATCACGTTCGCCGGCACGTACGTGACCCGGTTCCCCGCCGCGTCGGTGGAAGACGGCGCCGTGTCGCTCGCGATCACCTGCACGCCTTCTCTGATCAGCCGAGCCGGGGCGCTCGACGGCGAGGGCCTCTGTGCCGGCCCACGATCGCGGAGGCCGAGGAACGCGAGCCCGGCCCCCGTCACGACGAGCGCCGTCGTCGCGACGGCGGCCGTCACCCACATCGCTCGCCGGTGCGACCGGGACGGGGATGAGCCGCCGGGCGCAGCCCCGGTCGCGCGCGTCGCGGTCGGACCGGCCAGCGCCGCGCGGAGGTCCCGCGTCAGCTCGCGACACGAGGCGTAGCGCTCCCCCGGCGCCTTCCTGAGCGCGCGGTCCGTGACCGCATCCAGGGCGGTCGGCAGGCTCGGGCGGATGGAGCTCGGGGCCGGCGCCTGTTCGTGGAGGTGGCCGTACATGATCGCGGCGGGGCTCCGACCGCCGAACGGGGCCGTGCCCGTGAGGCACTCGTACAGCACGCACCCCAACGAGTACTGGTCGGCGCGTCCGTCGACGCCCGTCCCCTCGATCTGCTCGGGTGCCATGTAGTTCGCCGTCCCGACCATCTGTCCCGTCGCCGTGATCGTCGCCGCCGACGACGCGGTCCAGGTGCTGACGCCGAAGTCCATCAGGTAGCAGAAGTCGGCGCCGCCCTCCGCGTCGGGCTGCTCGACGACGAGGACGTTCCCGGGCTTCACGTCCCGGTGCACGAGGCCGCGAGCGTGGGCGGCGTCGAGCGCCCCACCGACCTGCCCGACGATCCCCTCGACCCGGTCGAGCGGAAGCTCCTCCGATCGACGCAGGATCTCGCGCAGGTCCTGCCCGTCGATCAAGCGCATCGCCATGAACAAGACGCCGTTCGACTCGCCCGCGGCGTAGACGGGGAGGATGTGCGGGTGCTCGATCGCGGCCGCGGCCGTCGCCTCGCGCAGGAACCGCCGCCGGAACGCCTCGTCTCCGGCGAAGGCCGGGGTGATCAACTTCAGGGCCACCCTACGCGCGGGGGAGCGTTGTCGGGCGACGTAGACCACGCCCATCGCGCCGCGCCCCAGCACCGACTCGATCGCGTAGCCGGCGACCTCCGTTCCGACGATCCGTTCGGGGTCCACGCCTCCATCATCCCCGACGGGTCGCCGGCGTACCCGATCTCGGGGCGGCGCTACCGGCCGGGGGGCTTGCGACCGCGGATCTCGGCGGTGCTCACCGCCCCGCGCCGGATCGCCTCGTTGGCGAGGCGGGCCCGACGGCCCTCCTGCTCGAAGATGCCGAACTTGTCGTACAGCCTCGAGAGGTGCTGCTTGACGGCGGCCTCGGTGACCACGAGCTCGCTCGCGATCTGCCGGGTGGAGGCCGGCTCGTGGAAGACGTCTCCCGAGAACATCGGGCTGCAGAGCGCGATGAGCACCTCGCGCTCTCGCCTCGTGAGCACGGGTCCGGTCTCGGCGCCGACCGTCTCGTCGCCGTGGGTGGCGGCGTCGTCCAGGCGAGCGACGAACCTGACGCTACCGACCCGGATCTCGTCCGCCCCGCGGAGCGGGTGCTCGGCCCAGATCCGCTCCCCGTTGACGAAGGTCCCGTTCCGCGACGACAGGTCGCGGACGCACCAGCGCCCGGCGATCCGCTCGAGGACGCAATGCACGCGCGAGACCGTTCGGTCGAACGGCAGGGGAACCTCGTTCGTCGGTGATTGACCGATCGTGATCCGGTCGCCCGTGAGCGGGATCCGGTCGCGGGTGCTTCCGACCCACATCTCGAGATGCTCGTCCCCCTCGCGCAGGCGATGATCCGCTCCCTGCGTGTCACTCATGGTGACGGAAACCTACCCCGGGACGACGGAAGCGTCGCCCGCCAGGGATGGGAGCGCGGTTGCCCGCCGGCCAGGATCGTCCCGTGGGATCGAGCGGCGACCACCGGGTCACCGCCGGAGGAGAAGGAGGCAACGTCATGAAGACCCCACGGATCGATCGGACGGCGACCCGGCGAGGTCGCGGCATCGTCCTGTTCGTCGCTGGAGCGCTCGCGATGGGGCTCGGGATCGTCGGCGTCCACGCGGCCATCGCAGGCGGATCCTCGCAGGACACGCGGCACGTCCCCACGGCCCCGGTCGCTCCGATCCCGTCGGCCGTCCCAGAGCCGGTCAGCCGCCCAGATCCGGCGGTGGCCCCGGCGCAGCCGTCCCCGACGGCCGAGCCCACCCCGGACCCAACGGCGCTCTCCGACGGCGTCTACCCGACGTTCGTGCGCGGCGTCGACGTCCAGGGCGCGACGGTCACCGTCGACGTCCTGCAGACCTTCTTCGGGGAGGCGGCACTCACGGCGGCGCGCGAGGACGACGTTGCGATCGGGGACGTGATCTACGAGCCCGTGTACATCCGGAACGAGAACCCCTTGCTGCGGACGCTCCCGGTCTCCCGCCATGTGCGTGTCGAGTTCATCGGCGGGTGCGAGTCGCCCAACCGCTGGGTCGGCCTCACACAGCTGCGGAAGGACACGACGCCGTACACAGAGACCTTCTATTACGAGGTCACGGTTGTGGACGGCACCGTGATCCTCATCACGCAGAAGATCGCCATCTCGGCCTGCTGAAGAGGATGGGAACCGCGCAAACGGAACAGCCTGGCTGGCTGCCATGGATGGCGAGGGTGAGCGTTGCGCTCACCCTCGCCTCGTGCGTGGCCGGGTCACCTCAGCCGTCGGGCGAGAGCACGAGGGCCGGCCTGGTGATCCACGGCACGGGTGACGTGAGCCTCGATCCCTCGCACATCGCAGCGTTCCGCACCCGCGGATACGGATGGGCCTGGAGCGGGCTGGGCGGCCTGTTCCGTCGCGACGACCTCACCGCGGTGAACCTGGAGTGTCCGGCGACCGACGTCGTGGATCCCGAGCCCAAGGTGTTCTCGTTGCGGTGCGACCCGGAAGCCCTCCCGGCGGCTCGCCGCGCGGGCGTGGACGTCGTGGGCCAGGCGAACAACCACGCGTACGACGACGGGTCGGCCGGTCTCCTGGACTCGCTGCGGACGATCCGGGCCGCGGGGCTCGTCGCGGTCGGCGCCGGAACCGACGACCGAGACGCGCTCCGTGCGGCGAGCTTCCAGGTCAACGGCCGGACGGTCGCGGTCCTGGGGATCGACCAGGTGCTCGACCCCGTGGACGCGGTCGCGGGTCCGGACAAGCCGGGGACCGCTGCGGGTCACGACTTCGGCCTCGCGCTCAGAGCCGTTCGAGAGGCGGCGGCGACCTCGGACCTCGTCGTCGTCCTGATCCATTGGGGCGTCGAACTGGAGGCGAAGCCGAGGGCGTACCAGGTCGCGGAGGCCCACCGGATGATCGACGCCGGCGCCGACGTGATCTTCGGTTCGCACCCGCACCGGCTCCAGCCGCTGGAGCACTACCGGGGCCGCCCGATCTTCTACAGCCTGGGCAACCTCGTGTGGCCCCGGCTGATGCCGGCGACCTGGACGACCGCGGTCGCCGAGGTCCTCGTGACGCCCGACGGCACGATCCGAGGACGGTTGCTCCCGGTCGAGATCGTTTCGGACGGCCATCCGGTGCTCGCGGTCCGAGCACGAACCGTCCCCCGTTCGGGGCCGAACGGCATCCCCCGCCCACTTGCTCAGGTCGGCGTCCGGCCCTGCCGAAAGAAGGGGTGTTGAGTCCAGGGGACGGTTCCTCCTGCCGTTCCCGGAGGTGGAGCGGTGGCGTCGAAGAAGCAGATCTCCGTCGGCCGGCCCGTCGTGTGGGCCGGCGTCGCGGTGCTCGCGGCAGGCCTCGCCGTCGGATCCTGGTTCCTGAAGGCGAGCGGGCTCGAGAGCGGCGTCAAGGGCGCCGAGCGCCGGGCCGCGGCCACCGTCAAGAGGACGATCGCGCCCGAGCTCATCACGAGCGATGTCCGCGCGCCGATGTCTGAGGAGGCATCGGCCGATCTGCAACGGGTGGTCGAGGGCCGCGTGCTGGACCAGGACACGGCAACCGTCAGGATCTGGACGCCGAGTGGAACCCTCGTCTACTCCTCGACGGGAGAGCAGACCGGCAGGCACGGCGGGAACGCCCGAGGGATCCGGGTCGCCACGTCGTTCGGCGGCCGGACCGCGTCGATCGTGCCGTCCAGCGGTGGGGGCGCCCTCGACATCTACACACCGCTCCATCTCGGCGGGGATCCCGAGGCCGCCGCGGCCGTCGAGGTCGTGGAGTCCTTCGAACCGATCGTCCAGGCAGCCGGGAAGCCCTGGAGTCTCATCCAATCGATCGCGGGAGGCGCGGCGGCGATCGCGCTCCTCATGGTGGTCGTGTCCCTCGCGTTCCGACGCGTGGGTCGGTTCGGCAAGCGCGAGGGGATGGGGTTCGCCCGGCCGGGGGGCATGGGGGTCGACGACGAGAAGCTCCGGCGCATGCTCTCGGCCCGCGACGAACAGGTGAACCAGCTCCAGTCCCAGCTCCGCGAACAAGATGCCGAGATGGTCGAGCGGGTTCGCCAGCTCGAGGTCCAGGTCCGGGACGCCGATCTCCGGGCCAGGGAGGCGGAGGTTCGATCGGGCGACTCCGACGGGCTGTCGGAGGCCGCCAAGGAGGCGAGGGAGCGCGCCGCGCGTGCCGAGAGCGAGTTGGCGGCCCTCCGCGAGCAGCTCCGGGAGGCCCCGGGCGGCGAGTCGAAGGAGGCGGAACGGCGGCTGCGCTCGCTGGAAGAGCAGCTCCGGTCCGTGGAGGCGGAACGCGATCGCGTGAAGGGCGACTACGCGAAGCTGGAGGCGACCGCTCGCGAGACCGAGGCTCGAGCCGAGGAGCTCGCGCATCGTGCGGAGGAGGTCAAGGCGATGGCCGAAGCCCGGTCCGACGGTGAGTCGGAAGCCACCGAGGAGCTCCGCCGGGCCCTCGGCGAGGCCAAGCAAGCGCTGACCGAATCGGAGCGGGGACGGGAGCAAGCCGAGTCGATCGCGAAGGAGTCGTCGATCGCGCTCGCGTCGGCCGAGTCGAAGATCGCCGGCATGGAGGCGGAACGCGAGCGGTTCCTCGGTGAGGTCGAGACCGGTCGCGGCGAGGAGGCCGCGCGGCTGGTCCAGGCCGAAGCTCGGGTGACCGAGCTGGAGCGAGCGCTGGTCGAGGCGCGCGACCGGACCGCGGAGCTGGGACGGGAGCGCGACGAAGCCGCGGCGAAGGCCGCGGGTCTCGAGGTGCGGTTCGATGAGGCGTCGGGCAAGGCCAAGGAGGCCGATGCCCGCTCGCAGTCCCTGGAGGCACGGATCCAGGAGATGGCGAAGAACGCCGGGAGCGCCGCGGAGGGCCTCAAGCAACGACTCGCCGAGCTCGAGGCTCGGACGGCTGAGGCGGAGAGCCGGTACGACGCCGTGACGGCGCGCGCCGCCGAGGCCGAGGCGTCGGCGAACGAGCTGCGGGTCCGTTCCGAGGGGGCGGAAGCCAGGGAGTCGGAGCTGACCGAACGGCTGGAGGCCGTCGAGGCGGAGGCCGCGCGCTCGCACGCCAGCCTCGACGACGCCCGCCGTGAGCTCGAGGAGACGCGCGACCAGCTCGAGACCTTCCGGAGGGAGTCGGCGGCCGCCCGGGCGGAGGCCGGCTCCCGCGAGGCCGCCGCTCGCGCGGAGCTCGAGGCTCGCGTGGCCGCTGCCCGGGCGGAGGCCGAGGCCGCGGCCGAGGCCGGCACGGCGGACGCGCGCGCGGAGCTCGAGGCTCGCGAGGCCGCCGCTCGCGCGGAGCTCGAGCGGGTCCGGGCGCAGGGCGCCGCCCTCGAGGCGGCGAACCGGGCGCTCGAGTCCGACCTCGCCGACCGCGACCAAACCGTGGACGTGTTGGAGGCGAGGCTCGGCGAGCACCGCGGCGTCCTCGAGGAGGCTCGCGAACGGCTCACCGCGGCTGAGGAGCGCGCGGCCGACCTGGAGCTCCGCCTGCTGGAGGAGACCGGTCAGCTCTCCGAGCTGCGGTCGGAGCTGGCGGAGACGAAGGATCGCGCCGCCAGGGCGGAGGCCCGCACCGCGGCGAGCGACGAGGCCATGACGCGCCTGCAGGAGGAGCTCACCGCGATCAGGGACGAGATGCTGCTGAAGGAGACCGCCTCAACGGTCGCCACGGAGGAGCTGCAGGCGCTCAAGGCGGCCGCGGACGCACACGAGGAAGAGGTCCTCCGGAGGGACCGGGAACTGCACGAGGCCCGGGCGGAGCTGGAGGCATCGCGCGGCGAGCTCTCGTCGATCCGAGGGGAGATCGATCGTCGCGACCAGCAGATCGCGGCCAAGAACGAGGAGCTCGTGTCGCTCCGGTCGGCCCAGGATACCCACGTGCAGATCCTCGAAGGCAAGGAGCGGGAGATCCGCGAGGCGCACGCCTTGCTCGACACGGCCCGGAACGAGCTCGAGGCGAGGACCGACGAAGCGCAGTCGCGTGTTCGCGACGCCGAGGCTCGCATCGCCGAGGCGGAGGCCAGGGTCGCCGAGGTGGACGCGCGGGTCGCCGAGGCCGAGACGCGAGCGAGGGACCGCGAAGCCGCGGCCGACCGCCTGCAGGAGGAGCTCGCCCAGCTCAGTGACGAGATGAGCCGTCGCGACGCGGCGTTCTCGGCGAACCTGGAGGAGATCGACTCTCTGCGGACCGCGGCACAGGAGCAGGAGGCCAGAGCCACCGGCGTGACCGAGGAGCTGCATCGGACCGTACAGGCGCTCGAGGCCGCCCAGCACGAGCTCGCGGCGGTCGCCGCGGAGCGAACGGCCCGCGAGGCCGACATCGCCCGCGCGGCGGCGCTGGAGGCCGAGCTGGCCGAGCACACGAGCGTCCTGCAAGAGGCGCGCGACCGCCTCGAGGCGGCAGAGGCGAAGGCCGAGGAGTACCGGGCACGGCTCGAGACCGAGACCGCGAGCCGCACCGAGGCGCTCAGCACGACGGAGGAGCGGCTGCGGGGACACGAGGCGATGCTCGCCGCCAAGGATCAGGAGCTCGGATCCGCCCGCGAGGAGCTGGAGGCGGTGCGTCGCGACCTGGTCGAGGCGAACGCCAGGGCCGAGGAGGTCCGGACGCAGGTGGGCGCCCTCGAGGACCAGGTTCGCGAGGCGCGGTCGGGCGCGTCCGACCGAGACGAGGCTGCGACGCAGCTCGGGCACGAGCTCGAGGCCGCGCGAGCCGAGCTCGGGTCGCGCGACGGCGAACTCGCGTCGCTACGCCGCCGGCTGGTCGAGCAGGAGGAGGCGGCGTCCGATCGCGTCGCGGAGCTCGAGTCCCGGGCGGCCGCGGCGGAGGCAGCGGTGGCGGAGGCAGCGGTGGCGGAGGCGGCCGAGCGGGTTCCTTCGGACGCGGGAGCGGTGGGATCGGACGAGCGGGTGGCCGAGCTCGAGGCGGAGGTCCGTCAGCTCGAGTCCAGGCTCGAGCAGACGGAGCTCCGAGCCCGCCACGCGTACGCCGAAGCCGAGAACGCGCAGGCGGAGCTGCGGTTCGCCCGTGATCGGGGTGAGGCCCCACAAGGGTTGGGCGAGGTCGAGCGGCTCCGGTCCGAGCTCGCGGACGCCATCGGCCGGGCCCAGGCCGCCGAGCAGAAGACGTCGGCGCTGCGGGCCGAGCTCCTCGTGGCGAAGAAGGGCGTCGACACCGACGCCGAGCCGACCGAGGCGTTCACCGAGGAAGAGGAGGAGGGCCTCAGCCTTCGGACGCGCCTGACCCGCGCCGTCGAGAGCAAGCGATCGAGCGGGGACGACGACACCCACGAGTGGCGCTGAGCCGCCGGAGGGTACCCTTCCGATCCATGCGGCGCCTCCTCGTGGTCCTCCTCGGTGCCGTCGTGCTCCTCGTCACGCCGCCGACGGTGGACGGGGCGACCCGGCCGGACTACGCGGCCACGATCAGGCGGATCCCGAGAGACATCCGGGCCTGGATGAACGGCGTCTCCTGGCATCCCGGGTGCCCGGTGCCGCTCAGCGACCTCCGGCTCGTCACGCTGCGCTACTGGGGGTTCGATCGGGCGTCGCACATCGGGAGGCTCGTCGTGCATCGGGACGTCGCCCTGAAGGTGGTGAGGATCTTCCGGAGGCTCTACGGCGTCTCGTTCCCGATCCGTCGGATGCGGCTCGTCGACTACTACGGCGCCGACGACCGGACGTCGATGGCGCACGACAACACCTCGGCCTTCAACTGCCGGTGGCGGGCCGGCCAACCGGGGGTGTGGTCGCAGCACGCGTTCGGCCGCGCGATCGACGTGAACCCGGTGGAGAACCCGTACGTGTGGAGCGGCGGGGTATCGCCTCCGAACGGGGCGCCGTACGTGGACAGGTCGCAGCGTCGCAGGGGCATGATCCATCACGGGGACGCGGTCTGGTGGGCGTTCCGGAACCGCAGCTGGGAATGGGGCGGCGACTGGACCAGCGTCAAGGACTACCAGCACTTCTCGCGGAACGGTCGCTGACCGCCGTCAATCACAGGCGAGCGAGAGCAGGTAGTGCGGATCGACGGCGCCGCCGTTCCAGGGGTGCCACTCGAAGTGATCGTGTGGCGCCGTGGAGTCGCCCGTCGCGCCGACGTAGCCGATGACGGTCCCGGCGCTCACCCACCCGAGGTTCCCGTACGAGATGAGGTGCGCGTTGAAGACGTAGCCCTGGTCCCCTCGCACGCGCACCTGGTATCCGCCCAGCGGCGAGTACGACGACCACGCGTAGCCGTCGAACGGCGCCCGGATCGGGGTCCACGTGGGCGCCTCGATGTCGTTCCCCATGTGCACGTGCGGCTCGGCTCCTTCGATCCCCACAGGGTGCACGATCTCGCCCCAGTCGTCGTGGATGTATCGAGGTTCGTCGACGGGGCAGACACGGAAGACGCCCCAGACAGCCAGCCACGACTCCAGCTCCTCCCGTCGTTGCTCGAGCGTCCGCAGCCGCCGGGTCGTGAGCCAGTCGAGCTTCCACGCGGCGAACCTCGCCTTCCGTAGAGCCCACAGGGTCTGGCGACCGGGCCGGTGCTCGGCCTGGGCCTGAGCGAACCGGACCCCCTTCCGGAGCCAGGAGGCGTGACGTCGATAGCCCTTGTTGATCGTGGCGATCTTGGCTTCGACCAAGCGCTGGACCTCGAGGTTGTCGCGGACGGCGGAGGCCGAGGCGGGCGCCGCCGCGCCGCCGAGCAGAGCGAGCGCGAGCGCCGCGGCGGCGCCCGCCCTGCGTGCGACTCGGAACCCCCTCACGACCCACCCCCCGGCGTGCGCCGACCTGGGTTCGGGTATCGGCCTCAGGCGTCCGACGCTTGAGGGCTCCCGGATCGATATGCCCCGTTCCTGTCTTGCCCATCGCCGGGCGGAAGGGGGAGGATTGCGCTTCCATGGAATCGGCGACGACCCCATCCAGCGCCCGGCGGGTGCTCATCCTCCTCGTGGTGCTCTCCGGCGCCCTGCTGGCCATGGCGATCGTGCAGCGCGACCGGGCGCTGCAGCGCGCGTACGAGGATGGGCAGCGGCGGGCCGAGCTCTACGCGAACACGGTTCTACGCAGCTCGCTGACCCCGTTCGACGTCACCGGCCCGTTGCAGGGGGAGCGAGCCGAGACGGTCCTCGCCGAGGTGCGAGGGGCCGTCCTGACCGACACGGCCGTGGCCCGTGTCCGGCTCTGGGGGTCCGACGGCGCCCTGCTCTTGTCCACCGATCCCGCCGACCGGCTCGGTGACCATTCCGAGGATCCCTCGATCCGGATCGCGTCCGGTGGCCTCGTGAAAAGCCGTCTGGCGGTGGAGCCGCTGTCTCGCGCGGCCGACGGGACGGCCGCTCCGGGGGACACCCCCCTCTTCCAGACCTTCGTCCCGCTCCGGGTGCAGGGCTCCACGAGTATCGTGGGCGCCGCAGAGATCGAGCAGTTCGCAGCCGCCCTGGAGGAGGAGTCGGAGGACCCCTGGTGGATCGTGCAGACCGGCGCATCCGCCGTGACGGTCCTGCTCGCGCTGATGGCCCTGATCTCGGTCGCCCGCAGCATGAGACGACCGGCGAGGGCGCACAAGGCGCCCGCCGAGGCACCCCGTCGGCGCAGGCGCAAGGGGTCAGGCTTCGACGGAGACGCCGCCGAGCTCAGGCAGCGGTTGGAGCGTGAGACGACGAGGGCCAACGAGGCGGAGGAGGCGGCCCGTTCGCTCGAATCCCGTCTGCAGCAGGTCACGGGCCGGCTCGAAAGTCTCGAGGGACGATCTCCCGACGATCGGGTCGATGAGCTGCGGGAGGCGCTCCGCCGGTCCGAGGCCGAACGCGCGATGTTGCGTGCCGGGCGCCCCGAGACCCTCCTCGAGGCCCAGATGCGTCAGCTCCACCGGGAGCTGCGGGAGGCCCAGTCCCGGGCCAAAGCGGCCGAGCTGCTCGTGGCGGACGGTGGCGACCTGACCGCGGTGCAGGAGCAGCTCACCACCGCCGCTCGTCAGGTCGACGCCGCGGTCGAGCGGGCGAAGGTGGCCGAAGGCCGAGCCGACGCCGCCGAGGAGCGTGCCGCGTCCGCCGACGACATGGCGACGGCGGCCGAGCGGCGGATCGATCTGCTGGAAGCGAAGCTGCAGGAGATCGCCTCGTCGGGTCTCGGGCTCTCCGCGGAACCCGATCGGGCCGAGGCGGAGCGCCTCCTGTCGGAGGCGAACGAGCGAGCCTCCGAGATGGAGCGACGCGCGAACGAGGCGGAGGGTCGGCTCGCCGGGCTGACGCTCGAGGGGCCGTCCGACGATCTGTTCCGCGCGCTCGAGGAGCGGATCGTGGGCGCGGAACAGCGGGCGCTCGAGGCGGAGACGCGGGTCCGGGCCTTCGAGGACCAGGAAGGGGAGCACGGCAGCGTCTTCCGGCATCGGCTCGGACTGACCGCGGCCGGTCGCAAGCTCGCGGCCCCACCGGCTCCGGAGCAGGCGCCGGAGCTGGATCTCCGGGCCGCGATCGCCAGGAGCCTCCGCGCCCCCCTCACCCGCGCGTCCGGCCTCGCCCTGTCGCTCCAGGGCGTCATGGAGTCGACCGAAGGCAAGGGCCTCCTGCGCCAGCTCTCGGCGTCCCTGCGCCGGCTCGGGCAGCTGGCCGCGGACCTCCACGACGCCCATCGGATCGCGGACGGGACCCTTCCCCTCAACCGGCGGCGGACCGATCTCAAGGCGCTGGTCTCCACGACGATCGAGGAGGCCGACCACATGGAGGACCGGTTGATCCGCCTCGACGCGGACACGGTCCACGCCGTCGCCGACCCGGCTCGGGTGCGTCAGATCGTCGAGGGCATGATGGATGCGGCGAAGGAGCGAACGCGGTCGGGGGCCGCGATCGTCGTTCGCGTGCGGGACGCGGACGCCGGCGCCTGGATCTCGGTCGAGGACGACAACAAGACACCCGCCCTGGTCGGTCCGGAGCTCAGCCTCGCATCTCGTCTCGCGGAGCTCCACGGCACCGAGCTCGTCGCGGACGGCTCGTCGTTCCGCGTGGTCTTCGCCCGCGATGACGGGCTGTAGCGACTAGATCGCCAGCGCGTCGACCGCGTAGGTCTCGCGGAGCCGCAGGTCCACCAGACCCGCCGGCAGGATCCGGCGTGGACGCATGCCGTTCTCTTCGGCGACCCCGAGGTGACGGACGCACATCGGCACCAGGAGGTCCCTCGCGTACCACGCCACGACGTCGGGCTTCGACGCCGCGGCGCTCTCCTGCCAGAAGCAGAACTGGCAGATCAGTCGGAGCCGTTGGGGGTACCCGAAGCGCGCCCGGTACCCGTGCTCGTGTTCGATCACGCGTCCCCACAGGGCGACGCGCCCGAGCACCGCGGGGCAACGCGTGCGCCGGAGGAGCTCCAGGTCCCGAGTGGCGTGCAGGCCGCAGCTGCAGTCGACGTTGGGTGCCTCGTGCGACCAGGCGAGGCGGCAGCTGGCCTGGGCGATCTCCCGGGGCCTCCAGGCCCTCGACCCGGCGTTCACCGGGCGAAGGAGCAGCCCGCCGCCGTCCCGCCGGCCGGTGAGGGTCCACGACCGCCAGGCGAGGATCGGTTCCACCTCGGTCTGGACCGGCAAGCCGTGCACGAACGAGACGGCGGTCGTCATCGATCCTGCTCGGACCTTCGCGCGGGTTCGGGCTCGGGGGTCCGTTCCGGCTGGGGCTCGACGATCGGCTCGACCGTCGGCTCGAGGATGGGTGCCGGCTCCGGCACCGGCAGGGAGACCGGCTCGATCTCGATCACGCGTTTGGGAAGGCCGATGTCCATCTCTACCTCCCTGGCTCTACCTCCCTGGCTCTACCTCCCTGGCACTACCTCGGCCGCGAGGGCGAATCTCCGTCCCCGCTGCACCGGAGCGTACCCCGAGGGGGCGCTCCGGCGCGAGGGACCGTTCGGATGGATCTGTCAGGCGGGTGCCAGCCGGTAGATCGCCCCGAAGTCGCTGAAGTAGAGCCGGCCGTTCGGACCGACCTCGATCGAGAGCACCGGACCCGGTCGGTCCAGCACCGCCGACGGTCCGGCGTCGAACCCCGTGCGCCTCGCGTTCAGATCGAACCGACGGATGATCCCGTCGTTCACGGCGCCGACCACGAGGTCGCCGTTGAAGGCGGGGCCGAGGCCGCACGTCCGGCAGAAGGCGAGGCCCGTGAGCCCCACCGTGTTCACGAACGTGTGCTTCGGAAGGATCCTCGGCGTGGGCCCGCTGTTGTTCGTGTTCGGACAGGCTTCCTTCGGCCCCCAGCCGTAGTTGCCGCCCCTCCGGATCAGGTTCACCTCGTCGTTGCACTCGGGGCCGTTCTCCGATTCCCACAGCCGGCCGCTCTGCGGGTCGAACGCGAACCCGAACGAGTTGCGGATCCCGTACGCCCAGATGCGCGAGCCGAACGGGTTCGTCGCCGGGATCGTGCCGTCCGGGTTGATCCGGAGGATCTTGCCGCGGAGGTTCGCGCTCCGGTCCTGGGAGTTGGACGGCTCGGCGTTGTCTCCGATCACGATGTAGAGCCTGCCGTCCGGTCCGAACAGGATCCGCCCGCCGTTGTGGTTGGAAGCGGGTCCCGCGGCGGCGGACAGGATGACCCTCGCGGCGACGCCCTGTCCCTGCTCGACCCTGATCCGCAGCACCTGGTTCCTGAGCCCGGAGGCCGTGTTCCTCGTGGCGAACGCGTAGACGAACGGCTGGTCCGGCCACTGCGGGTGCAGCGCGACGCCGAGGGCCCCGCGCTCACCGCCGAAGTCGACGTTGGAGATCCGATAGACGCGGCGGTCCACGTCGGTCTGGAGGTTGCGGAATCGCAGCCAGCCGGTGTTCCGTTCGAGATACACGAGCCGGCCGGCTGGCGAGAAGGTGAAGCCGACCGGGTTGGCCAGCCCCGCCGCGACGCGAACCGCCTTCACCCCTCCCGCGGCCACCGCGGGGGGTTCCCCGATAGGTCCTGCGATCGTCACGCTCAGTGTCGCGAGCAACATCACGATCCTTCGCATGCGGCGCTCCTCCTTCGAACGGGCCTAGGCCCTCGTGAGGCGGAAGATCCCTCGGCCGTTGCTGAAGTAGATCCTTCCGTCGGGCGCAACCTCCATCGAGATCGTGGCGGCCGGGAAATCGATCACGAGGAGAGGCCCCGCATCGAAACCGTTCCTGGTGCCGTTCAGGTCGAAGCGCCTGATCCGGCCCGCGTTGTAGTCCGCGACGAGCAGGTCGCCCGGGAAACTCGGCCCGAGGCCGCATCCATGGCAGAAGGCGGCGCCGGTGATACCGATCGGCGACGCGAACGTGTACTTCGGCAAGATCCTCGGCGTCGGCCCGCTGTTGTTCGTGTTCGGGCACGACTCGCTGGGACCCCAGCCGTGGTTCCCGCCCTTGCGGATGAGATTCACCTCGTCGTTGCATTCCGGACCGTTGTCGGTGAGCCAGAGCTTCGCGGTGAACGGATCGAACGCGAACCCGATGGAATTGCGGATCCCGTACGCCCAGATCCGGGTTCCGAACGGGTTGCCGGCGGGGATCGAGCCGTCGAGGTTGATCCGCAGGATCTTGCCCCGGAGGTTCGCGCTCAGGTCTTGCGCGTTCGCCGCGACGCGGTCGTCGCCGATCACCACGTACAGCTTTCCATCCGGACCGAAGAGGATGCGACCGCCGTGGTGGTCCGAGGACGTGCTCGAGGGCGCCGACAGGATGACCCTGGTGGCCGGACCCGAGCCGCCGCCCAGTCCCACCCGCACCACCTGGTTCCGCAGCCCGAAGGGAGTGTTCCGGGTGGCGAACGCGAAGAGGACACGCTTGTCGGGCCACGCAGGATGCACGGCCACGCCGAATGCTCCACCCGAACCGTTCTGCTGCACGTGGGGGATCCGGTACACGCGTCGGTCCTGATCCGTCACAGGGTTCCGGAAGCGGATCCATCCGGTGAACCGCTCGACGTAGACGAGGTTGCCGTTCGGTAGGAACGTGAAGCCGATCGGTGAGGCGAGCCCGGTGGCGACCGGGACGGCGCGGAACCTCGGTGTGGCCGCGATGGCTTCGCGGGCGATCGGGGCGGTGAGCCCCAACAGGAACACCACCGCCAGCGGCCGGATCCTGATCCCGTGCATGTCGCCCCGCCTCCCTCGCTGCCAGTATCGGCGCTGTGACGACGGCGCCTCCTTCGATGTTCGGCGTGCCGGCCCTGCGGTCCGAAGACCCCCGGTTCCTTCGCGGCGAGGGCCGCTACCTGGAGAACGTCGACGTCCCCGGGGCCCTGCACGCCGTGTTCGTCCGGTCCATCATGCCGCACGCTCGGGTCGGGGGTCTGGACGTCTCGACGGCGCTCGCGATGCCCGGGGTCGCCGGTGCCTACACCGCAGGCGACTTCGACCTTCCGCCGCTCCCTCCATCCGGGAACGTCGAGGGGGCGACGGGCGAGGCGCTCGAGGGGTTGTTCAGCCGGGAACCGATGGCACGCGACGTGGTGCGGTTCGTCGGAGAGATCCTGGCGGTGGTCGTGGCCGAGACGAAGGGACAGGCGGAGGACGCGGCCGAATCGGTGGCGGTCGACTACGACGCGTTGCCCGCGGTGACGGACGTCGGGTCCGCCGTGACGGAGGGCGCGCCCCTGCTCTGGCCGGAGTTCGGCACCAACGTGGCGCACTCGTTCGGGAGCGGGCGGGCGGACGACCCGCTGGAGAGCGCCGAGGTTGTGGTGAAGGGCCGGTTCGTCAACCAACGCGTGGCGCCGGCGCCGATGGAGACGAACGGGATCGCGGTCGTCCCGGAGGAGGGCGGCTCCTACACGATCTGGGTCTCCACCCAGGTGCCGTTCGACATCCGCGACGACCTGGCGGAGGCGCTGGGGGTCGGGCGCGATCGCGTGCGC
>JBIOTM010000132.1:0-2548 GCA_044865955.1 Actinomycetota bacterium | reverse complement strand
CGTCAATCGCTCTTCGGGTGTCGTCATCGCATGCCATGATGCACGTCGTGACGGGAAGCTTCTACCTGGGGACGTCCGGATTCGCCTACGACGGCTGGAAGCACGGCGTGTTCTATCCCGAGGGCCTGAAGAACCGGGAGATGCTCTCCTACTACTCGCAGCAGCTGTCGTCGGTGGAGATCAACTACACGTTCAGGCGGTTCCCCACGGAGAAGTCCCTCACGACGTGGCGCGAGCAGGCGGCGGACGGCTTCACGTTCACGCTGAAGGCGAACCAGCGGATCACGCACTTCAAGCGGCTCGCCGACACCGACGACGACGTCCGGGCCTTCCTCGAGCTCGCGAAGCTCCTGGGCGACAAGCTCGGGTGCGTCCTGTTCCAGTGCCCACCCTCGCTGCACTACGACCGGCCGCTGATCGAGGCGTTCGTCGGCTACCTCCCGCCGGACATCCGGTTCGCGATGGAGTTCCGACATCCGTCGTGGACGGAGGCGAAGGAGCTCCTGTCCTCGCAGGGCGTCGCCTGGTGCGTCGCCGAGACCGACGAGAAGGATCCCGCTCCCGACGACCTGTCGTGGGAACCGGTGGGATACCTCCGCCTCCGCAAGACCGAGTACCCGGACGACGAGCTCCGTTCGTGGGCCGAGCGGATCGGCCCGGCGCTGGGGTCCGGCGCAGACGTCTTCTGCTACTTCAAGCACGAGGAGGACGGCGCCGGCCCGAAGATGGCGAAGCGCCTCGAGGCCTTCCTCGCCTAGGTCTCGAGGCGAGCGCGGAGCGCGCGATCGATGTCTCCCTCCGTGACGGCGTCGGTCACCTTCCCCCCCACGGCGTCCCGCACGTAGAACGAGTCCACCACCCTCCCCTCGTACGTGGCGACCTTGGCCAGGTGCACGTCCAGGCCGAGCTCCGCGAACGTCCTGGTGATGTCGTAGAGGAGACCCAGCCGGTCGGGCGCGCCGACCTCGATCACGGTCGAGAAGTCGGACGCTTCCTCGTCGACGTGCACGGTGACGGGCGTCGGCACCTTCGGGGGCGGGTACCAGCGGCGCTTCTCGTCGACCCGATGCTCGAGCGAGACCGACCCGTCCACCGCGCGGCGGAGCATGCCTCGGAACTCGCGCCAGCGCCGTTCGGGCACGTCGAGCTCCCATGCGCCCTCCACCTCGAACAGGTCCGCCGCGACCCCGTCCTCGGTCGTGAACACCTGTGCGGTCAGGATCGAGAGGCCGGCCAGCGCGAGCGAGCCGGCGATCCACGACAGGAGGCCGGGCCGGTCCCGCGCCACGACCAATAGCTCGTAGCTGCCGGCCCGTACCCCCGCGTGATGGACGGCACGAACCTCTCTCACGCCGACCGGGGGAGCGATCGTCGCGAAGTGCCGGGCGGCCCGCGTCGGCTCGACCGTGAGGAAGTAGCTCCGGGGCATCCGGAGGACGAACCGGTCGACGCCCGACCCGGCTTCGTCGGCGAGGAGCTCACGGAGCCGTCCGACCTGGCCGGTGAGCCGCTCCGCGAGCTCCACGCCCATCTCGCCGCGGTCGAGGACCCGTTGCACCTTCGCCACCAGCTCCCTGATCAGCGTCTGGCGCCACGGCGTCCACGCCGCGGGACCGGTCGCCTCGGCGTCGGCCTTGGCCAGGAGGTACAGGGCGGCCAGCCGATCGGGCGTGCCCACCGTCGCCGCGACGTCGAAGACCAGGTTCTCGTCGGTGAGGTCCCGGCGGGTCGCCGTGTCGGGGAGCACGAGGTGCTGCGCGATCATGAAGCCGACGAGATCGCGCCGATCCTTCGGCATCTCCATGCGATCGAGGATCGCCGCGGCGCGACGGATCCCCACCTGGACGTGTCCGCCCTCGCCGGTCTTCCCGATGTCGTGCAGGAGGGCCCCGAGGAGGAGCGCATCGGCGTCGGCGACCTGTTTCACGGCCTCGGCCTGGACCGGATCGTCCTCCGCCCCGTCGCCGGCGAGGATCACGCCCATCGCCCGGAGGGTCCGGGTCAGGTGCGCGTCCACGGTGAAGCGGTGGTACGGGTCGCGCTGGGGCCGGCACCGCACCGTGGACCACTCGGGGAGGAACCGCGCCAGCAGATCGAGCCGGTCGAGGATCTCGAGGGATGCGGCGCCCCGGTCGCCCGAGCGAAGGAGCCGGGCGAAGGCCGCGCGGACGCGCTCGTCCCACTCGACCTCGTCGGTGAGGCCGGCCCCGTCGATCGCGTCGAGGAGGGCCGGCGGCGGCGCCCGACCCGCCTCGGCCTCCCCGGCCAGCAGCTCGAGCACCTCGGCCGGGGTCGCGGGGGGAGGGAGCGTCCGGGGCTCCTCGTCCAGGAACCGCTCGATCGTCGCGCCGAGGAGGAACTCGACCTGCCGGGCGTGCTCGAAGAGGGCCCGCATCAGCCCGTCGGTGGCGAGCAGCCCCGGTTCGTCCTCGAACCCCATCCACCCGGCGATCTCCGGTTGGAGATCGAGGACGAGCCGCTCGACCCTGCGACCGCCCTCGAGATGGAGGGCACTTCGGACCCGGGTCAGGAACTCCTCCGCGGCCGC
>JBIOTM010000131.1:0-2118 GCA_044865955.1 Actinomycetota bacterium | reverse complement strand
TCCCCCGCCCCGTGATGCTGAAGATGTCCTCGATCGGCATCAAAAACGGCTTGTCCACCGCCCGCACCGGCGTCGGAATGTAGCTGTCCACCGCCGTCATCAGCTTCCAAATACACTCCGCCGCCTTCGGATCCTCCGCCTTCTCCATCGCCGCCAAAGCACTCCCCCGCACCACCGGCACCTCGTCCCCCGGGAAGCTGTACTTCTTCAGCAGCTCCCGCACCTCCAGCTCCACCAGATCCAAAATCTCCGGATCGTCCACCATGTCCACCTTGTTCATGAACACCACCAGATACGGCACATTCACCTGCCGCGCCAGCAACACGTGCTCCCGCGTCTGCGGCATCGGCCCGTCGTTCGCCGCCACCACCAAGATCGCCCCGTCCATCTGCGCCGCCCCGGTGATCATGTTCTTGATGTAATCCGCGTGCCCCGGACAGTCGATGTGCGCGTAGTGCCGCTTCTCCGTCTCGTACTCCACGTGCGCCACCGCGATCGTGATCCCCCGCTCCCGCTCCTCCGGCGCATTGTCGATCGACCCGTAGTCCCGCACCGCGATCTGCTTGTTCTTCGAGTGCAGCACCTTCGTGATCGCCGACGTCAACGTCGTCTTCCCGTGGTCGATGTGCCCGATCGTCCCCACGTTCACGTGCGGCTTCGTCCGATCGAACTTCGCCTTCGCCATCGAACAGTCCTCCTCGGGTCGAGCTCTAGCGGGATCCCGCGCGAGCCGGTGCGCGGCCGGCGACCTTGGCCATGATCTCCTCGGTCAGCGCGGGGGGCGTCTCTTCGTACCGTGCGAACTGCATCGTGTAGGTGGCGCGTCCCTGGGTCATCGAGCGCAGGTCGGTGGCATAGCCGAACATCGAGGCGAGCGGGACGGTGGCCCGGATCACCTGCGAGGACCCGCGCGCCTCCATCGACACGATGCGGCCCCGCCGGGCCGCCAGGTCGCCGTGGACGGCGCCCATGTAATCTTCCGGGGTCACGACCTCGACCTGCATGATCGGCTCGAGGAGCACGGGGCCGGCCTTGCGCGCCGCGTCCTTGAACGCCATCGAGCCCGCGATCTTGAACGCCATCTCGGACGAGTCCACCTCGTGGTAGGACCCATCCAGCAGCGAGACCTGCAGATCGACCATGGGATAACCGGCGAGGACGCCGCTCTCCATCGCCTCGCGGATGCCCTTCTCGACCGCAGGAATGAACTCGCGCGGAATCGCGCCGCCCACGATCTTGTTCTCGAACACGAACCCCTTCCCGGCCTCGACCGGCTCGATCTCGATCTCGACGTCCCCGTACTGCCCCCGGCCGCCCGTCTGCCGGACGAAGCGGCCCCGCGCCTCGGTCTTGCGGCGGATCGTCTCGCGATACGCGACCTGGGGCCGTCCGACGTTGGCCTCGACCTTGAACTCCCGGAGCAGCCGGTCGACGATGATCTCGAGGTGCAGCTCGCCCATGCCGGAGATCAAGGTCTGGTTCGTCTCGGCGTCGACCGCCACCTTGAAGGTCGGGTCCTCGAGCGCGAGCCGGGAGAGCGACAGCCCGAGCCGCTCCTCGTCGGCCTTCGTCTTCGGCTCGATGGCGACCGAGATCACCGGCTCCGGGAAGTCCATCGCTTCGAGCACGATCGGCCGGCTGGCGTCGCAGAGCGTATCCCCGGTGCGCGCGGACTTGAGCCCCACCACCGCGGCGATGTCCCCCGCGCCGACGCCCTCGATCTCCTCGCGCTTGTTGGCGTGCATCCGGAGCAGGCGGCCCACCCGCTCCTTCTTCTGCTGGGTCGAGTTGTAGACGTGCATCCCGGAGGCGAGTGTGCCCGCGTAGACCCGGAGGAAGGTGAGCTGCCCGACGAAGGGGTCGTTCATCAGCTTGAAGACCAGGGCTGCGAACGGCTCCGTCTCGGCGGCCAGCCGCACCTCGTTCTCGCGCGTTTCGGGGTTGATCCCCTGCATCGGCGGGATGTCGAGCGGCGACGGGAGGTAGTCGATGACGCCGTCGAGGAGCGGCTGGACGCCCTTGTTCTTGAAGGAGGCGCCGCAGAGCACCGGCACGTGCTTCATGGCGAGCGTACCGGCCCGGACCGCCGCCCGCAGATCCCCGGGCGCGAGCGGCTTG
>JBIOTM010000130.1:0-3249 GCA_044865955.1 Actinomycetota bacterium | reverse complement strand
CGAGCTGGCGCGACGCGAGCGCCGCCGCGCTGGAGGCCTGCTTCGCTGCAGGCCTGATCGCCGGGGCCTTCGACCGGGAGCGCTCCGCCTACGTCCTTATGCCCGAGGGACGGACGTGACCCGCGTCCGGGCGGTCGAGCTCTCGTCGATCGAGATCGCCCTCGTCCGGCCCTTCCGCACCAGCTTCGGCGAGTCCACCCACAAGCGCTGCGTCCTCGTTCGGCTCGAGTCCGACGACGCCGAGGGGTGGGGGGAGTGCGTGGCCGACGCGCAGCCGGACTTCAGCGCGGAGTTCAACGAGGGCGCCTGGATCGTGCTCCGCGAGTTCCTCGTCCCGGCGCTGTTCGCCGCGGGCGACGTCGAGGTCGACGACGTCGAGGCCATCCTGTCGGGGGTCCGAGGCAACCCGATGGCGAAGGCCGCCCTGATCGACGCCTTCGTCGACGCGGAGCTCCGGGGGAGCGGTCGCTCGATGGCGTCGTGGCTCGGGGCCGAGCGGGAGCGCGTGGCATGCGGGGTCAGCATCGGGATCGCGTCGTCGGTCGAGACGCTCTTGGAGCAGGTGAGCGGGTACCTCGGCGAGGGCTACCGGCGGATCAAGCTGAAGGTCGAGCCTGGGACCGACGTCGATCGGGTCCGGGCGGTGCGGGCCGCGCATCCCGACATCTTGCTGTCGGTGGACGCGAACGCCGCCTACTCGCTGGAGGACGTGGAGGTGTTCCGCGCCATGGACGAGGCCCATCTCCTGATGATCGAGCAGCCCCTCCATCACGAGGATCTGCTCCGGCACGCGGAGCTGCAGGCGCTCATCGAGACGGATGTCTGCCTCGACGAATCGATCCGATCGGTCGCCGATGCCGACGCCGCCCTCGGGGTGGGGGCCTGCAGGATCGTCAACATCAAGCAGGGTCGGGTCGGCGGCGTCCTGGAAGCGAAACGGATCCACGATCTCTGCGTCGCCCGGGGCGTCCCCGTATGGTGCGGAGGGATGCTCGAGACCGGGATCGGCCGGGCCCTCAACGTGGCGCTTGCGGCCCTGCCCGGGTTCACGTTGCCGGGCGACACGAGCGCGTCGGCCCGGTACTTCCACGACGACATCACGGAGCCGTTCGAGCTGGCGCCCGACGGCACGATGGCCGTGCCGCAGGGTGCCGGGATCGGGGTGGCGCCTCGGCCGGATCGCTTGCGGGAGTGCACGACTCGACGCGAGCTCCTCCGACCGGCCGGTGAAAGAGTGACAAGATCCGGATCACCGGCTTGACGGGAGGTACCGCCTCGCCGTATGGTTCGCGGTGAGAAACCGCTGGAGCCCTCGGGTTCCGGCGGTTTCTCACGTTCCGGGCCGCCTCCCGGCCCCTTCCGGGCAATGACCGCGCAACCCCGCGGTCGTGCTTGTGTCCCGCCTTCGCGCGAGCGACGATAAGCCGACGCCTCCACCCGTCCCGGCGTTCGGCTACCGATGAAGAAGCGGGTCATCAGAGCAGAAGAGTTCGAGGTCGTCGACGTGGCCGGACACGTGCGCATCCGCATCGGTCTGTCCAACGACGACGCCCCATTCCTGTCGATGCTCGACCCCGGAGGGCAGGTGCGCGCACGGTTCGGGCTCTCGTCGGACGGTTCGGCCGGCCTTGCGATCGGCGACGATCACGGGAAGGTCCGGGCCACGCTGGGGCTCTCGACCGACGGCTCGGCGAGCCTCGCGTTCGGGGACCGGAACGGCAAGATCCGGGCGAAGTTCGGCCTCGCCTCCGACGCGTCGCCGACGCTCGGGGCGCACGTCGAGGGCGACGAGGTGTCCCACCGCTACACGCTCGCCGACCAGGGCTCCCCGACGCTCGGCCTCTACGACCGCGCGGGTCGCGTTCGGATCCGATTGGGGCTGGCCGCCGAGGGGTTCCCCATCCTCCGGCTGCTCGACGCCGACGGCGAGCTCCGCGCGCTGGTCGGTCTGGCGGACGACGGGAGCCCGTTGATCCAGTTCATGGACGAACGCAAGCAGCCGACCTGGACGATGCGATGACCGGTTGGTGGGTGGCGGCGTTCGTCGCGCAATGGCTGCTCCTGGCGGTCCTCTGCGTCGTGATCGTGGCGCTCGCTCGGCAGGTGGGCACGCTCCACCTGCGCCTGGGCCCTCGCGGCGCCCTGGAGATCGACACGGAGGGGCCGGCGCTGGGCGAGGCCCTGCCTCCCCTGTCCGCCGACGCGGCCGACGGCGGCTCGATCGTGCTCGGAGGACCCGGGGCCCGCCGCCTGGTGCTCTTCTCCTCGCCGACGTGCCTCGTCTGCCGGGAGGTGGCGCCGGCGCTGCCGGCGGCGGCCCGGGCGGCCGACCTCGTCCCCCAGGTCGTCCACGATCCCAGGGCCGAGCGCGCATTCGACGTCCCCGGGACGCCGTACCTCCTCGTGCTGGACGAGCTCGGGGTCGTCCGGGCGAAGGGGACCGTCAACAACCTCGAGCAGATGGAAGGCCTCGTGGACACGGCCAGCCGACGGATGCGGGAGGGGGGTGCCCGCTGGGCGAGCTGACCCCGATGGAGCGCGCCGAGCGTGCGCTCGCGCAGCGGACCAGCCGGCGCGGGTTCCTGGGGCGGGTCGGCCGGGGGGTCGTGGCCCTGGCGGGCGGCTCCCTCGTCGCGACGGCCCTCGCGCCGGACCGCGCCGAGGCGCACCACATCTGCGGGCACACGTACACGACGGGATCGTGCCCCCATCCCTACGCCCCGCTGTCCCGGACGGACCGCTACGGGTTCCCGGTCCACCCGACGTACGGGTACCCCGTGGACGACGTGGGGAAGATCTACCGCGACCCCGCCACCCAGAAACGCTCGAAGACCTGCGAGCAGCGTGTCCCGCAGGTCTACCCGTTCGTGCGCAACCCCCGGTACGGCGGGGGATGGACCCGGTGCTGCTACGGGCGGCTTCGGCACATCCAGGATTGCTGCTCGGCGTCGAGGATCCGGATCAACGGCGACTATGCGGTCCGCGGCTACTGCCCCTCCGGGCTGAAGGTCTTCTGCATCACGTTCCGGGAGCTGGACCGGTCGTGCTGAGCGGCGCCGGCGCCGTGGCGCTGGCCGCCGCGGCGGCGATCGCGGGGTGGTCGGCGCTGTGGGGCCCCTGAGGCCTCTCGATGGTGGAGACCATCAGCCCCGTCGTGTACGGGACGCGCGCCAGGTGGCTCGGAGCCGTGATGCTCCACGCGCTGGGGGCGGCGGCGACCGCCGCGGGGGTCGGGGCCGCGGTCGCCGT
>JBIOTM010000129.1:0-24986 GCA_044865955.1 Actinomycetota bacterium | reverse complement strand
CCTCGCCCGAACGACCGAGGCGAACCGAGCGTTCGCCCGCGACTACGACGAGGTCGGGAGCTCGCCGATCGGCAACGCGTCCCGTGGTGGGATCACGTGGATCGGCTCGTTCGGGTTGCCGATCTCCACATGGAAGAGCAGCCGGGCGCCGGCGACGTCCTCGAGCACGTCGGCGAGCGGCGATGACGGGTCGATCCGCAGGCGGAGGCGGACCGTCAGCCCCCGGAACAGGCCGTCGTCCTTCCCCACGCGAACCACGAGAACACCGCCTCGGATGGACCGTTCGAGCGCACCCGGGTCGAGCCCCTCGAGCAGCGCGAACCCGGAGGCCTCCTTCATCTCCAGCTCGTCGAGAAGACGGCCGATCCCGTCCAGCGCCGCGACCTCGTCGAGCGCGGCGACGATCGTCACCTGGTCCGAAGAACCTCGATCGAGGATCCGCGGGTCGGTGGCCCATCCCTCGAAGCCCAACTCCTGAAGGACGCCGGGCGCCCGTGCCGCCGACGCATCCTCGGCGAGCGGGAGCTCATAGAAGGAGCCGCCGGACTCCACGAAGGCGCGGCCGTCGGCGGCGACGAAACGGGCCTGGGCCTCGGCCGAACCCGCCGTCCGCCGGTACCGGAGGTCGGCCTCCAGCCCGTCGGCCTCGACGGCGAAGGGGCCGTGGATCTCGAACCCCACGAGCGAACCCGGCGCCGACACCGCCGCGATCGAGAGGCCCACGTCCAGGATGCCGCTCCTGATCTCCCCGAGGGTGCCCGATGCCTCGGAGAGCCGTTCCTCGGCCCCTCCACCACAGGCGCCGGCCGACACAGCCAGGATGACCGCGATCGAGGCGACACGCATGCGACGATGGACGTGTTTCCGCATGGCCAGCGGATACCCGGAGCGCAACCCCCGCAAACGATCCGAGGTGCCAAGCGCCGCCGGACCCTCGCTCGTGTCTGCGGTCGGATCCTACGTTCGCGTTGACCCGGTTCCCCTCCAGGGAAACGAGCGCAGTCACGCATAGACCGGCGCCCGCCGGGGAAAGGAGGCAAACACGCCGCTCGAGAGCGGCTCGGAGAGAGGTGCCTGCCGATGCGAGGTCCGGAACGGTTCAGGAAGCTGCTGGAAGAGGAGCGCTCGCGGCTGCTGGGCCTGCGGGACGGCTTGGCGGAGACGGCCGAGGACGTGGAACGGGAGCCCACCGGGGAGCCCTCCTCCGGCGGGCACCTGGCCGACGCCGGCTCGGAGATGTTCGAGCGGTCCAGGGACCTCTCGATCGTCCGGGACATCGAAGGGCAGCTGCAGGACGTCGAGCACGCGCTCGCCCGGCTGGCCGCCGGCGAGTACGGGCGCTGTGAGGCGTGCGGACGCGAGATCGACCCGGAACGGCTGGCCGTCCGGCCGGCAGCGAGGTTCTGCCTCGAGGATCAGCGCGAGGCCGAACGGGAGGCCCATGTCCGATGACCCGCTTGGAAGCCGGCGGAACGGGGAATGGGCTACGGGAGGCACCGACGATCTGAGGAGGTGTTCGTCATGCCCGACAAGAGGCCGAGCGTGAAGCACGAGGATCAGTACGAAGCCCTGAAGCGCAAGGGGATGTCGAAGGCGAGGGCCGCCCGCATCGCCAACTCCCCCGGCGCCTCGAGCCGCGGAGGCAAGAAGTCCGGCTCGGGAACCCGGCGCCGTGCGTCCAGCCAGGGCGGGACCACCGCACAGAAGAAGGCCGCCGGTCGGAAGGGCGGGAAGGCGACCGCCCGGAAGCGCTCCTCCTGATGCCGAAGGGCGAGGCGGCGATCCTTCGCGTGTGCGACGGGGGACCGCTCGTCGTCCGTGGGCCGCTCATCCTGCTCGACGAGGCCGGGCACGAGCTGCGCGTGCGGCGTCTCGTGAACGCGCTCTGCCGATGTGGGCGCTCGTCGGTCCAACCCTTCTGCGACGGCACCCACAAGCTGGTCCCGTTCAGCCCGCGGCGCTCGGACGCAACCGCCGCCTCAGCGTCCGGGACGGCGTCGCCGCCCGGACGATGACGGAGCCCGCGTAGGGACACCCGCCCCGGAACACCCTACGGGCGGCGGCCACCCACGAGAGGGCGGCACGTTCGCAGATCCACGCCGGCGCCAGGATCGGGGAGACGGCGTCGAACGCCTTCGCGCCTCCGCCCCGGTACCGCCCGAGCTGCGCCAGGACGATCGCCGCCCCCGAGGCGAGCGCGAGGCTCCGCGGCCGTGCCCGCGCGAGCAAGGCGATCGCGGGGCCGGCGACCAGGAACGCCGCGAGCTTGAAGGGCTGGGCCCGGTCGTCGTAGGCCTGCCGCGGGCGCTGCTCGAGGAAGCGAGACAGGGTGGGCGGCCGTCGCCGGACGAAGACCGACGGGGCGTCGAGGACGCGCCCGCCGGCGGCCTCGACCGTGCGGATCAGCTCGAGGTTCTCGAAGAGCACGTCGCCGTCGTACCCGCCGATCGCCAGGAGGAACGAGCGCCGCACGCCCAGCGTTCCCGGGTAGTCACCTCCCACGGCTCGGTTCAACAGGATCCGAGCGGTATCCCAGCGGGCGTGCCAGGGGAGCGGGTGGAAGTAGTTCTGCGGCCGAACGAGCTCTGCACGACGCAGCAGCTCTCCCATCTCCCGCAGGGTCTCATCGTCGTACCGAACGTCGTCGTCCGCGATGAGGACGAGGTCGCTCCTCGCGACCCGGACGCCGGTCAGGACCCCCCAGGCCTTTCCGTTCGCGCATCGGAGGTCGTCGGCGGGTGGGACGTGTGTCCCCACCCGGCCCCAGGCGACCCGATGGCGCGCGAACGTTTCGGGGTCGGAGCCGTCCACGATCACCACGTCGGCCCGCTCCGACATCCACCTGAGGTAGTCGGTCAGGGACGCCTCGTCCTCGCCGCCGGGGCGGCTCCGGATCGGCAGGACGTAGGTGAGCCGCTCGGTCACGGCACCGGAACCGGCACGTGGGGGCGAAGGCTGGACCGGCCCGATCGCCACGCGTCGAGGAGCGCGTCCGCGCATCGCTCCTCGAGCAGACCGAGCGCTTCGGCACCGAAGGCGACGTCCCCCGCGAGCGCGGGTTCCCGGGCCGCGAGATCCACGGCGACGTCGCGAGCGAGCACCTCGTGGACGGAATCGGCCTCGACGTGCTCGTCGAAGAACCGGGTCGTGTCTGCGTCGAAGCCGAGACGCCGGAACCCGTTCGCGTACCTGCGGTTCGGGATGGCCGACGACATCTCGAACGCCGCGAGATGTCCCACCAGGGCTCCTCGCCGGCGCCGATGGAGACCGAACAACGAGACGAGGTTCACGGTGGCGAGCGTCGTGCCCGGCAGCCGGTCGAGGTACGCCCCGTAGGTGCCATCGAGCCCGGCGGAGATCATCGTGGTGCGGAACAGCTCCGCGTGGATCCAGGACGGATCCCCGCTGCCGTACTCGTCGTACTGGATGTCCATCACGCCGGTCTTGGGCGCACCCTCCAGCCGGGGGATCACCCACGAGTGCGGATCCGCTTCCTTCAGCTGATAGGCGGACCGATGGATGAGGAACTCGCGTGCGTGTTCGACGGTCGCCGCTCGCTCGAGGTAGGTGGCCAGCGGCCCGTCGCCCTCCGAGCCCACGATCGCGGTGAGCCGGTCCGCGACCTCGTCCGCGGCGAGCTCGCGCGGCGGGCACGCACGCAGCAGCTCCTCCTCGAACGCCGCCTCGAGGTCCCGACGGAGGGTCAGGATCCGCGGGTCCCACTCCAGGACGTCCGGCACGCCGGGGAGTCCCCGGTAGTGCAGCTCGTAGCAGAGGTAGAGCGCGAGCTGGAGGTCGTCGTCGCCGAGGGGATCCTCCGCCCTGATCGCCCCGTTCGACCGAGGCCGTTCGCCCGCCAACGCCTCGAGGACCCGGCGGCTGCACGGCCCACGCGGGCGCGGCAGCGCCGGCCTCGCGTCCGCGGGGGAGTCGTCGGCGGGATCGTTCATCGCGAGCGAGGAGATACCCGCTGGGAGGAGCTACTACTCCGACGCGGCCAGGCTCCCGCGCCCGCGCGACGCGCCCAGCGCGGTCCGCGCATCGGGATCGAGCGTGTAGACGGCGTACCCCTGTTGGATCACCGCTTGCGCGACGTTGCGCACCGGGACGCCCCCCGGCGTCCGGCCCCGCTCCACGCCGCGGTGGGCATGCCCGTGCAGCACCAGGTCGACCCCGTGTTCGTCCGCCAGCTCGGCGAAGAGGTAGCTCCCGAGGAACGGGAAGATCTCCCGGGGCTCACCGGCGAGCGTGTCGCGGATCGGCGAGTAGTGCAGGAGCAGGATCGTGGCGTCGGCGCGGAGATCCCGCAGGCACGCATCCAACCGCATCGCGAGCGAACGGGTGTGCTCCACGAACGCCTTCATCTCGGGCTCCCCGAAGGACGTCGCGTGGGTGCCCTCGAAGCCACCACCGAAGCCCTTCGTGCCGGCCACCCCGACGCGGACCGAGCCGACGTCCCACGCGACCGACTCGCCCTCGAGGACGTGGACGCCGGCCTGCTCGAAGATCGTCCGGACCTGGTCGGAGCGGTCGCTCTGATGATCGTGGTTGCCGAGCACGGCCGCGATCGGCATCCCCTCGAGCTCCGCCAGGACGCTCGCGAACACCTCCGCCTCCGCCGGGGTTCCGAGGCGGGTCAGGTCTCCGGCCAGCAGCAGCGCGTCCGCGTGCTCCGGAGCCGAGGCGAACTGCGCGTGGACCCGGTCGCGGCCGTCGATCCCGCAATGGACGTCCCCGACGGCGGCGAGACGGATCAACCGATCGTCTCCTCGCCGGAAGGCTCGTCGGTGCGGGCGACGGTCGCCCGGTTGTCCACGGCCAGGCCGGGCGCGACCTCGACCACCACGGCATCGATGGCAGCCCGGACGGCGGAGCTGGGGACGGAACCGGTGACGAGGACCCGGCCCGCGACGATCTCGACGCTCAGCTCGGGCTCGCCCACCCGCGGGTCCGTGGCCAGCGCCTGGCGGATCCGCTCCTGGTCGTACAGCGGTTCAGCCATCCGGTCCGCTCCCGACCGGGCGAACCGCCTCGAGCAGCTCATCGACGACCTCCTCGGGCACGAGCAGATCCATCGATTGCGCGAAGAAGAGGAGGGCGAGGAGGCGTTTCGCTCCGTGCTGTTTCGCGCGGCGTGCCAGGTAGCGCCAGTCGAGGTCAGGCCGTCTGATCAGGCTGAGCGCGTCGTGCCAGTACCGGGCGGTGTCCTCTCCGGTCGCCACCGCCTTCATCACGATCAGGTCCTCGGGGGCGACGGTGGGGAGCCGCCGGCCGTGGACGTCCACCTCCACCGCCCGCTCCAGGATCTCATCGGTGAGACAGATGTCGTGGGTCGACCTGGAGATCACGTCGACGAGGACGTCGTCCTTGAAGGCCTTCGCCAGCCAGTTCGGCGAGACCACCAGGGTCTCGAACCCCGCGCCCCGAAAGGCGGTGAGGACGTCGTCCACGTCGCGGTCCCTGACGAAGATGTCGATGTCCGTGACCTTTCGCTCCCGGCCGAGGACGGAGGTGGCCAGGCCGCCCATGAGCAGGAACGTCGTGCCCGCCGACCTGAGCGCCTCGACCGCCTCGTCCAGGACCGCGAGCAGGCGCTCACGCTCCGGCGGATCCGCCGGGTGGAACTCCCTGCGGGCGGACTCGACGTCCATGCTCCTCTCCGGTGCGAATAAAGGACCTACCCGCGATCGTCGCTTTCCACACCCGGCACGCACGAGCGGCAACGCGTCGAGCGGGCGAGTGGCGCGGGCCCTAACGCGGAGCGAGCACGGCCATGAAGCCCGCCAGCAGGGCGAGCGCGATCGCCGCGATGACCAGCGGCGTGCTGAACCCCTTCACGTCGAGATCGACCGAGAGCTCCGATCCGAGGTCCGAGTAGACCCGGGTCAGCTCGTCGGCCGTCTCCGCGGTGAACGTCTCGCCTCCGCTCCGGTCGGCGATGCGCTGGAGCGCGGCCACGTCAGCTCCACCCTTGGTACCCGCCGAGACGTTTCCTACCACCACCGTGAAGACGGGGACCGCCATGGAGCGGGCCCGTTCGGCGGCCACCTGGGGCCCCACCCGGCTCCCCGTATCCCGACCGTCGGACAGGAGCAGCGCCGCGGCCGGCGCTTCCGCCTTCCGTCGCTGCTCCTCGATCGCGTCCAGCCCGACGCTCAGGCCATCCCCGATCACGGTGCCCTCAGACGTCGTGAGCGCGCCGAGAGCGTCGACGATGGGCTGCCGTTCCTCCGTCGGCGGAACACGGAGGTCGGCCTCGCCGGCGAACGTCACGAGACCGACGCGGAACTCCGACGGCACCTCGTCGATGAACGCCAGGGCTGCCGCTTCCGCCGCCACGAGCCGGTTCGGTGCGACGTCCGTGGCATCCATGGACTTGGACACGTCGATCACCAGCACGATCGTGGGGGTCGTCTGCTGGAAGCTGAACCGGAACCCCGTGAAGGCGAGGACGAGGCACGCGACGGCCGCCAGCAGGGGGATCGCGGGGAGGAGCTTGCGCCACTTCGAGCGGCGCCGCAGGATCCCCGGCTTCGGGCGTCCACGCACCGGCTCAGGGCTCAGGCCGAACAGGTACGCGATCAGGACCAGGCCGACCACCACGAGCACGACGATCAGGAGAGGAGACATCGTGACGCCGACAACGGTAGCGCCCCGGAACGTCCTCGGCGGGCAACCGCGTTCCGATCCCGGCCGGTAAACGCCTGTACCGCGACGCGGCACCTCAGCTGGTGGCGCGCGATCTACGAGCCTGTCCCCGAACCAGCGGGCCTCCGTGCTCCTGCACGACGAGGAAGGGTTCACGGCCCCGAGGTGGGGCGACTGCTCGGCATGTCGGCGCCCACGGTCCGGGTCCAACTGTTCCGCGGCCGCGGCGTCTGCGCGAGCTGCTTGGGTCCGAAGAGGAGATCGATGGCTGAGCGCTGGAAGCGAGAGCTCACGAAGCTCCGGGCGGGGGAGCTTCCGGACGGCCTGTGGGATCGGGTGACCGAAGGGCCGAGGATGGAGCCGTTGCGGGAGCCCGGTCGGTCCCAGCTGGCAGCCGCCGCGGTCGCCGTGGTCGTGTTCGTCCTCGCCGCCGCGTTCGCGTTCGAGGCCTTCGGCCCGTTCCGTGCCGACCGCACGCTGTCCGGCCCCGACGTCCTCACGGTGCCGGCACGTGGCCAGGCGGAGCCGGCGTTCCTCCCCGACGGACGTCCGATCTTCGTCGTACACCACGAGGACGGCACGGTCACGGTGGTCGACGCGCTCTCCAACCACCACGCTTTCGGCTTCGAGGAGATCGTGGTCTGGTGCCCCACCACGCGCCACCTCGTCGAGTGGGCGCACGAGGCGCACTGGGACGAGTACGGCCGATGGGATCCGGGGCGGCCGGCGCCCTTCGGGCTCGTGACGTACGCCTTCGACGTCGAAGCCCGAGACCCCAACGGCGATCCCGCCACGATCCATGTCGGCGATGCCATGGCGCCGGACCCCGGTCATTCGGCCGCGCACACGGGGCCGTCCCGCCCGCCGTTCTGCCCACCGGACGATGCCTTCGTCACGCACACGATCGACCCGTCGGAGATCTACGACGCCCCCGAGGCGGCCGTGGCGGCGGCGCCCGCCGGCTGGGTCGCGGTCCGGGGCACGATGAAGGTCGACACGAGGACGCGTTCATCCAGCTCTGCGCTGAGATCGCGGACAGGGCGTGCGTCGGCGGCGTGCCGGTGTGCGGTCTGGACAACGTGCGCTTCCTGCTGGAGGTGATCCGGAAGCACCCCGGGACCGGGTACGAGGAGCCGCAGGTCTGGCTCGTGCGTGTCCGCGACGGCGTGATCGACGACCCGGCGATCGCCGGGTTCCTGAACGGCGCCGGTGGCGGCGTCCACCGCGAGCGCCGAGCAGCCTCGTAACGTCACACCTCGATCGAGGCACGATGTGGGCATGGACGAACCCCGTCCGGATCCAGCCGAACCATCGCGTCCGGCGACGGCCCCGGGCGCCCTGATCGGGCTGATCTCGGCCGCCGTCGCGCTCGGCGCCGCCGAGCTCGTCGCCGCGGTCGTCGGTCCCGGCTCCTCCCCCATCGTCGCGGTCGGGGGTGTGGCGATCGACGCCTCGCCGGAGTGGCTGAAGAGCTTCGCGATCAGGACGTTCGGCGAGCACGACAAGGCCGTGCTCGTGATCGGGATCGCAGCGGTGCTGGCCGTCGTCGCCGTCGCCCTCGGCGTCGCGTCCATGCGGCGGCCGCGCCTCGGTATCGGCGGGCTCCTGGTCCTGGGGGCGGTCGGCGCGGCCGCCGCCGTGGCGCGCCCGGCGAACGGCGTCGTGGATGCGATCCCGTCGGTCGCCGGCGCCGCCGCCGGGATCGTCGCCTACGAGCAGCTCCGCCGGTCGGCCGGGCTCGCCGGCGCTCTCTCGTCCGCCCCCGGCGGATCGCCGACCATCCCCGGCTTCGACCGCCGCCGCTTCCTCCGGACCGGGGTCGGGGTCGCCGGCGTCGGGGCGGTCGCCGGCGGGCTGGGCCGGCTCCTGGCGAGCCGGGCGGCGGCGGCCGACTCCCGGGCGAACGCCCGGATCCCGGCGCCCGCCGACCCCGGCCGCCCGGCGCCTGCGGGCGCCGACCTCGACGTCCCTGGCGTCACGCCGTTCATCACGCCCAACGATCGCTTCTACCGCGTCGACACCTCTCTCTTCGTGCCGGCGCTCGATGCGGCGACGTGGAGGCTCCGGATCCACGGCATGGTCGACCACGAGCGCACCCTCGGCTACGAGGAGCTCCTCGCCCGCCCGTCGATCGAGCGCGACGTCACGCTGGCGTGCGTGTCCAACCAGGTGGGCGGGCACTACATCGGGAACGCCCGGTGGATCGGAGCTCCGCTCGCGGACCTCCTGGAGGAGTCGGGCGTCCACGCGGAGGCCACGCAGCTGGTCTCCCGCTCCGCCGACGGTTTCACGATCGGGACGCCGACGGCCGTCGTCCTGGACGGCCGCGACGCGATGCTGGCGGTCTCGATGAACGGTGAGCCGCTCCCTCTCGAGCACGGCTTCCCCGTTCGCATGATCGTTCCCGGCCTCTACGGCTACGTGTCGGCGACCAAGTGGCTCGTGGATCTCGAGCTCACGACCCTCGAGGCCTACGACGCCTACTGGGTCCAGCGAGGGTGGGCGAAAGAGGCGCCCATCAAGACCCAGTCCCGGATCGACACGCCGCGGCCGTACGCCGATGTCGCCGCAGGGGAGGTCGCGATCGCGGGGATCGCCTGGGCGCAGCATCGGGGGATCGAGCGCGTCGAGGTCCGGATCGACGAGGGACCGTGGCTGGAGGCCACCCTCGGCGCGGAGGACACGATCGACACGTGGCGGCAGTGGGTGTACCGCTGGGACGCCGGTCCCGGGCGGCACCTCCTCGCGGTGCGGGCGACCGACGGCGACGGAGTGACGCAGACGGCCGGTCGCGCCGCTCCGTTCCCGGACGGCGCCACCGGCCACCACGCGATCATGGTCGACGTCGCCTGAACGGATCGGGCGACGAGGAGCCGCCGAGAGAGCCGACTTTTCCTGCCCCCCAATCGGTCCGAGGCCTGCTGCCGCGCCCCGGCGTCTCGGGCGGGGGTACGCCCGTTACGTCAGATGGAGCATGCGTAGCCGGCTCCGATGACCCTACGCTTCTGTTTGTTCGGAAGGGGACGTACCTGCGCGCGCGCGTGAACGGACGTCCCTGGCACGGTTGATGCGATGCCCGAAGCGACGGCTGACGGATGAGCGGACGGACATCGGGGTCCTCGTCGGGCCAGGAGCCTGACCTGCTCCGGCGGAGCTCCGGCGGACGAGGGATCCATCGGCCGCGAGGGGAGGTCATTCGTCGATGATGCGTAGGGTCGTCGCCTCGAGTCTCAAGTTCCGGCGGCTCGTGGTCGTCCTCGCCGCGGGATCGATCGTGTTCGGCATCACGCAGCTTCGCCACATGCCGGTCGACGATCTTCCCGAGTTCGGGCCCACGCTGGTCGAGGTCCGGACCGAGGCGCTCGGACTCTCCGCCGCCGAGGTGGAGCAGTTGATCACCGTTCCGCTGGAGCAGGATCTGCTCAACGGGATCGCCTTCCTCGACGAGATCCACTCGGAGTCGGTTCCCGGGTTGTCGTCCGTGGTGATGATCTTCGAACCAGGCACCCCCCTCCTGGACGCTCGACAGGTGGTGGCCGAGAAGGTCGCTGAGGCTGCCGTCGCGTTGCCGGGTGTTTCGGCGCCGCCGCAGATGTTGCAGCCGCTCTCCTCGACCAGCCGCGTGATGGCGGTCCGGCTCTCATCGGAGACGCTCACGCCGATCGAGATGTCCCTCCTCGCCCGGTGGACGATCGGGCCTCGATTGCTTGGGGTCCCGGGGGTAGCCAACGTCTCGATCTGGGGCCAGCGCGATCGGCAGCTCCAGGTGCTCGTCGACCCGGAGCGCCTGAGGGACGCGGGCCTGACCCTCCAGCAGATCGTGGAGACCACGGGGAACTCCCTGTGGGTCTCGCCATTGACCTTCCTCGAGGCGTCGACACCCGGGACGGCCGGGTTCCTGGACACGCCGAACCAACGCCTCGGGATCCGGCACGAGCTTCCCATCGAAACGGCTGAGGACCTGGCCCGGATCCCGATCGAAGGTGACGAGGGCGGCCCCATCATCGCGGACGGCGAGCCCCTGAGGCTGGGCGACGTGGCCGAGGTCGTGGAGGATCACCAACCCTTGATCGGAGACGCCGTCTTCCGCGACGGGCAAGGACTCCTGCTCGTGATCGAGAGATTCCCGGACGCCAACACGCTCGAGGTGACACGAGGCATCGAGGAAGCCTTCGACGCCATGCGACCGGGACTCGCCGGCATGGAGATCGACACCTCGCTCTTCCGTCCGGCGGACTCCATCGAGACGTCCACGGGCACCTTGGTCACGGCCCTCTCGATCGGGGGGATCCTGCTCCTTCTGGCTCTCGCGCTCCTGTTCATCGAATGGCGCGCCACGGTGACGTGCGCGATCGTGATCCTCGTGTCGCTGATCGCGGCGGGCTCC
Source organism: Actinomycetota bacterium (assembly GCA_044865955.1). GTDB lineage: Bacteria > Actinomycetota > UBA4738 > UBA4738 > HRBIN12 > JAJNBA01. The sequence goes on along the minus strand of JBIOTM010000129.1, from coordinate 13,951 downwards.
GTGCTGTACGTCCGTGGCGCGACCGTGAACATCATGGTCCTGGCGGGCCTCGTGTTGGCGATCGCCGTCGTCGTCGACGACGCCGTCGTCGACGTTCGACACATCGCTGAGCGCCTCCGGCGGCGCGGCGAGGGTCGGCCGGGGGTGCCCACCTGGCGGATCGTCCTCGAGGCCTCCCTGGAGATGCGCAGCTCCATCCTGTACGCGACGATGATCGGGATCGCCGCCGTGCTGCCGGCGTTCTTCCTCGCGGGGCAGGCGGGCGCGTTCATGCCCCCGATCGTGATCTCGTACCTCCTCGCGATCGCCGCCTCGATGGTGGTGGCCCTCGTGCTCACGCCCGGGTTGAGTCTGATGCTCCTCTCGGATGGCGGCCCTGCCGAACCGCGAGAGCCTCCGGTGGTGCGCTGGATCCAGCGGCGCCACGAGACGACCCTGTCGCGGATGACCCGGCGGCCTCGCTGGGGCTACGCCGCCATCGACATCGCCCTGGTCGCGGGGCTGGCGACGATCCTGTTCCTCGACCCGTCGCCCGCCGTCAGGCTGAAGGAGGACGATCTCCTGATCCACTGGGATGCCGCTCCCGGCACCTCGCTTCCCGCGATGAACAGCGTCACGAGCGCGGCTGTCGATGAGCTCGGCGCCGTGCCCGGCGTCCGTCGCGTGAGCGCGCACGTCGGGCGCGCGGTCAACTCGGACCAGGTCGTCGGCATCAACAGCGGAGAGATCTGGGTGAGCCTCGACCCGGCCGCCGATCACGACGAGGCGATGGCGGCGATCGAGGCGATCCTGGCTGGCTATCCGGATCTCTCGCACCGGATCACGACCTATCCCGAGGATCGGATCACCGACGTGCTCGAGGGCAGGGACGAGGACGTCGTCGTGCGGCTCTACGGTGCCAACATCGAAACGCTGCGCGCCAAGGCGGACGAGGTCCGGGCGCTGCTGTCCGGGATCGAGGGCATCGAACGTCCACGGGTTGAACTGGCTCCCACGGAACCAACGATCCAGGTGCAGGTCGACCTCCAGAAGGCGCAACGGTTCGGTGTCAAGCCGGGTGACGTCCGACGGGCCTCCGCGATCCTCCTGTCCGGGCTCGCGGTCGGGAACCTCTTCGAAGAACAGAAGGTCTTCGACGTGGTCGTGTGGGGAGCACCGGAGATCCGACAGAGCGTGACCGACGTTCGGGAGCTCCTGATCGACACGCCGAGCGGCGGACACGTCCGTCTGGGCCAGGTCGCCGACGTCCGTGTCGTCCCCAACGTGACCGTGATCCGTCACGAGGCGGTGTCCAACTACGTCGACGTCAGCGCCGACGTGGCCGACCGCGACGTCGGTGCGGTCGTCACCGACGTCAGGCGCGCCGTGGGGGGCCTGGAGTTCCCTCTCGGATATCACGGGGAGGTCCGCGGGGCCTACGCCGGCGAGCACGCTTCACGATCGCGCGTCCTCGCCGTCGCGGTGGCCGCGGCGATCGCCATGTTCCTCCTGCTCCAAGCGGCGTTCACGAGCTGGCGACTGGCCACCCTGGTCTTCGTGACAACGCCGCTCGCGCTCGTCGGCGGCCTGCTCGCCGCCCTCATCGCCGGAGGCACGATCGGCTTGGGTTCCTTCGCCGGGCTGCTCGTGGTCCTGGGGATCGCGGCCCGCAACGGCGTCCTGCTGATCAGGCGGTACCAGCAGCTCGAGCGACGAGAAGGAGAGGCCTTCGGCGACGAGCTCATCCTCCGTGGGACGAGGGAGAGGCTCGGACCGACGCTCATCTCGGCGATCGCGACGGTGGTGGCGCTCGCCCCCCTGGTGATCGCAGGCGACGTCGCCGGTCTCGAGATCGCGCGTCCGATGGCGATCGTGACGATCGGCGGTCTGGTCACGTCGACGCTGCTCGTTCTCCTCGTCCTTCCGGTGCTGTATCGGCTGCACGGGTTCGTCGCCGAGAAGGACGCGGTGGCCGAGGACCTGATCGTCCTCCCGGAACCCGCCACCGAGGTCGAGCCGATCGTCGGGAGCTGAGGGAGAGCCGGGGCGATGAGACGCGATCGTCGATGGGGCGTGGTGGGGCCCCTGGTCGCCGTCCTGCTCATCCCGGCATGCAGGGACGTCACACCCGAAGAACCCAGCCAGAGCGTACCGGTGACCCTGGAGCCGATCGAGGGCACCGACCTCTCTCGAGTGATCCTGACCGCCGGGGGCGCCGAGCGGATCGGCCTCGAGACCGTCCAGGTCCGCGAGGCGGGGGGCGAGACGATCGTGCCCGCGTCGGCCGTGTGGATCGACGTGAACGGGGATGGATGGGTGTACACGAATCCCGAGCCGCTCATCTTCGTGCGCGCGGCGATCGTCGTGGATCGGTACCGCGGCGATGTCGCGGTGCTGTCGGATGGTCCGGCGCCCGGGACCGAAGTCGCGTCGGTTGGAGTGGCCGAGCTGATCGGCTCCGAGTTCGGGATCTGATGGCCGGGTGAGCGGGAAGGGACGGGCGCGGCGATGCTGCGGTGGATCGTAGGGTCGAGCCTGAGGTTCCGCTACATCGTCGCTGCCTCGGCGGCGGCCCTCATGTTCTTCGGGGTCCAGCAGCTCCGTGGCATGCCGGTGGACGTCTTCCCCGAGTTCGCCCCGCCGAGGGTGGAGATCCAGACCCTGGCCCTCGGGCTCTCGGGGACGGAGGTCGAATCGCTCGTCACGATCCCGTTGGAGCAGGCGCTCAACGGTGTCCCGGGGCTCGACGTGATCCGGTCGAAGTCGGTCGAACAGCTGTCGCAGATAGAGCTCATCTTCGAGCAGGACGCCGACCTGTTGACCGCGCGGCAATTGGTGGCGGAGAGGATCAGCTCCGTCTCCCCCACCCTGCCGAGCTGGGCGGCTCCTCCGGTGATGATCCAGCCCCTCTCCGCCACGAGTCGCGTCATGAAGATCGGGATGACGTCCGATCGCTATTCGCTCATCGACATGTCGATGACGGCCTACTGGAAGGTTCGAGCTCGGCTGCTCCGCGTCCCCGGCGTGGCCAACGTCCTGATCTGGGGCGAGAGGATCAAGATGCCCGCGGTCGAGGTCGATCCGAAGCTGCTCAGGAAGCACGACGTCACCCTCGAACAGGTGATGACCGTCACCGCCGATGCGATCGACGCCGGACTGCTCCGCTTCTCGGAAGGAGGATTCATCGGCACCGGCGGGTTCCTGGACACCTCGCAGGGGCGGCTGTACGTGCGGCACGCGATCCCGATCCTCACCGCGAAGCAACTGGCCCAGGTGCCCATCGTGAAGCGCAACGGCGCCGTGCTGCGGCTTGGCGACGTGGCCAGGGTGGTCATCGACACGCCGCCTTTGATGGGCGACGCGGTCGTCGACGACGGCCCCGGCTTGCTCCTCGTCGTCCAGAAGCTTCCCTGGGCGAATACGGCGGACGTGACCGCGGGCCTCGACGCGGCACTCGACGAGCTGCGACCCGCGCTCCCGGGGATCGAGATCGATCCGACGATCTTCCGGCCAGCCACCTTCATCGAGAACGCGATCGACAACCTGGGTGGAGCCATGATCACCGGCGCGCTGCTGATGATCCTGATGCTCGGGGCGTTCCTCTTCGAGTGGCGGACGGCGCTGATCAGCATCACCGCGATCCCGCTGTCACTGGTGGCCGCGGGCCTCGTCCTCGCATGGCAAGGGGTGACGATCAACACGATGGTCCTTGCGGGACTGGTCATCGCCCTCGGCGACATCGTCGACGACGCGATCATCGACATCGAGAACGTCGTTCGACGCTTGCGGGAGCATCGAGCGCAGTCAGGGACCAAGTCGACCGCCAGGGTCATCCTCGAAGCCTCCCTGGAGGTGCGGAGCGCGATCGTCTACGCGACCCTCATCGAGGTCGTGGCGGTGGTGCCGATCTTCACGCTGGAGGGGCTGTCCGGTTCGTTCTTCCGACCCCTCGCCCTGTCTTACGGGTTGGCGCTCCTCGTCTCGATGATCGTCGCCCTGACCGTCACGCCGGCGATGAGCCTGATCTTCTTCAGGAGCGGACGTTCCCTGCAGCACCGGGTGTCCCCCCTCGTTCCGCCGCTCCAGCGCGGCTACGAGTTCCTGCTCTCGAGGATCATCTATCGACCGCGGCGTTCGTACGTGGCCGTCGGCGTCACCGCCATGCTGGGCATCGGATTGATGCCCCTCCTCGGGCAGGATCTCCTCCCTTCGTTCAAGGAGCGGGACTTCCTGATGCACTGGACGGGCAAGCCCGGGACCTCACGTCCGGAGGAGGTCCGGACCACGATGCTGGTCAACAAGGAGTTGCTCTCGATCCCCGGCGTCCGCAACGCGGGATCCCACATCGGGCAGGCGCTCAACTCGGACGAGCCGTACGGCATCTACTTCGGAGAGAACTGGGTCAGCGTCGACCCGTCCGTGGATTACGACGAGACCCTGGCCAAGATCCAGGAGACGGTGGCGGCGTACCCGGGGGTCTACAGCGACGTGCAGACGTACCTGAAGGAACGGATCCGGGAGGTCCTGACCGGCTCGAGCGACGCCATCGTCGTGCGGATCTTCGGGCAAGACCTCGGCCTGCTCCAGGAGAAAGCGCTGGAGGTCAAGGGGATCCTCGGCGGGATCGACGGCGTCGTCGATCCGTTCGTCGACACGGTCGAGGACATCCCGCAGATCCAGATCGAGGTGGACCTCGACGCGGCCCAGCGCTACGGGCTCAAGCCGGGCGACGTCCGACGGTCCGCCTCCACCCTGATCATGGGCGAGGAGGTCGGAGACCTCTTCCGCGAGGGCCAGACCTACGACGTGAACGTATGGAGCACCCCGGCGACGCGGCAAGACCTCACCGACATCGAGAACCTCTCGATCGACACGCCGTCCGGTGAGCACGTGCGACTGATCGACGTGGCCGACCTGCGGATCGTGCCGACACCCAACGACATCCACCATGAGGGCCTCTTCAGGAGCATCGACGTCAGCGCGAACGTTCGCGGCCGCGACCTCGGATCCGTGGTCTCGGAGCTGCAGCGCGACCTTGAGGACGTCAGATGGCCGCTCGAGTTCCGCGCGGAGCTGCTGGGCGAGTACGCGGAGCGCCAGGCCGCACAGAGCCGCCTGTTCGTCTTCGCCATCGCGGCCGCGATCGGCATCTTCCTCCTCCTGCAGGCCTCGTTCGCCAGCTGGCGACTCGCCACGATCTCCTTCGTCACGTTGCCCATAGCCCTGGTCGGTGGCGTCATCGCCGCGTACCTGGGGAGCGGGATCATCTCGCTCGGCTCGCTCGTCGGGTTCCTAACGGTTCTCGGGATCGTCGCACGCAACGGCATCATGCTGATCAGCCACTACCAGCACCTGGAGCGGTTCGAGGGCGAACCCTTCGGCCCCGGGCTGGTCATCCGAGGCGCGCGCGAGCGCGTCGTCCCCATCATGATGACCGTCTTCACGACCGGACTGGTCCTCATCCCGCTGGTCATGGCCGGTGAGATCCCCGGCAACGAGATCGAGCACCCGATGGCCGTCGTGATCCTGGGCGGTCTCATCACCGCGACATTGCTGAACCTCTTCGTCGTTCCCGCCCTCTATCTGCGATCCGCGAGGCGCTCCGATGCGATCGCGCCTCCCCAGGTGCCGTGATGGATCGTCGGCGCGGGCACCCGATCGGCACGCGGCTCCGGAGCATCGCGCTTGTGCTCATCCTGGGACTTCTCTCCCTCGACGCATGCCAGAGCGAGAGCGACCCCGAGACGAACGCGGGCGGCGGCACGACCCCCACGGGAGCGACGACGCCGGAGGCCGGCGGCGAGCTTCCGGCCTCGGCCCCACCTCCGTTCCCGGTCGACGGGAACGGCTTCGATCCCGCGAACTTCGGCCCCGACTCGGCCGACATCGACAACCCGTACCTTCCGTTCGAACCCGGCACGCAGTTCCTGTACCGCGGCTCCTCGATCGACGAGGACGAGCGGATCCCTCACCAGGTGGTGTTCACCGTCACCGACCTGACCAAGGTGATCGCCGGCGTCCGGACGCTCGTGGGGTGGGACCGGGACTTCAGCGACGGAGAGCTGCAGGAGGCGGAGCTGATCTTCTTCGCCCAGGACCTGGACGGCAACGTGTGGCACCTCGGCCAGTACCCGGAGGCCTACGACGAGGGGCAATTCGACGGAGCCGCCCCCTGGCTGGTCGGGTATCTCGAGGGTGCCAAGGCCGGTATCGCGATGCACGCCGAGCCGCAGGCGGGCAGCCCCGCCTACCCGCAGGGATACGCTCCTCCCCCGTACTTCTGGGAGGACTTCGCGAGGGTCTCCGAGACGGGCCAGAGGACGTGTGTGCCCGTCGGCTGCTACACCGACGTGCTGGTGACCGAGGAGTTCGAGCCGAGCAAGCCGGGCGCCTTCCAACTCAAGTTCTACGCGCCCGGCGTGGGCTACGTTCGGGTCGGGTGGCGTGGACCGAACGAGGAGGAACGAGAGGTCCTCGTGCTGACCCGCATCCGGCACCTCGACGCCGACGCCATGGCGGAGGTCCGCGCGGAGGCGTTCGCGATGGAGGCGCGAGCGAGCGTGTACGGGCTCACGCAGCCGGCCGAGCAGCGACCCTGACCCGGTCCTTCAGCCGCGGAGCCGGGCCACCCGGACGATGCCTCGTCGCTCGCGCGGCCCTCAGCCCGCCCGGCGCACGTCGATCAGCCGCGAGACGTCGTCTCCGCCCTCGACCAGGCGCTCCAGCACGACGCCGATGCCCGGGGCGTAGTACTTGCGCTCGAGGAACATCGGCTCGAGCGGCGTGAAGTCCTCCGTCACCATCGCGTCGTCGAACGAACCGTACGGGACCGACACGCGCTCGCCCAGCGCGACCACGCGAGCTCTGTCCTCGGCCTCCCCGAGGTAGAGCTCCTGCCGGTAGCTCGTGCCGACCTCGGGTGTGGCGAGCATGATGACGCCCGGCTGGGCACCGTCCACCCCGGCCTCCCAGGACCCAACCGTGCTCGACACCTGCCCGTGCTCGTACTCCTTGCTGTCCTCGCCGAAGTACCAGACGTTCCCGTCGACGTCCTGCGTGTACCAATCGAAGGTCAGCTCCCGCAGCTCTCCCGCGACCTTCACCTCGTCCCGGACCACGACGCAGGGCACGCCGAGGATCTCCTTCGTCCTGTCGGTCACGGTGACGGTGTCCACCTCGCGTTCCCCCGCTGCCGTTCCCACGTATACGAGCGTGGTACCCGGCACCAGCGGGAAGTACGGGTTGTCGACCGTCGACACGAAATTCGCAGGATCGACCTCCACCCGGTAGGCACCCTTCGCCGGAGGGATCGGGATCGTACGTCCCTCGGAGCTGCTCCCGCTCGGCGTGGGCGAACCGATGCCGGTCGGGGAGGAGGATCCACCTCCCGGCGCCGCGGCCTGGCCGCACGCGGCCGCGACGGCGGCGGCGACGACCGACGTGCGGAACCTGCGCATCCGCTCAGTCACCGTCCCCGACCTCCTCGGTCTCCGAACCGAGCACCGCGCCGGTACCGGCGTCGACGGCGACCTCGATGACGCGGTCGGTGGTGCGGAGCTCGACCTCCCAGACGAGACCCGACTCCTCCTCGAGCTGGGTGTCGATCACGGAACCGCCAACGTCCGCGACCGCGATCTGCTCGGCCCGTGCCCGGGGAACGTTCGGCTGCGTTCCGCTCGGATCCCCCGTCCCCGCGACCGCGAAGGCTGCGCCTCCGACCACCGCGAGGCCGGCGACGCCGCTCAGCAGGATCGTCTTCCACATCGTCACGCCGATCACCCTCCGTTCCTCTCGAGCCCAGTCTCCGCGCAGGCCGATGAGAGGGCCGTGAGAGGCAGTGTCGGTGCCTCCGGTCAGCGGGGCAGGCTGATCGTGACCGCGGCGCCACCACCGGCCCGGTTCTCGACGCGCGCCGTCCCGCCGTGCGCCTGCGCGACGGCGTACACGATCGCAAGCCCCAGCCCGGCCCCGTCCCCGTCGCGCTCCGCGTCCGCCCGCGCGAACGGCTCGAACGCCCGCAGCAGCAGCTCGTTGGGGAACCCCGTGCCTGAATCGACCACCGAGACCTCGAGCCGCTCCCCGTTCGCGAGGGCATCGACCTCCACCACACCGCCGCGGCCCGTGTGTCGCAGAGCGTTGTCCACGAGATTCTCGACCGCCTGGCGGATCCGCTCGCCGTCGACCCGGGCCCGCACGTCCCGTCCCGACACGCGGAGGTCGACGCCCCGATCGTGGGCGCGGTCGCGGAACTCCGCCACGACGCGCGCCAGGATCCGCGCGACGTCCTCGTCGGCCCGGTGCACCGGCAGGCGGCCGCGATCGGACCGCGCCAGCACCAGCAGGTCCTGGGTCAGACGGCGCAGCCGCTCCGCCTCCTCGCGGACGCTGCGGAGGGCGGCCCGGAGCTCATCGGGGCTGCGAGGCTCCTTCAGCGCCAGCTCGACCTCGGCCCTCAACACGCCCAGTGGGGTGCGGAGCTCGTGGCTGGCCTCGTCCACGAACCGCCGCTCGCGGTCGAGCGCCTCGTGGAGGCGATCGAGCATCCCGTTCAGCGTCGAGGCGAGCCGCTGCACCTCGTCGCCCGTGTTCGGGACGTGCAAGCGTCTCGAAGGCTCGGTGGCGGAGATGGCGGCGGCCTCCGAGCGGAGGCGCTCGACCGGCCTGAGCGCGGCCCCGGCCAGGGCCCAGCCCAGGAGCGTGATCGCCACGAGGAGGACGGGACCGCCCACGGCCACGAGGGTCGTGAGTCGCGCGGCCGCCTGGCGTTGATCCTCGACGTCCACGCCGACGACCAGGATCGACCCGTCGCCCGCGGGGACCGCGAGGAGCCGAGCTTGGACCGTCTCGTCGGTCATCGCCACGGCGGCCTCGAAGAAGGCGCCGGCGCGGAGGGAGGACACGGACCCCTGGGGCAGGAGCGGGCCCTCCACCCCAGGGCTCGATCGAAGCACCCGGCCGTCCGGCGCGAGCAGTTGCGCGAAGGCCTCGTCGCCCTCGATCAGCTGCGGGAACGTCTCGAGCGGCGTACCTTCGGCGGCGAGGATCGTCGCGGCGCGCGACCGGAGCCCGTCGTCGACCGCCCGCCCGATCTCCGCGCGGAACCGCACGAGCAGGATGGAGGCGGCGACCGCGAGCACGACGAGCGTCGTGCTCGCGAAGATCAGCGTGAGCCTAGCTCGGATCGGCAGCCGCACCCGTCCCCTCCCGCAGCCGGTACCCGACCCCCCGGACCGTCTCGATCGACCGGCGCCCGAACGGTCGATCCACCTTCTCCCGCAGGTACCGGACGTAGACGTCGACGACGTTCGAGTCGCCGTCGTAGGCGAAGTCCCATACGTGCTCGAGGATCCGGGTCCGGGACAGGACCTCGCCCCGGTGTCGGAGGAACAGCTCCAGCAGCGCGAACTCCTTCGGCGTGAGCTCGATCTCCCGATCCCCCCGGGCGACCCGCCTGCTCGCGGGGTCCAGGATCAGGTCGCCAGCGCGAAGGACGGACGGGCGCTCCGACGGCCCTCGCCGGAGGAGCGCCCGCACCCTGGCGAAGAGCTCGTCGAAGGAGAACGGCTTCGTGAGGTAGTCGTCGGCGCCGGCGTCCAGGCCCGCGACGCGATCCCGGACACCGTCCCGCGCCGTGAGCATGAGGACCGGCGCCCACCGATCCGCGGTTCGGAGCCGGTGGCAGACCTCGAACCCGTCGACGTCGGGGAGCATGACGTCGAGCAGGATCACGTCGTAGTCGTTCTCGGTGCCCAGCCAGGCACCGTCCTCGCCGGACGAGGCGACGTCGACCGAGTAGCCCTCCTCTTGCAGCCCTCGCCGCAGGAGCGCGGCCATCTTCGACTCGTTCTCGACCACGAGCGCGCGCATCGCCCGTTCAGCATGCCCGAAACAGATGAGGAACGGATGAGGATCGCCGAACCCCCAGCCCGGTCAGGGAACGAGCGTCCGGTCGTCGCTCACCCGCGGCGATGGGTCCACGTCGAGGTCTCTCGTCGCCGAGGCCGGCCGGCGGCGGCGGAATGCGACCGCCCCTGCGGCCAAAACCCCGACGGCGAGTAGGGCCACGATCGATGGGCCCGGCGAGGTGGCTCCGGCAGATCCCTGCCGCGCGGCGGCGAGCTCGTCCTGGAGCCGGCCGATCTCCGAGGAGAGGCGTCCCCGCTCCGACGTCGCGAAGTCCATCTGGGCCTCGAGCTCCTCCCGGTGGCGTTCGGACCTCCGGAGCTGCCGCTGGAGCCCGAAGACGCGACCGGACAGTCGATCGTTCCGCGTGAGCAGCTCGGCCTCCCGCTCGGTGGCGACGACCGAGATCGTGCCGGTCAGGGGCTCGCGGAAGCCCGAGACCGAGCAGGGGTCGTTGCACACACCCACGCCGTAGAAGCCTGAGGCGATGTCGGGCGTGGTGAACCGGGTGGCCAGCTCGAAGGCATCCTTCTCCTTCTCGACGGCGAGGGTCCCGATCCGGATGGCGCCGTCGGGGATCGGCATGCCCTCCTCGAGCCTGACCCCCTGGGGCAGCACGAAGACGTAGAAGGGGCCGCGATCGAAGATCGACTGCTTCCCGGCGGGCACCGACACGTACGTGACGATCGTCCCCATCTCTCCGGGGAGGTAGTGCGTGTCGTCCAGCTCGAGGTAGGCGCCGCCGTTGGCCGCCGCCTCCGTCGGCACGGCCAGCAACGCGCCCACGATCGTCCCCACCAGGACCACTCGACTCCCGCGCATCATGCCCTCCTCGACCCGACGTCACGGGCTAGACCGCCGACCGGAGGCGATGGTTCCGTGCCCGGGTGGAACTTCCTCGACGCCGCGTCGGTACTAGGGGACGAGGCACCAGGCAACCGCCATCCCCTCGAAGGAGGCCGGCATGCGTACTCGGTGGATCGTCGTCGTCCCCTCGCTCCTCCTCCTCCTCGGGGCCTGCACGCCGGACATCGACGTCCGCGAGGAGGCGCCCCTCCCCGTCCTCCCCGACGTCGTGGTCCTCGACACCGAGCAGGGGTCGCTGGTCGTGGGATCGGGATCCGGCGACGTCCTGGCGGCGGACGCCGGCGAGATCGCGGCGCCGGACGGCTCGCGGCTGTACTCGGCACGGCGGGACGGCGGATCGACGTCCCTCGAGACGCGTGACTCCGCGTCCGGCGAGATCGTGGCGGCGACGACCGTGAGGGGCGTCCTGGACGTCCGGGTCGCGTCGATCAGCGGACACGCCGTGGCGATGACGCGGCCGCTCCCGGAGGGCGTCGACCGCGCGATCGCGCTCCCGCGCGCGGAGACCTCGATCGTCGTCGCCGACCCGACCGGCGAGGGCCCCGCCCGACGGTACCGGCTCACCGGCAACTTCGAGCCCGAAGCCTTCTCGGTCGACGACGGGCGGCTCTTCCTGATCCAGTACCTGCCGGCGGAGGCTCCGTCGGTCTACCGCGTCACGTTCCTGGACCTCGCGAAGGAGCAGGTGCATCCCGTGTTCGGTCGGTTCAAGACGCCGCCCGAGCGGATGCCGGGGGTCCGGCTCGAACAGGCCTTCGACGCGGTCTCCGACCAGCTCTACACGCTCTACTCGAACCAGCCGTCGACGTCCGCCCGCGACGGCTACTGGTCGAACGGCGCGTACGGCGGCCGAGCGGTGACGTTCGTCCACGTCCTGAACCTCAGGGGCGGGTGGGCGTATTGCGCCGGCCTCCCCCGGACGCTCTGGGGCCAGCGGGCCGAGGCCCAGGCGATCGCGCCGGCGCCCGACGGCCGATCCCTCTTCGTCGTGGACTCGATGCGCGGCCTGGTCGCGCAACTGGACACGAAGACGATGAAGATCGTCCGGACGGGCCGGGTCGACCTCGGTGCCTCCGGGGGCGATCGGACCTCGGCCCTGGTGAGCGCCGACGGCGGCACGCTCTACGTCGGGTCCGCCCGGGACGGGGCCGCCGTCTATGCCATCGATCTCGACACCCTGGGTGTCTCGAGCCGCTGGTCGATGCCCGCCGAGGTGATGGGCCTGGGCCTCTCGCCGGACGGGGCTCGCCTCTATGCGGCGCTGGGCGACCGGGTGGCGATCCTGGACGCGGCGTCGGGCGCACAGCTCGCGACGCTGCCGTTCGAGGGCGTCGATTCGATCCTGCATGTCTCGACGGCGACCGGGTAGGGCGCCGGAACCTCCCGGGGTCGGGGGCGGTCTCCTTGTGGATGGTCGGACGGGGGCGCATCGTGAGGACCGGACCACCGGCCGGGCGCGCGCGATGCCGCGGGTGCCTACGCTTCGGTGTCACCGGGACCTGAGAGGAAGCGGGTGCGGGATCCCGATCCGCGCATCGTGCAGCGAGCACGCCGAGGCGACCTGGTCGCGTTCGAGGACCTCGTCCGCTCCTACCAGGCGGACGCGTTCCGCTTCGCGTGGCACCTCACCCGCGATCGTCAGCTCGCGGAGGACGTCACCCAAGAGGCCTTCCTCCGGGCCTTCCGGTTCCTCCGGGGGTTCCGGGGCGACCGCAAGTTCGGGTCGTGGCTCTTCAGCATCGTTCGCAACTGCGCGATGGACGCGCTGCGCAGGCAGGGGGCCGCGCCGTCGCCGTGGACCGACGACGTATCTCCCCGCGGCGTGGCCGATCCCTCCGCCCGGGTGGAGCTCGCGGCGGCGCTCCGGGCCGTGTCTCCGGAGCATCGCGAGGCGTTCCTGCTCGTGGAGGTCTTCGGATTGTCATACCAGGAGACGGCCGACGTCCTCGGCGTGGCCGTGGGGACGGTGAAGAGCCGGATGTTCCGCGCCCGGCAGGCGCTGTGCGCCGCGATCGCCGACGAGGAGGAGGCGACGTGAACTGCGACCGCGCCCAGCTCGTCCTGTCGGCACGGATGGACGACGAGCGCGTGGGCGCGCGCCAGGCGGCGGCCGCGTCGGCACACGTGGCGGAGTGCTCCCGGTGTCGCGCGTTCGCAGCGCGCTCGGCCCGCGTCCGCAGCGCCGTGCGCATCCGAGCGGCCGAGCCGGTTCCCGATCTGGTCGAACGGATCGTCGCCGCGGCCGCCCGGGAGCGGCTCCCCCTGCGGCCGACCCGGCCGTGGCCCCACCGGCCGTGGCCCCACCGGCCGCGACACCGGCGGCCGATGACGCTGGCCCCGGCCGCCGCCGCGGCGCTGGCCGGTCTGGTGGCGGGCAGCGTGATCGTGGGGGGTCCGTGGCAGCGGCCCCAGACCGGGCCGATCGCGGCGGCGGCCGTCGTCCGGCACGTCCGGGGCGCGGCTCCCGCGCTCGACGCGTTCCGCGCCACCTACACCATCCATGAGACGGGGTTCTCGTCCGAGGTGCCGGAACGCATCCTCCGCATGGAGGTCGCGTTCCTGTCGCCGCAGCGGTTCCGCCTCGAGGTCCGAGACCGCACCGACTATCCGACGCGGTCGTGGACCCCCACCGACCTGACCTACATCGAGAACGTGGCGGCCACGTACACCTCGGGGCCGTCCGGGTGTCCCGGCGATCTGGCGCCGGGGATCTGTCCGCCGACCAGAGAGACCGTCACGCGCGTCTCCGGGTTCTCCGCGGCGGCCCCGTTGCCCGGGGACCTGATCCTCCCGGTGTCGACCTTCGGATCCGCTCGGGGCCTGGACGTCGTGGGCCGGGAGCGCCTCGGGGATCGCGAGGCCGTGCGGGTGCGCCTCTCCTTCGCCAGGGCCGCTCCGATGTTCCCGTTCCTGCGGATCGGCGGATCGTGGCGGCCCTTCTTCGACCGCGATCGGGTCGTCCTGTGGCTGGACGCACGGTCCTGGGTCCCCCTGCGCTCCGTGGTGTTCCCGTCGCGGAGCGCCGAGCGACGCGAATGGGAGCTCCGGTACGGCCGTCCGGTGGAGGCGCCCGACGTCCCCATCCTCGACGTCCGGATGACCTCGTCGTCGGAGGATCCGCCGGACCCCTCGATGTTCGAGATCCCAGGCGCCTCGGGCGTGCCGGAGACCTCGCTCGGTGACGTGGCGTCGCGGGTCGGGT
>JBIOTM010000128.1:0-27637 GCA_044865955.1 Actinomycetota bacterium | reverse complement strand
TGTACGACGACCTCGGTCGCGTGATCCGGTGACAGCTCGCTAGGCAGTGAGTGCTGCGGGTGTCAGGTCCTCCTTCTGGTGGTCCTCGGTGGGGGTGTGGATGAGGGCGAGGCGGGACTTGGCCAGTACCTCGAGGCCGAGGTAGCGGCGGCCTTCGGCCCAGTCGTCGTGTTGCTCGCCGAGGAGAGCCCCGACCAGCCGGATCACCGAGCCACGGTCCGAGGGGCCAGCGCAGGCGAGCAGGGCAGGCCGGCTGCTGGGCTGACGAGAAGAACATCGTGAGTGCATCGGCAAGTGCTTCGGGGTGGGTTAGCGGGCCGGCGTGCCCGGCGCCGCGGATCTCCTGCATCCGGGCGTAGGGGACGCGGTCGGTCACAGCCCGCGCGCTGGCGGCGAAGAAGCGCTTGGTGTCCGATCCGACCAGGACTAGCACCGGAGCGGAGATCGCGCCGAGCACGGCCGGGTCAGCGATGGGGTCCCCCTGCTCCATCACTTGCTGGAAGTGGTTGAGCAGGTTCGGGACATAGCGCCCCGCGGCCGCGAGGTAGCCGACGTCCTCCAGCAGCGCGATCTCGTCGTCGGTGAAGGGGAAAGCAGCGAACGCGCGAGCCGCATCGACCAACTTGCCTTCGGCGGCCAGCTCGCCCGTGCGGGTGACGGCGCCGCCAACAACGGCCTGCTCCTGTTCGTCAGCCTGGCTCAGCATTCCAGGCTCGAAGTGGGCCACGCCGTCCACGGCGTCGGAGTTCGCCGCCGCGACAAGTGCAAACGGGGCGGACCAACCCACCAGTCCGGCCGGTTCCCCGATGCTGTCGACGTAAGTGAGGAAGTCGTCGACGACGCGACCGAAGCTGAGGTCGGGGTGGTCGCCGCTGAGGCCGCGGCCCCGCATGCCCGGCACGTGGCAGGTGAACCGGCCGGCCAAGTGCGCCACCACAGCCTGCCAGTCGAGGTCGCCATCGCCGATGGACCCTTGCAGGAACACGAGCGGCGGCCCCTGACCCTGCACGGTCGCGCCGATGGTGACGCCGTCGGTGGTGGTCACGTAGTGGGTCCGTCGGGTGCTCATGCGCTGACTCCCGGGTCTCGTGCGGTCATGGCTGCAACGATGACTCGAAACACGTCGGAGAACATCACCCGACCGGGTACGTGTCGGCGTTCAGGGCGGGTACTCCAGGTCGCGGCGAGCAACCTGTGCGGCGAGATCCGCGCGTCCGTCGACGTCCACCTTGGCGTAGACGTGGGACAGGTGCTTCTTGATCGTGTTGACGGAGACGAACAGGCGTTCACCTATCGCGGCGTTGCTGTGGCCCTCCGCGACCAGCCGCACGACGTCGCGTTCGGCCGGAGTCAGTGACGCCCACCCGATCTGCGGACGGTGACGCTTGCCCCGCCCGCGGCGGGCATAGGCGATCGCTTCGGCCAGCGACAGCTGGCTGCCCGCCTTCCAGCATGCCGTCGCATCGGTCGGGTCCACCGCGGCCTGTGTACCCGTCGTCGATCGAGCGGCTTTCAAGGAGGGCTGCCCCCGCGAACTGCAGGACGTGGGCGTGGGTCGACGCATCCGCGCACCGTTTCACGAGCTGGAGCGACTGCTCGACGTCTGCGTCCACCTGCTCGTTGGTCGACAGCCCAGAGAGAATCCCGGACAGTGCTCGCTGCGCCAACGCGACCGCGAGCGCACCGCCGACGTCAGTGGTGCGCGCAGCGGTGACCGCCTGCCTCGCTGACTGATGGAAACTGGCGGGTTCGCCGAGGGCAAGGGCAGCCGCGGTGTTCAACCCCCTCACGCGCGCTTCGTCAGGGGCGCTCGGCACCTGAGCCGCGTCGTGCAGCCGCCGAGGCACCTCCCGGGACAGGCCGCGCTCCAGCCAAAAGCGGACGATCGGTTCGGTGATGTCCACCAGGCCCCGGAGGTCTCCTGTCTCCGCGGCCCAGTCCATCGCGGCACGCAGGTCATCCAGGTCGGCCGCAAGCCGCGCCACCCAGGGCCCGGGCTGTCCACTATGCAGACCCTCCTGCGCCTGCCCCGCCAGCCTCACATGGAAGTCCAGATGGCGACCCCGAACCCGATTTGGGTCGTCCAGCTCGGACAGTCGCTGCCGGGCATACACCCGGATCGTCTCCAACAACCGGTAGCGGGCAACGCTGTAGCGCTCGACGACCTCCACCATCGACTGCTCGACCAGCCCAGCGACCAGGTCGAGCACGTCGTCGCTATCGATGCCGTCCCCGGCCACGACCGCCTCGGCAGCATCCAGCTCGAACGACCCGGCGAACACCGACAGCCTCGCCAACGCCAGCCGCCGCACCTCATCGAGCAGCTCGTAGCTCCAGTCCAGCGACGCCTCCAGCGTTCGCTGGCGTGCCGGCGCGCCGCGGACCCCGCCGGTCAGCAGCCTGAACCGGTCCGACAACCCGGCTGCGATCTGGCCCGGCGACAGCACCCGCACCCGCGCCGCCGCTAGCTCGATCGCCAACGGGATCCCATCCAGATGCCGGCAGATCTCGGCCACCGCCGAAGCGTTGTCGTCACCGATCCGAAAGTCCGCGGCCAACTGCCGGGCCCGCACCTCGAACAGCCGTGCTGCCTCCGCTGCCGCGACCGTGCTGGCGGACATAGCGTCGGAGTCGGGCACCGGCAGCCCGGTGACCCCGAATGTCGCCTCACCCTCGACGACCAGAGGCACCCGGCTGGTGGCCAGCACGTGCAGCTCCGCATGCCGACGACAACTCGCCGACCAGCTCCGCGCACGCCTCCACCAGATGCTCGCAGTTGTCGAGCACGACCAGTAGATGTCGTGCATGAAGCTGCTCGGCGAGCGTGTCGGAAAGCGCCTGCTCGGGCCGCTCGTGAACGCCCACCGCCCCACCAAGGGCCGGTGCGACCAGCCCGGGTTCGCTCACTCCCTGCAGGTCCACCCAGCGGGCCCCGTCGGGAAACCACGACGCCACGTCCCCGGCGACCTCCACCGCCAGCCGTGTCTTGCCGCAGCCACCCGAACCGGTCAACGTCACCACCCGGGCATCCGCGACGAGGTCGGCCACCGTCGCACGTTCCAGCTCGCGACCGACGAACGCCGCGACCCCAACGGGCAGCCCGCTCTGCATCCCCATCGACTCCGCCTCGGCCGCGATCATACGAACCGCCTCACATGGGGGTGCCGATGCGCCTGGTCAGGGTCCCCACCTCGGAGGCGTCACGATCGTAGAGGTGCAGTACAACAACTCGCCGAGTCTGCTCGGCCATGGACGGCCGGTCGTCGGTGGACGACGCCATCTGCAACCCCCCTCCCATGTGGCGGGCGCCGACGGCCGACGGGGACGGTCATCACCCGGAGCCCGAAGTGTGCCGGCAGAGCGTGGCCGACACCTGCCATCTCCGGCCTGCGTGCTCGGCGGCTATCATCGCGCCGCACCCCACCTGCCCGAACGACGCGTCGAGGAGCGGAGATATGGCCACCGAGCTGCTGATCGTGGGCGGCGAGCGGAAGCCCGCCGCCGAGGACGGGACCTTCACCGTGATCGAGCCGGGGACCGGAGGCCCGATGGCCGAGGTGGCCCAGGCCGGTCCCGAGGACGCTCGCCGGGCCGTCGACGTGGCCGTCCGGGCCTTCGAGGAGGGGGCCTGGCCCCGGACGTCGGCCACCGCTCGGGGGCGGGTGTTGCTCCGCGCGTCCGTCCTGGTGAGGGAGGGCCTCGAAGAGCTCGCGCGGCTCGAAGCGCGGAACGTCGGGAAGCCCATCCGCGACGCCCGGGACGAGATCGGCATCGTCGCCGACACCCTCGAGTACTGGGGCGGCGCCGCGAACAAGATCTTCGGCGAGACCGTGCCGGTCCAGGATCCGGGTCTCGACGTCACGCTCCGGGAACCCGTCGGCGTCTGCGCGCTGATCACACCGTGGAACTTCCCGCTGGTGATCGCGACGTGGAAGATCTCCCCCGCCCTGGCGTGCGGGAACACGATCGTGGTGAAGCCGGCTTCCTTCACGCCGCTGTCGGTCCTGCGGCTCGCGGAGATCCTGGTGGAGGCGGGGCTCCCGCCGGGCGCGATGTCGGTCCTCCCGGGCCCCGGCTCGGCGGTCGGCAACGCCCTCGTGGCCGACACCCGGGTGGCGAAGGTGGGGTTCACGGGATCGACCGAGGTCGGGTCGAAGATCATGGCCCTCGCGGCGCGGAACATCACCCGGGTCTCGCTCGAGCTCGGAGGGAAGTCGGCGAACGTCGTGTTCGCAGACGCCGACATGGAACAGGCCCTCGAGCGATCGGTCTGGGCCGTGTTCGGCAACACCGGTCAGGACTGCTGCGCGAGGAGCCGGATCTTCGTGGAGCGCCCCGCCTACGACGACTTCGTCGGCGCCATGGCCGCGCGGACCGATGAGCTGCGGGTTGGTCCGCCCCTCGACGAGGAGACGGAGCTCGGTCCGCTGATCTCCTCGGGACAGCGCCAGACGTCCCTGGACTACCTCGAGCTGGGCCAGAAGGAGGGGGCGCGCCTGGTGACCGGCGGCGCCGTCCCGGCGGTAGCGGGCGGCGAGGAGGGCTTCTACCTTCGGCCGGCCGTGCTTGCCGACGTCGCGAACGACATGCGCGTGGCCCAGGAGGAGATCTTCGGGCCCGTGGCGAGCGTCATCCCGTTCGACACCGAAGAGGAGGCCGTGCGCCTGGCCAACGAGACGGAGTACGGGCTCTCCGGATCCATCTGGACGCGCGACCTCGGGCGAGCGATCCGGGTCGCCAAGGGCATCCGCACCGGGGTGATCAGCGTCAACTCCTCCCACAGCGTCCACACCGAGGCGCCGTTCGGCGGGTACAAGCGGAGCGGGATCGGCCGGGAGATGGGCATGCACGCGGTGAACCTGTACACCGAGGTGAAGAACATCTTCTTCTCCGAGGGATAGGCCTCAGACCGAGCGCTCGTACCGATCCCGCTCCCAGTCCGTCACGGTCTCCCGCCACGCCTTCAGCTCCCATTCCCGGGAGGTGACGTAGTACTCGCTGAACCGCTCCCCCAGCGCCTTGCGGAGGACGTCGTCCTCGTCGAAGGCGGCGAGCGCGGCTTCCAGCGAGCCCGGCAGGGCCGGGAGGTCCGGGCGCTCGTACGCGTCTCCCTCCACCGGCGGCGGGGGCTCGGTCATGAGCCTGATGCCCTCGGTCGCGGAGGCCACCAGCACGGCGAGCGCCAGGTACGGGTTCGCATCGGCGCCGGGCCGACGGCACTCGAAGCGCCACAGGTCCGGCCGTGAGGAGCGGATGGCCCGGACCGCGCAGGACCGGTTCTCGTAGCCCCACGTGGCGTTGATCGGCGCGAACCACCCAGGCACCAGGCGCTTGTAGGAGTTCACGGTGGGGTTCATCAGCAGGGATGCGGCGGGCAGGTGCTCGAGGACGCCGGCGATCGCCGCGCCGAACGGCGGCGGCACCGGATCCGCCGCGTTCGGCGCGGCGAACGCGTTCGTCTCCCCGGTCCAGCACGAGAGGTGGACGTGTCCGCTGGATCCCTCCTCGCCCGGCACGGTCTTCGCCAGGAAGCTCGCGCGCAGGCCCATCGACGAAGCCAGCCCCTTGACCCCGAACTTCACCAGCGCGGCGTCGTCGGCGGCCTGCAGGCCCCTGCGAGGCGCCAGGTTCAGCTCGAGCAACCCGGGGCCGGCCTCGGTGTGCACCGCGGCCAGCTCGACCCCCAGCGCTTCCAGCGCCGGCACGAGCTCCGCGATGAATCCCTCGAACCGCCCGATCTCCGCCAGGCTGTAGCTGATGCCGCTGGAGAGCGGCCGTCCCTCCGCGTCCCAGAGCCGGATCTCGTATTCGAAGGCCGCCAGGACCTCGTAGCCCTGCTCATCCATCCCGTCGACGGCCTGCCGGAGGACCTCCCTCGAGGCGAACTCGCACGGGGTGCCGTCGGGCCAGCTGGGCGTGGCCAGGCAGACCCGCCATCCCGGGCGCCAGGTGAGGTCGTGGACGGTGTCCGGATCGGGCTGCACCAACAGGTCCGCCGCGCCGGAGCGGATGCCGAACCACTCGTAGTCGCTGATCGGCGCGTCCACCGGGTCCAACCCGAGGATCAGATCGGTCATCACCGACCCCTGGCGCACGGCGGTCTCGAAAGCGGAGGGGCGCATCGCCTTCCCGCGGATCGACCCGTTGACGTCGGGGATCCCCACGAGGACCAACTCCGGGCCCGCCGACCCGCTCATCCCCGCTCACCGCCGAGCGATCCAGTGATGCGCTCCTCCACGTCCCCGATCGTGGACGCGAACCGGGCCACCATCTCGGAGAGCTCCGCCTCCGTGCTCGTGTAGGCGGGCGCGAGGAGCGTCTGGTCACCGGCGAAGCCGTCGGCCTGCGGGTGCGTCGACGTGACCAGGAGCCCGTGCTCGAACGCGGAGTCGTCGACGATCGACGCGACGTCCAGCTCGACCGGAAGGAACGACAACCGGTCGCGCGGGTCGACCAGCTCGACGCCCAGGAGGAAGCCCCGGCCGCGGACCTCCTTCACGATCGCCGATCCGGCGAGGGCGGCCGCCAGCTCGTCCCGGAGGCTCGGTCCCCGCTCGCGCACCCGCTCGACCAGCCCTCGCTCGACGAGCAGCTCGAGGACGGCCAGTCCCACCGCCGAGGACAGGGGGGCGCCGTCCCACGTGTGACCGAGGTCGAACTCCCGGGAGCCGCGGTCGATGGCGTCGTACACGTGCTGCCGGCAGAGCACCGCGCCCAGCGGCGCGTAGCCGGCGCCGAGCCCCTTCCCGATCGCGACGATGTCGGGATCGAGCGGAACCTGGTGGGCCGCCAACCAGGTGCCGACCCGCCCGATGCCGGTCACCACTTCGTCGAAGCAGATCAGGAAGCCGTGCCGGTCGCGGCGCTCGGCCAGGCCCTCCCAGAACCGGTCGGGGGGGGAGTAGCCCGGCAGGGCGGTCGCGCTCACCGGCTCGCAGAAGAACGCCGCGACCGTCTCCGGACCGGCCTCGTCGAGGAGACGGTCGAGCTCCTCCAGCGCCGCCTCGCCGGTCGGGTCGAACCGCCACGTGGACGGGGACAGGTGGAGGTGGTTCGCCAGGTAGGGCGTGAAGGGCTCCTGCAAGGTGCGCCGACCGCTGAGGGCGAGCGTGCCCATCGTGGAGCCGTGGTAGGCCTGGGCAGGCGAGATCACGCGCCACCGCTCGGACCGGCCTTCTTCGACGTGGTAGAGCCGGGCGAGCTGGAGGGCCGTCTCGTTCGCCTCCGAGCCACCCGACACGAACCGCACTCGGGCCATCTCGGGCGCGGCCACCCGGAGCAACTGCTCGGCCAGCCGCTCCTGGGGCTCGTTCGTGAAATGGTGGTTGTAGAAGTAGGCGATCAGCTCGGCCTGCTCGGTCGCCGCCGTGACGAGCTCCGGCACGCCGTGGCCGAGGCACGCCACCATCGCCCCGCCCGAACAGCCGTCCAGGACCCGGCGCCCGTCGTCCGTAGTCAGCCAGACCCCGTCACCCTCCGAAACGCTGGGATACGCCAGGTCCAGGGACCGGGGGAACACGGCGGTCCGGTCCGAGGTGATCATCGCTGCGGGGGGCCACCACCCGATCCGACCCCGGAGGGCAGCCGGGCGACGTTCTCGAGGTATCGCTCCAGCAGCTGCCGCGACGTCCGACGGCTCTCCTCCGCGCGCCGCTCGGTCTCCTCGAGCAACGCGTCGGCGTCGACGCCCTCGTCGTCGAGCTCGTGTCGATAGGCTCGCACCCAGTCCTCCATGATCTGGGGCGTGACCTCCGGATGGAACTGCAAACCCATGCTCCTGCCCGCGACGAACGCCTGCGGCCCCACATCCGACTCCGCGACCAGCGCCGCGTTGGGGGGAGTCGTGAACGTGTCGAAGTGCCATTGGAACCACGGCCCTTCTGGCACCAGCGCTGGATCGTGCGTCCGCACGGGCAGCCAGCCGATCTCGGCCGTCGACCCGCGGGAGACCGTTCCTCCGATCACCCTCGCCAGCATCTGGCCGCCGAAACACAATCCCAGTACCGGAACGTCGTGGTCGATCGCCCGCCGCATCAGCTGCGCCTCGCGCGCGACGAACGACCTCGAGTCGTCGTAGGCGGCGAACTCGGAGCCGAGCGACACGATCAGGTCGAAGCGGCCAGGGTCGACGTCGCGATCCTCGATGTCGATCCGGAACACCTCGATCTCGGCGCCGTGCTCATCGAGCCATTCGGTGACCAGCCCCGGAGGCGTCGGCTCCTCGTGTTGGACGATCAGCGCGCGCATCCCCGTTTCCCCCTCCGTCATCGAGAGGCTCCCGTCGTGGTCTGCGACCGTGGTCGCGCGGACAGCTCGGACTCCACCTCGCCCGCGACCCGGTGCACGGCATCGGCGAAGCGGAACACCATCTCGCCCAGCTCCTCGTCCGTGGTCGTGAAGGGCGGGGCGAACAGGGTCTGGTCCCCCGCATAGCCGTCTCGGGTCGGCTGCGTGGAGAGCGTGATCAGGCCTCGCCCGAAGGCGGCCTCGTCGATCCACGCGGCGACGCGGAGCTCCGGTGGGAGGAGCGAACCCTCGCCGCGCGGATCGACGTAGGACACGCCGAGCAGGTAGCCGTGTCCTCGGACCTCGCCCACCATCGGGATGCCGTCCAGGGCCTCGGCGAGCTCCTCCCGCAGCCTCCGCCCGCGTTCGTGCACACGATCGATCAGCTCGTCCCGGCGCAGGGCCTCCAGCACAGCGAGCCCCACGGCGCAGGGGAGCGGCGCTCCGTCCCATGTGTGCCCGAGCGTGAACCGTCTCGAGCCATCCGCGATCGCCCGGTACACGTGATCGCGGCACAGGACGGCCCCGATCGCCGCGTATCCGGCGCCGAGCCCCTTCGCCGTCGCGATGATGTCGGGCATGCAAGCGGTGTCGGCGCCGGCGAACCAGCGCCCCGTGCGGCCCACACCCGTCACGACCTCGTCGAAGCACACAAGGAAACCATGCCGCTCACGCCGCTCGGCGAGGCCTTCCCAGAATCGCCGAGGCGGCGTGTAGGCGGGCAGCGCCGCGGCGCTGATCGGCTCGCAGAAGAACGCCGAGACGTTCTCCGGACCGGCCTCCTCCAGGGCTCGGTCCAAGGCATCCAGCGCCGCCTCGCCGGTAGGATCGGTGCGCGCCGTACACGGCGGGATGTGGAGGTGCTCCGGCAGATAGGGCCCGAACGGTCCCTGCAGCCCCGGGCGACCGGTGAGCGCGAGGGTCTCCATCGTCGGGCCGTGGTAAGCCTGTGCCGGCGAGATCACCTGCCAGCGCCGAGGCTCGCCGCGCTCCACGTGGTAGCTGCGAGCGAGCTGGACGGCCATCTCGTTGGCGTCGGATCCGCTCGTGACGAAGCGAGCACGCGTGAATCCTTCGGGCGCCACCTCGATCACCTCGCGCGCGAGGCGCTCCTGGGCCGGGTTCGTGACCCGTTCGTTGTGGACGTAGGCCGCACGCTCGGCCTGATCACGTGCCGCCGCGATGACGTCTCGACGGCCGTGCCCCAAGGTTGCGGCCATCGAGCCCCCGCTCATCGCGTCGAGGTATCGACGTCCGGCGGAGTCCTCTATCCAGACACCCTCACCGCGGACGATCACGGGATAGGCTCGATCGAGCTCCAGAGGAAGGACGCGCGTCCGGTCGCTCTCGATCTGGGCGCGTGCCACTCGGCCTCCCTCCGATCGCCGACCGATCCCTCGGCCGATCCCTACTCCCGGACCCGCCCGCAGTCCGCCTCGACCGGTCGGAGCCTAGGCCAATGGGTTGGCTGGGGGCGGAACGCATCGCCACATCAACAGGGCGCGGGCTGTGCAGGACGCACAGTTCCTCGTCAACGTCCGGGGTTACCCCCCCTTCATCGCCCCGTGAACGCTGCCTATGATGGGTCGCTTGGCGGATACCCGTGCTTCAAGGGGGACGACAGTGACCGATCTCTCGGTGATCTCCTTCCGACCGGAACCGTCGGAGTATGCCTGGACCTTCGGCGGCGTGGAACCGGTGATGAAGGTCCAGCCCGGCGACGTGCTCGAGCTCTGGACCGATGACTGCTTCTGCAGCAAGATCACCGGTCCGGAGACCCTTGCGTCCCGCGAGATCGTCTTCCCGTTCCTCAACCCGCAGACCGGGCCTTTCTTCGTGGACGGCGCGGAACCGGGCGACACGATCGCCCTGCACTTCGTCTCGATCACGCCGGCCCGGAGCTGGGGCGTCTCGACGACGTTCCCCCTGTTCGGCGCCCTCACCTCGACGACGCGAACGGTGACCCTCCAGGACCCGCTGCCGGAGCTGGTGTGGCGATACGAGGTCGAGCCGGACCGGGATACGGTGCGGTACGAGGCGCGGAACGGGGACCAGGTGATCGAGCTGCCCATGGACCCGATGCACGGCACCGTGGGCGTGGCGCCCGCGAACCTGGAAGCGCGCTCGCCTCTCGTTCCCGATGCACACGGCGGCAACATGGACACGCCGGAGATGCGCGCCGGGACGACCTGCTTCCTCGGCGTGAACGTCGAAGGAGCCCTCTTCTCGATCGGTGACGGGCACTTCCGCCAGGGCGAGGGTGAGTCGTGCGGGGTCGCCGTCGAAGGTCCGATGGATACGGTCCTGGTCGTGGATCTGATCAAGGGGCGGTACACCCCATGGCCACGGCTGGAGAACGCCGACTACATCATGACCGCGGGCTCCGCCCGCCCGCTCGAGGATGCGTTCAGGATCGCGCACGCGGACCTGGTCATGTGGCTCGTGGAGGAGTACGGCTTCGACAAGCTCGACGCGTACCAGCTCTTGACGCAGGTCTCCGAGACGCCGCTCGCGAATGTGTGCGACCCCAACTACACGGTCACGGCTAAAGCGCCGAAACGGTACCTGCCGGGGGGCACCGTCTACGGTGGCGTCCGGTCCCGCCTCACCGAGATGGCCGCCGGCTACCGGTCCGAGCGCGGGCTCCCGTGAGCCACGTGGGGTCACTCCTCCCAGGCTGAGGCCTCGCGTCCGAGCTCCCGGTAGCCTTCCCCGACCTCTTGGTACCACTTGCGGGCGGGCCCCACCCGGGCGCGGAGCTTCCACTTCATGCTCTTCGGCGCCGCCTCCACCCGGCCCCAGAGGTCGTCGATCCGGGCGGCGATCGCCGCTCGATGCTCCTCGGTGAGCTCCGGGAGCGTCTGCATGTAGCGCCTGATCCGGTCCAGGTTCAGCGACACCGTGTAGGAGAAGCCCCAGTCCTTCGTCAACAGATCGATGACGTAGGACGCGTCGAACGATCCACGCTCCTCCCGGTCCGCGACCGGATGCTCCAGCAGCAGGACCACCAGGTCCTTCAGGTCCTTCTCGTTGATCTCCACGATCTGGAGCTTCTCGAGCAGGATGTCCGTGAGCGGGATCGTCACCGGATCGATGTCGAGCCGTCCCTTGAGCTCGATGGGGTGGCAGAAGTCAAGCCGGTCCAGGAAGACGTCGACGCGCCGTCGTCGGCCGCTCGGGTCGTGGAAGATCCGCCGTCCCACCCACACGTCCATCGTGACTCCCCGACCCCCGAGCACCTCGTAGCCCAGCTCGTGAAACATCGCTTCGACCTGACGGATCTCGCGGTCGTACCCGAGGAAGTCGAGGTCGGTGAGGACCCGGTTCGTGCTCTCGAGGAGCCACATCCCGTTGGGGCACTGCTCGATCACCGCGAGGGCGCCCAGCAGTCGGAGGTGGAGGCTCCGCTCGTTCGCGGCCTCGATCACGGCCTTCGCCTCGGCCACGTACTCGGGCCATGCCGAGAACGGCTCCCCGACAGGCTGCGTCGCCTGCTCCATCAGCCCACCGTCAGCGCGTGGTTCTTCACGCCCTTCTTCTCGTCGAGGACGACCAGGGACCCCCGCAGGACACCCTCGTGGTACTCCGACCCTGTGTTGATGCAGAGCGTACGCCCGATCTTCACGCCCGCCGAGCACTCGTGGATGTGGCCGTGCAGCGAGAGCAGCGGCTGCCACCTGCGGATGGCCTCGAGCACGGCGGTGCTCCCCACCGGGATCATCTTGAGCCCCCCGCCCTCCATCCTTGGCTTGAAGTCGTCGTCGAGCTCCGGCGCGACGTCGAGGTTCGTACCCCATGGCGGGGCGTGGACGTTGAAGATGCAGCGGCTCATGTCCGGGACCTGGGCGGCCAGCTCGTCGATCTTCGCCGCCAGCACCTCCTCGGAGACGTCGCGGGGGCAGTTCCACGGCGTCACGTTCGCGTTGCCGAGCGACAGGACGTGGTAGCCGTCGATCTCGATCACCTTCCCGTCGCCGTTCTGGATCGCCTTCGACCTGTCCACGTACTCGTCGATGAACTCCATGTCGTCGTTCCCCGGCATCCAGATCGCCGGGGTCTTCCCCGGATCCAGTCGCTCGTCCGCGAGGGCGACCCAGCCCTCGAGCACATCGGCCATGTGCGACTTGAACAGCTCCTCCACCTGCTCGGGGGTTTGGTAGGAGGCCTTCTCCGCCGGCGTCATCCGCTGGGTGTAGTAGCCGCGCACGCGGAGGCCCCTCTCGACGTTCGCCAGCTCCTGCTCCGACTCCATGCGGACCGTGCTTCCCTCGAAGCGCGCCGTGTACGAGCCGTCGGCCTCCTCCACGATCGGCACGAGCATCTTGCCGGTGAGGTCGCCGCCCATCAGGAGGATGTCGGCCCCGTAGTGCTGCGCGGCGTTCAGCCACTTCCGGAACGTGGTCTCGGAGCCGTGGACGTCTGTCGCGAAGAAGAGCCTGAGCATCGGTCCCCGTGCCGTACGTGAGAGCTGCGGCCACGGTGGACGCAGCCCCTAGAGACTACACGCGTGCTCGCCGGACGTTACTCCGGCGGA
The DNA here is from genome assembly GCA_044865955.1 of Actinomycetota bacterium. Taxonomy (GTDB): domain Bacteria; phylum Actinomycetota; class UBA4738; order UBA4738; family HRBIN12; genus JAJNBA01. The sequence goes on along the minus strand of JBIOTM010000128.1, from coordinate 14,817 downwards.
ACCTGGGAGAACTGCAGCGCAAGCGGGATCCCCTTGCTCCGGTGGTAGAAGTGGGCGATCACGTAGATCAGGATCGGCGCCAGGCACATCCCCAGCACCGTCAGGTACTGAGCTGCCTCCGCGTCTCCCTTGATGAACGGCTGGGCGACGGCCCACTCCGTGCCGATGGAGACGGCGAGCGTGGCGAAGCCGAGGATCGAAATCACCGGGATGCCCGCGATGCGCCGCTGTGTCGCGGGCGGGCCGGCCTCGAAGAGCTCCTTCCGTCGATAGGGGAAAACCATCCCGGCGATCCCCAACACGATCCAGCCGAGGAACCATGCGACGATCGAGTACAGGATGGCGCTCGAGTAGGCGGGGCTGTAGATCCCGAGCCACAGGAAGATCTCGGCCGTCGCGATCACTGCCACGATCGCCCAGAACGGCGCCCGGTACCGGGTGGTGATCTGGGAGAACTTCGTCGGGATCAGTCGGTCGAACGACCATGCGAACACGTTCCTGATCGGCGCGAATCCGAGGCCGGCAAGGGACACCCAGGTCGCGACGATGAAGCAGACGCCGAAGAGCAGCTGCAGGATCGGGTTGCCGGTCATGAACGCGATCAGCAACATCGGAACAGGTTCGCTGGTCGTGTGCTCGTGCACGAGCGCCGGAGGTAGCTTGGATGCGTCGCTCACCCAGATCGAGTCGAGCGAGTGCATGAAGTTGGTGCCGACGATCCCGTAGACCAGCATGTACAGGGCGAACCAGATCGCCATCTGCATCGCGAGCGACCCGAACAGCGCGAGAGACTGGGACCTGGCCACTCCCCGGATCTCCCCGGCCAGGTTCGCCGAGAACGTCTGGCCCAGCGTGTTCAGGTTGATGAACGTGATCGACGCGTAGATCAGGGGCACGAACGCCACTCCGAAGATGGCGCCGGCCTCCTTCCCAGCCTGCAGGATGGCATCGTACTCGGCGCCCGAGAGCTGGTTGAAACGCTCCTTGAACCCATCCTGCCCGGTCACGACCAGGAGCAGGCCCAGGATGAGGACGGCGAGCCAGGCGAACGCGACGGCCCAGTACGACACCCGCATCATGGCCTTCGCGCCCTTGAGGAAGAGCCAGCCAGTGAGCAGCAGGGCGGCGGTCCCGATCACGAAACGCACGATCGGCTGGTCGATCCAGTTGGCGAGGTCGATCCAGCCCTGACTCTTCTGGGAGATCCCGACGGATCGGATCGCGTCGGCGAGGCCCCAACGGATCCACCAGTCCTGGATCTGTCCGGTCCAGGACAGGGCCGTGATGCTGATCACGAAACAGGCGAAGAGGCCCAGCGAGGGGTGAAGGGTTCGGCTGATGTAGATGTACTCCCCGCCCGACCTCGGCATGGAGACCGAGAAGTACCAGTAGAGGCCGGCGATCGGGAAGATCAGCAAGACGAAGAGCACGCCGATCCCCATGTGGGCCCCCGGATAGAAGGCCGGCGCCCACACGAGGTAGACGAGCGCGTAGAGAAGGCCGGGGTTCATCGCGCAGTACATGAGCGCGTCCCGGGCGCTGATCTGCCGAGTCAGCCCCGACGACTGCCGGATGAAGACGTCCTGAGTGGCCATGCCCCTCCCCCCCGTCACGGGCGGACGCCGGACGTCGACGGTCCCGACGGCCAGCCGCATCCGGCGCCTCTGGAGCGAGCATAGGTTCGTACGCGGGGGGAGCGAAGTCTCCGGATGCCCATTCAGACGGCGTTGTCGTGTGCAGTGTGGATAGTGCGCGGCGACACCTCGTGGCGGCGGGGGCCCGCCGCGCGTTCTTCGTCAGAAAGCGTCGAGCTCCGAGGCGAACAAGAGGGCCTGCACGATCAACACGACGGCAGCATTCACGACGATGACGAAGGCCAGGTTCGGGTTCGGCACCCCCTCGTCGCCCGCGAGCGCGGCGACGAGGGGGTGCATCCAGTACACAAGGGCAACGAGGGCCAGCGCGGGGACGAGGAGCTCGGGTCCGGCGAGGCCCACCAGGACGAGCCCGAGCGCCGCCGCCATCGCCGCTCTGCGCAGCGCCAGGCGTGCGTGCCGGTACGCCATGACGAGCATCGTGCCATTCCCCGTCCGCTCAGTCATCCCGCACGCGCCCAGGCCTGACCGGCCGCCCGCGATCAGAACAGTCCCAGGTACTCCTGACGCTCCCAATCCGAGACCCAGTCGTTCTGTCGCGAGAGCTCGTATCGCCGCATGGTCGTGTACGCGGTGACGAACTCGTCGCTGAAGAACTCCTTGGTCGCGGGCTCGGCCTCGAAGGCGTCGAGGGCTTCGTGGATCGAAGCTGGCAGGTTCTCGAAGTCGGGATCGTCCTCGGCGGGAAGACCCGGCTTCGACTCGGGACCAGGGTCGCTTGCGTCCTCGATGCCTTTGAGCCCCGCCGAGAGCAGAGCGGCCCCGACGAGGTAAGGGTTCGACAGTGCGCTCGGCGCCCTGTACTCGACGTGCCGCGACGCGAGGGATCCGCCCTTCACACGAACGAGGGCGGACCGGTCCTCGAACCCCCAGGAGATGTTCGTGGGGCTGAACGTGTGCCGCCGACGACGCCGGTGACAGTTCACGGTCGGTGCGATGAGCGCGTCGACCGCCTTCGCGTAGCGGATCAAACCGCCGATGAAGTGCCGACACGTCTGCGAGATCCCGTGCGGGTCGTCCTCTGCGGCGAACGCGTTCGACGTGTCGTCGGCCCGGACGAGCGACACGTGCGTATGGCACCCGCTCCCGGCCGAGTCGGAAAACGGCTTCGACATGAAGGTCGCCAGGTACCCGTCCTGCTTCGCGATCTCCTTCACGCCGTTCTTGAAGGTGAAGGCCAGGTCCGGTCCCTCGAGGCCCTTCCCGGGCGCGAAGTTGATCTCCCATTGCGACCCCGCGTACTCGCAATTCGATGTGATGATCGAGACGCCGATCCTCGGCATCTCCTCCATGATCCGTCGTATCGTCGGGACCCAGTCGTTCCGGACCGTGTTGAAGATGTGATATCCGTCGAACAGGGGCTCGTGCGCATCGGCTGTGAGGAGGTAGAACTCGTACTCCGAGCCGATGACGGGCTCGAATCCCATGGAGCGGCACCTCTCGAGGGCCCGTCGGAACACCTGGCGGGGGTTCGCCTCCAGCGCAGTCCCGTCGTACCACCGTGCGTCGCAGATGAACCGACCCGTGCGAGCCGCCCACGGGACGATCGCAGCGGTATCGGGGTCCGGATGCAGCACCTGGTCCGCGTACATCCGTTCTTCGTTGTAGAGCGTGCCCGGCACGACGTCCGACCGCGTGTCCAGAACGGCGGCCCCGCCGTACATGTTCAGGCCGCTCTCCGCGAACATCCCGGCGTGCTCGATGGGCACCGTCTTGGACCTGGAGATGCCGTGCACGTCCGGCAGCTCGAACCGGACCCATCCGACGTCGTCCTTCTGCCACTGCTGCAGGATGTCGTCGAGCCTGCTCACGTGTGTCCTCCTTGAGAGATCCTCGCGACGTCGCGCCTCGTCACGACGCCCCTTCGATCGCGACCCCGACATCGGGGGTCACGGGAGCCCGTCACCGATCCCTCCGGCGACCCCGCGAGAAGCACGGCGCATGCCGGTCCTCGAGCGCCGCGGGCCGCGCCTCCCAACGTCAGCGCGACAGCTCCCGCAGTCGGATGATGCGCACCGCCATCATCAGATCGAACCATCGGTCGTGGTCGGAGAGGTCGACTCCCACGGCTTGTCGGATCTTCTCGAACCTCTGCCGGAGGGTGTTCCGGTGCACGAAGAGCTTCTCGGCGGCGAGCTTCGAGTTGCCGAGGCATTCGAGGTATGCCTCGACGGTCCTGAACAGCTGGGTGCCCTTCGCCCGATCGTGTAGGAGCAGCTTCTCCAGTCGCTCCTGATAGACGTCGCGAACCTGCTGCTGGGCGGCGCTGAACAGATGCCACTGCGCGCCAAGCTCGTCGAAGGACACCGCGGCTCCCGGCCCGCGGACGGCGCGTCCCATCAACAGTGCCTGGCGCGCCTGTTCGAAGCCGTCCGGATAGTCCTGTACTCGGCTGCAGACCCTCGAGACGCCCGCCGACACCGAGAGCTCTGGTGGATGCTCGTGAGCAGACTTGGCGTCGGCGAGACGTTCGGCGAGGTGCTCCAGGCTGGTCGCGTCGGAGAGGCGCAGCAACCCGGTCAGCGTGTAGTCGCGATGCGTGAAGAGTGAGCCGGGGAAGCGACCGGCCAGGTCCTGACGCATCGCGATCCAGAGCCGCTCCCCGTCGAACCCCGCCGGATGGGTGGTGATCTCGAGCATGACCACCACGTGCGGCCGGTTCAGATCGACACCAAGTCGGTGCGCTCTCGCCTCGAGCCCCAGGTCCTTGTCATCGCCGAGCACGAGAGCTTCGAAGAGATCGCGAACCACATTGCGCTCCGTCAGGGCCTCGATCAGTCGAGCGTTCTGGACGGCGAGCGCGGCCTGCGACGCTACGGTCGACAGCAGCTCCCGATCATCGTCGCCGAATGCTCCCGTTCCATCCGTGAAGCAGATGAGCATCCCGACGACCCGATCCGACACCCGCATCGGTGCCACGAGCGCGCTCCGCGCGTGCGGCGCGATCTCGTCGAAGACGGAGAACGCCTCTCGGTGGTCACGTCGTCCCAGCACGATCGGCATCGTTGCGCCGAGCAGACGGCCCCACGGACCATCGGCCGGGAACGCGGTGGGCATCCCTCCGGTGCCCTCGGGTCCCGCGCTCCACACCGCCTCCGGCGCGAGGTGGCTCCCCGCCTCGTCCAGCGTCAGCACGGCGCATCGATCGGCTCCGAGCAGCTCTCCACTCGTGGATGCGAGTCGGTAGAGGATGTGGCGGAGCGACGATGTCTGCACGACCGCCTGGCTGGCCTCCGCCAACGAGTGCAGCACCTGCACCTGACGTGCCTGTCGCCCGTACAGCGATGCGTTGTCCACCGCCGCCCCGATCAAGGCCGACAGCGTGTGCATCAACGTAAGGTCGTCGTCGGTGAACTCGTGCGGGGCCTCCGTGTGCATCGTCACGACGCCCATCAAGTGCTGGTCGGGCCCCTCGACCGGGATCGTCAGGTAGGACTGGAACCGATCGTCGTTCAGCTCCGGCACGGACTTGAAGCGGGGATCCTCAGTCGGGTTCTCTCGGATGATGCCCGGCTGTCGTGTGAGCGCGGTCCAGCCGGTGAGGCCCTCGCCCAGCGCGAGTGTGAACCGACCGATCCACTTCTCATAGCCTTCCACCGCCGCGCGAACGACCAGGCGCTCGCGGTCGGCGTCCCAGAGGTAGAGCAGCACTCCTTCGCAGCCGGTGAGCTCCTTGCACAGGTGGAGCACGTACCCGAGCAGCTTCTGCAGATCGAGCGTCGAGACGAGTCCGGTGATCATCTCGAACAGCGCCTCGGTGTCGCTTCGCCTGTCGCGCAGCATCTCGCGTAGCACGCGGGCGGCCTCGGCGGGTGGCGTTCGGAGCCAGGCCCGGCTCGACCTGGAGAAGCTCATGACCTGTCCCATCGGAACGAAGAGGGACGCTAGCACGGACCGACAGACTGAGGAAGGCAGCCTGTCGTAGGCACGGTGCACAACGCATTCCCCGTCCCATCGCCTCCGCGCACGTCGGGCCGATCGAGCGAGAGAGTTGACGGAATCGCTCAGGAATCGCTCAGAGGGGTAGGAGGTCGATCGGCGTCGCCGTGGTCACCCGAGGAGATCGGTCGAGACCTGGCCTACCACTCGTCGTGGCGCCGGCCGATCCTCGCCCGGGTGTGGCACTCGCACTCCCGGTCGGAACATCTCTGGTCGTGGTGGCGGCCGGGCTCCCACACCAGGTCGTGATCGTCCTCGGCCACGAAATACAGGCAGCCGCACCAGCCGCAGGCGTCCTTGAGCACCATGTGCCAGGTGCCCTCGGCGTCCTGGCGCTCCGGCATGTTCAGGACCTTCGACACGGCGCCTCCTGAAGACCCATCTTAGACCAGCCGTCCGGCGCCGCGGAATATCCTCCCGGAGCTACAGGTGGGTCCTGTTGACGACCACGCCGTCCGGATCCTCCACGAAGAAGCGGCGCACGCCCCAGGGCTCGTCGGTCAGCGCCAGGACCATCCAGTCCATGTCCATCGCGACCTCCAGACCGAGGACGGTCGCATAGAGTCCCGGCTCTCCCCGATCCGGGTCGTCCGGACGTCGGGCACGATGCGCCGGATCGCCACGGGGTCGGAGGCTAGCAGCCGATGTCGACCCACTCGGGCGCGGGCCCGATGGGCACGCCGGCGGCGCGCGCACGGTCCCGGAGCCACCCCCGGTACGTGCGCATCGCGGGTCGAGACATGTCGGTGTGGGTCATGCACTTCCACTCGGGATAGAGCTCTCGTCGCAGCGGACTCTGCAGACTCTCGCCGTGCCCGATCACGTTGCGGACCTGGATGCCGAACCTGGCGACCAGCCACAGGGTCAGCCTCAGGGACGCGTCCATCTGCCTGGCGTTCCCCAGCACCTCGGCGTCCGACCTGCCGACGTGCTCGATGCCGATCGACAGCTGGTTCATCCCGATCGTGTGCCGACACCGGATCCAGAGCGGCGCGATCTGATAGATCGTCCCGTCCGTGTGGACGATGAAATGCGCGCAGGTCCCCGGGTACTCCCCGAGGTGGGGCGTGTTCGAGGCGAACGTGTTCCACGCCCCCTGCCAGGTCGTACCGGTCGTGTAGTGCTCGACGATCGCTGCGTGACGGAGCAGCCGCCAGCGCCACACGCCGTAGTGGCGCTTCGAATAGGCGGCCATCTGACGGCGGCGGCGGTCGCCGTACGGGATCGGCTTCCAGACGATCGGCGGCCGCAGCGACGCGACGTCGGGCGATCGCGGCGCCGCGTCGGCGACCGCCGCCGCCCCACGCGCCGCCGAGGGGTCCACGATCACCGCGGGCGCCACGAGGGACAGCACGGCGAGCGCCGCTACGCGGCGACGGCGCGCAGCCGGGCGACGGTTCGTTCCTTGCCCAGCAGCCCCAACGACTCCGGCAGCGGCGGCGACACGTTCGAGCCCGTCACCGCGGCACGCACCGGCTGCCACCCCTTCGTGCGGCTCAGCCCCGCCGCGGATGCCAGCCCGTCCAGCGCCGCCTGGATCTCCTCGCTCTCCCATCGCTCCAATGCATCGAGCCTATCGGCCGCCCCCTTGAGGTATCCCTCCGGGGCCTTGGCGATCAGGTCGACCGCCCGGTCGTTCGGTGTGATGTCGTCGGTGAACAGGAACCGCAGCAGGTTGGGCGCTTCCGCCAGGGTCCTCATCCGCTCCCGCACGATGGGCATGGCCCGCCGGAGCAGGGCCGGGTCCACGGACAGCCCCTCCTCGGTCAGGAAGTGGATGCAGCGCGCCGCGAGCTCGTCCTCGTCGAGCGCCTGGACGTAGTGGTTGTTCATCCATTCCAGCTTCTGCGTGTCGAAGACGGCCGGATTGCGCGACACGTGGGCGAGGTCGAACGCCGCCACGAGCTCGTCGCGCGTGAGGAAGGTCGTGTGGTCGTCCTTCGCCCACCCCAGGAGGGCCAGGTAGTTCACCATCGCCTCGGGGAGGAAGCCCTGCTCGCGGAACGCGTCGACGCTCGTGGCGCCGTGACGCTTCGACAGCGGCTTCGCGTCCGGGCCGAGCACCTGGGGGACGTGGGCGTAGCGGGGAGGCGTCCCCCCGAGCGCCTCGATCACGGCCGCGTTCCGGGGAGCGCTCGCCAGCAGATCGTCGCCGCGGACGACGTGCGTGACCGCCATCAGCATGTCGTCGACGGCCACGGCGAGCAGGAACACCGGCGTCCCGTCTGAGCGCACGATCACGAAGTCCCGGAGATCGTTCGGACCCCATCGCACCTCGCCCTTCACCAGGTCGTCGATCACCCACTCCCGTTCGGGCATGTGGAAACGGACCACTGGCGAGCGACCCTCGGCCTCGAACGCCGCCCTCTCGTCGTCGCTCAGGCCCCGGCATCGGCCGTCGTAGCCGGGCGGCTCCCCCCGGGCGAGGGCGGCCTTGCGCCGCTCCTCGAGCTCCTCCGGCGTGCACCAGCAGTGGAAAGCGTGGCCGGACGCCAGGAGCCTCGCCGTCATGTCCTGGTAGATCTCCAGTCGCTGCGACTGACGGTATGGTCCGTGGTCGCCGCCGACCTCCGGTCCCTCGTCCCAGTCCAGCCCGAGCCACCGGAGATCCCGGAGCACCCCCTGGACGGCTTCCTCCGTCACCCGGCTCGCGTCCGTGTCCTCGAGACGGAGGATGAACCCACCCTCGTGGTGCCGAGCGTAGAGCCAGGAGAACAGCGCGCTCCGAACGTTGCCGACGTGCAGCGACCCCGACGGCGCCGGAGCGAACCGGCAGCGGACGGTCACGCCCGCACCTCGTTCCGCAGGACCCCCACGCCCTCCACCTCGACCTCGACGACGTCGCCGGCCTCGAGCTTCCCGACGCCCTCCGGCGTACCGGTCAGGAGCGCATCGCCGGGCAGGAGCGTCATGAACGCGGTGACGTACTCGATCAGCGTCGCGACCCCGAAGACGAGCTCCGAGGTCGAGGCCTGCTGGCGGACGTCACCGTTCAGCCTCGTCCGGACCGTCACATCGTTCGGGTCGAGCTCGGTCTCGATCCAGGGACCGAGGGGGCAGGAGCCGTCGAACCCTTTCGCGCGCGCCCACTGGTCGTCGGTCTTCTGCAGGTCCCGGAGCGTGACGTCGTTGGCGCACGTGTAACCGAGGATGACCTGGAAGGCGTCCTCAGCTCGCACGTCGCGGGCGAGGCGCCCGATCACGACGGCGAGCTCCCCCTCGTAGTCGACGCGCTCGCTGACCGGGAGGAGCCGGATCGGGTCGTTGGGCCCGATCACCGCGGTCGAGGGCTTCAGGAACAGCAGCGGCTCCTCCGGCACGTCCATCCCGAACTCCGCCGCGTGCGCCGCATAGTTCTTCCCGACGCACACCAGCTTCGAGGGCAGGATCGGGGCCAGCAGGTGCACGTCGTCGACCGGCACGACCTCGCCGGTGGGCAGCGGATCTTCGAAGAACGTGCCCTTCAGCACGCGCACCTCGTCGGATCCGGCGTCGACGGCGCCGGTCGCGATCCGATCGCCGTACCGGAACCGGAGCAGCCGCATCTATCCGAGACGGCTCCCGCCGTCGAAGGTGGCGCCGACCTGCCGCCAGTAGCCGGCGATCATCTCGCGAGGTTCGAGCGCGGCGAGCTCCTCCCCCGGCGCGTCGAACAGCCGCACCTCGGGGATCCCGGTGAAGGCGGGGCCGAGATCCACGTCGCGCGAACGCATCGTCACCAGCTCGGCGAGCGAATCGCCGCCGTCCTTCTCGATCGACGGCATCCAGCGGGAATGCAGCATCGGGAGGGCGTTGACGAACCCCCCCGTGTCCGAGCCGCCCGTCAGCGTGAGTCGCACCTCCGCGAGGCGGCGGTCGTTCGCCTGGAGCGTCGCGCCCAGCACACCGCCGGGTTCGAGCCGCGGGCCCGCGCGACCCACCGAGACTGGCCGGGTCATCCAGATCGACCCGAGCTTCTTCGGGTAGCCCTGGTACCAGCCGCGCGCGAGCGCGAAGTCCTTGTCGACCCAGATGTACACGCACCGGGAGTAGGTCTCCTGGCCGAACCGGCACCGCACGACCACGAAGCATTCCTTGTACTGCGAGCGGACGGGATCGAGCAGCTCGTCCCCCGACTCGCCGCACGACTGCCAGTCCGCCCAGACGATCGCGACGGCGCCCGGATCCTCCCCCGCGAGGTCCACGCCGTCGGGCAGGAGGGCCGCCACGCGACCGGGATCCGTCCGGTACTCGATCGTGAGGACGTCGCCGGAGTAGTGCCACGGAGGCGCCGGGACGATCGAGGCCCTCCCCTCGGGCGAGCGCGGCAGGAGGAACCCCTTGAGCTCGGTCACGGAAGCGGAGTCTACGCGGCGGTTCTAGGCTATCCGCCCGATGGAGACGCGGAGGATCCTCCTGGACGGCGTGGCCACCGCCGTCACGCGGGAGGGCGACGAGCTGGTCGCACCCGACGGCCGGCGGATCCCGATGGAGGAGCCGGCTCATCTCCCGCCGATCCAGCCGTCGAAGATCGTCTGCGTGCACCTGAACTACGAGAGCCGGCGCGCCGAGTTCCAGGCGAACCTCGGCCCCGCGCCCACCTACTTCCACAAGCCGACGACCTCCCTGAACGCCCACGGCGGGGAGATCGTGCGCCCTCCCCGGTGCAAGTACCTCAACTACGAGGGAGAGATCGCGATCGTGATCGGCGAGCGCTGCAAGCACATCGCCCCGGAGGAGGCGGACGACTACATCCTCGGCTACACGATCGCGAACGACTACGGCCTCCACGACTTCCGGGACACCGACGCCGGCTCGATGCTGCGCGTGAAGGGCGCCGACACCCTGTGTCCCCTCGGCCCGGGCCTGGTGACCGATTGGGACTTCCGAGCCAAGCGGATCCGGACGCACGTGAACGGCGAGACGAAGCAGGACGGGACCACCGACGAGATGATCTGGGACATGCATTACCTCGTGGCCGACGTCGCCCGGACGATCACCCTCCTGCCGAACGACGTGATCCTGTCCGGGACGCCCGCCAACTCACGGCCGGTCGAGCCCGGGGACGTGGTGGAGGTGGAGGTGGAAGGGCTCGGCGTCCTCAGGAACTTCGTCGTGGAGGGGGACGTGCCGGTCCGGAAGGACGTCGGCGCGCAGCCCTCGGAGTCCGAAGAGGTGATCTCGACGGCGTTCGGCGGCGACTGGGAGTTCCGGGGGATCCGCCCGCCGAAGCGAACCTGAAGCCAGCGTCGTCGGCCAGGCCAACCCGCTCCGCATCCGATACCGTCCTTGGGCGGATGGACTACACCGGCAAGCGGCTGCGGCTGCTGATCTCGGATCTCCTCGGGCTCGAACGCGGCAAGTACCTGTTCGGGGACGTGGCCCAAGCGGGGCACGCGGCCTTCTGCATCGGCCTGTATCCGCTGACCCTCGACCGGGAGATCCTCCCGATCCCACGGCAGCAGTTCGACATCGGGCTCCCCGACGTCGAGGCCGAGCTGGATCGGGAGACCCTGCGCCCGGGCTGGGAGGACGGCACCGTGGTGGGGATCGGCGACGTCTACCAGCACGGCCACCGCCTCGACGTGGACCCACGGCAGGTGCTGCGGACCGCCGTCGGGGCCTGGCGGGCGATGGACCTCGAGCCGCAGATGGCCTACGAGCTCGAGTTCTACCTGTGCGATCCGTCCGATGACGGGGGGTGGCAGGCCACGGACCTGCCTTCCCACCGCGTCTACGGCACCGGGATGGCGGTCGACCCGAGCGGCACGGTCCACGACATGGTGAGCGCGGCCCTCGCGAGCGGCTTCCAGATCGAGAGCTGGTGCAGCGAGTACGACTCCGCCGCGTTCGAGGTGAACTGGCGGTACCGCGACTCGATCGAGGCGGCCGACGAAGCCTTCCTGTTCCGGATCCTCGTGCGCGAGATCGCGGCGCGGCGCGGCAAGCTCGCGACGTTCCTCGGCCGCCCGTTCGACGACCGGGGCGGGAGCGGGATGCACATGAACGTGTCCTTCCGCCGGCCCGACGGTTCGAACGCCTTCCACGACCCCGGCGGCGCCGACGGCATGTCCGACCTCGAGCGGCAGTGCGTCGCGGGACTCCTCGCGCACCACCGGGGGATGGCGGCGCTGCTGGCGCCGCACGTGAACGCCTACAAGCGGCTGAAACCGGACATGCTGAACGGCTACCTGGCGAACTGGGGCTTCGACGATCGGACCGTGGGGGTGCGGATCCCCTCGGCCCGCGGCGAAGGCTCGCGCCTGGAGCATCGGATGGCCGACGCCGCCGCCAACCCCTACCTGGCCGGAGCTGCCCTCCTCCACGCCGCGAGGCTCGGCGTGCAGGAGGGCATGGAGCTCGGTCCGGCCCAGGAGGCCGGCGCCGACCCGAACACGGACGTCGTGGTCCCCAACACGCTGGAGGAGGCGCTCCACGAGCTCCGGGCCGACACCAAGCTCGTGGGAGCGATGGGTGAGTGGGTCGTGGAGTCGTTCGTCACGCTCAAGCAGGCGGAGTGGGACCGCTATATCGCCGCCGGCGAGACGTCGGACACGGCGGTCACGCCCTGGGAGCTGGACTACTACCTCCCCTACTTCTGACCGACCGGGCCGATCGCTCCGCTTAACAGCGTGTGTAAGTCGTCGCTTACATATGGCTGATAGGGGTCACTCACCCGCGACCGAGGAGGGCCCGATGGGGCTGAGGTTCAGGATCCGGATCGACGCGCCGCCGGACCAGGTGTTCTCGCGGCTCGCGGACGTCACGACGCACCCATCGTGGGCGAATCCCAAGGCGAACATGACGATGCAGCAGACGGCGGGCTCCGGGCCCGGGCCCGACGCCCGATACCGGTCCTCGGGCGTGTTCGTCGGCAAACCCGTGAGCGCCGACATCTCCGTGACGGCGTACGATCCGCCCCGCCGGTTCGCGATCCGTTCCGATCAGCATCAGGAAGGCAAGAGGGACGTCTGGTACCAGAACGACTACACGGTGGCGCCGGCGAACGGCGGCACCCTCGTCACGAAGCGCGTCACGTCGGACACGAACCCGGTGATCCTCTACCTCGCCTATCCGGGCATCCGGATGGACGCGATGCGATCGCTCCGCAACCTGAAGCAGGCCGCCGAGACGGGGTGAGCCGGCGGCCGAGGCGCCGCGACCCGCCCGTATGATTCGCGCGTGAGCGCCGAACACCCCGAGATCGACCTCGCCGAACCGGACAACTACGTCCAGGGCGTCCCGTACGACTGGTTCGATCACCTCCGCCACGACCATCCGGTGGCCTGGCACCCGGAGCGCGACCCGAACGCGGGGTTCTGGGCCGTCACCCGCTACGACGACCTCACCCAGGTCCACATGGACTGGCAGACCTTCTCGTCCGAGCTCGGGGCCGTGTCCCTCGAGGAGCTGGACGAGGAGCAGCTCGAGATCCGGAAGTCGATGCTGGAGACCGATCCTCCGCGGCACACCGAGCTCCGGCGGATCTGCTCCAAACGGTTCTCGGCCCGCGGCGTCGGCAAGTACGAGGACTGGATCCGGGAGGTGGCGCAGGGGGTCCTGGATCGAGCCCTCCCGAAGGGTGAGTTCGACTTCGTCCCCGAGATCAGCCGGGACCTCCCGATCCGGTTCCTCTGCTCGATCTTCACGGTGCCGCAGGAGGACGCGCCGCAGCTGATCTCGTGGGGGGACCAGATGATCGCGAACCAGGATCCCGACCTGTCGCGAGCCGTCGTGGACCGGGAGGACACCGAGGCCTACCGCTTGCTGCCGTTCCGCTCCCCCGCCGCCTACGAGGTGTTCGACTACGCCGACCGCCAGCGAGACGCCCGCGTCGCGGAACCCTCCGACGACGTGATCGGGGCGCTCACGGTTGCCCAGTCCGAGGGCATCCTGAACGAGCGCGAGTTCCACAACTACTTCGGGGTGCTGATGATCGCCGGGAACGAGACGACCCGGCACACGATCAGCCACGGGATGCTCGCGCTGATCGAGCACCCCGAGCAGCTGAAGCTCCTGCAGGAGGAGCCCGAGCGGATCCCGCGCGCCACCGAGGAGATCCTGCGATGGGCGACGCCGGTCCACCACTTCCGGCGCACCGCGACCCGGGACGTCGAGCTCCGGGGCGCGGAGATCAAGCGCGGGGACAAGGTCGTCACCTGGTACACGAGCGCCAACCGCGACGAGGAGGTCTTCCCCGAGCCCTACACGTTCGACGTCACCAGGACCCCGAACGACCACGTGACGTTCGGGGCGGGCGGCCCCCACTTCTGCCTGGGGGCGCACCTCGCCAGGCTCGAGACGAAGATCCTGTTCCAGGAGCTGCTGCCGCGGTTGAAGTCGATCGAGCTCGCCGGGCCCGTGGAGCGGATCCGGTCGGACTTCGTCAACGGCATCAAGCGGATGCCCGTCCGTGTCACGACCGCGTAGCGCGGCCGCGATCCTCGGTCTCGTCTTGGCGATCGCCTCAGGGTGTTCTCGGCCGGATGCCCAGGCCGACCGGCGACCGCTCACCCCGGCGACCCCATCCGTTTCATCCGAGGACGTTCGGGATCGGCTGTTCGCTCTGGGCCAGGCGTGGCTGCGCACGCAGGCCGACGTCACGTACCGCACTGTCGCGCCGGTGCCCGGACAGGCGGCGTCGGCGCATCTGTGTCTCCGCCAGATGTTCAATGGCGAGACCGACCGCAGCACCGTGCTGCGGATGTGCAGCCGGCAGGGTCGCCTGCGACTGAACTGGGATCCACCGGATAGCTGGCGAATGGACGTCACGTCTCCCCTCGATGCGTACACGGTCGTCTCGACGGACAAGGGCGCGTTCCTGTGTCGCGATCTCCACGACGCTCGACGATGCAGGTCCATCTCCAAACGGGCCGCACGAAAATCCACACCGTTCGGATTCCTGTTCGTTTCGCCTGAACGGGTGCTTCGTGCGATCGGAGCGAGCGAGGTCTCCGCGAACTCGTCCTCGATCGAGGCCGAGGGGGTCCGAGACCTCGCCGAGTGCTTCGACGCGCACGGGAAGGACACGCGGGTGGTGTGGTGCTACTCGACCGCTGGCATCCTCGTCTCCTTGCTGATGGGGTCGAGCGAGTCGGGATGGACGGCGATCGAGGCCGATTCGATCTCGCAAGACGTCACGGACGATCGGTTCGAAGCTCCCGGCTAGCCCGTCAACCCGGCGATTTCCAATCCGCCCCGGACCGGCGCACACTCCACCCGTGCGTCGCGCCGAGCAGGGCCC
>JBIOTM010000127.1:0-2090 GCA_044865955.1 Actinomycetota bacterium | reverse complement strand
ACGGTGGAGGAGATCGCCGAGCATCGCGATCCCAAGGGCCTGTACAAGAAGGCGCTCGCCGGGGAGATCACCGGTTTCACCGGTGTCGACGACCCGTACGAGGCGCCGGAGAACCCCGAGCTCGTGCTCGACACGATGGTCGAGGAGCCGATCGAATCGCTCCAGAACGTGCTCACCACGCTCCGGCAGCTCGGATACATCGAGGACGCGACGGTCCTGGTCGAGGGAGAGCGGAGGCACTCGGGCCTGACGGACCTTCGGGTGACGGAGAGTGGCCACGTCGCCGACGGCAGGTAGCCGGAACGCCGGAAGGGCGTGGTACCTTCCACGCATGTAGGGACCGACGAGGCCTTCCCCGAACGGGGTGGGCCTCGGTGCGTATCTGGGGGAGACACCGATGGCGGAGATCGAGATCGGCAAGGGGAAGGCCGCGCGGCGCGCGTACGGGTTCGACGAGGTGGCGATCGTGCCCTCGCGGCGCACCCGGGACCCCGACGACGTCGACACCTCGTGGGAGATCGACGCCTACACCTTCCGCCTCCCGATGATGGCCGCGGCGATGGACGCCGCGGTCTCGCCACAGATCGCGATCGAGATCGGCCGCCTCGGCGGCCTCGCCTGTTTGAACCTCGAGGGGTTGTGGACCCGCTTCGAGGACCCCGATCCCGTCTACGAGGAGATCGCGACGCTCCCCGACGAGAAGGCCACTCGGCGGATGCAGGAGCTCTACCGGGAGCCGGTCAAGGACGAGCTGATCGGCAAGCGGATCCGCGAGATCGTCGCGAGCGGCGTGGTCTCGTGCGCCTCGCTCACGCCCCAGCGGGTCGAGCGCTACGCCAAGACGGTGCTGGAGGCCGGGCTCCACGTCCTGGTGGTCCAGGGGACCGTCGTCTCGGCCGAGCACGTCTCGACCCAAGCGGAACCGCTCAACCTGAAGGAGTTCATCCGCTCCTTCGACATCCCGGTGATCGTGGGCGGGTGCGCCTCGTACACGACGGCCCTGCACCTGATGCGGACCGGCGCCGTCGGGGTGCTGGTCGGCGTCGGACCGGGCAACGCCTGCACGACGCGCGGGGTCCTCGGCGTGGGCGTCCCGCAGGCGACGGCGATCGCCGACGCCGCGGCCGCGCGGATGGAGCACCTGCGCGAGACCGGCCGGTACTGCCACGTGATCGCCGACGGCGGGATGCGCACGGGCGGCGACATCGCGAAGGCGATCGCCTGCGGGGCCGACGCCGTCATGATCGGCTCCCCGCTCACCCGGGCGTACGAGGCGCCCGGCCGCGGCTACCACTGGGGGATGGCGACCTTCCACCCCACGCTGCCCCGCGGCGCCCGGGTGAAGACCCAGCAGGTCGCCTCGCTCGAGGAGATCCTGGTCGGGCCGGCCCACGAGAACGACGGCACCTACAACCTGTTCGGAGCGCTCGCGACCTCGATGGCGACGACCGGCTACGCGACGATCCGCGAGTTCCAGAAGGCCGAGCTCGTGGTGGCGCCTTCGATCAAGACCGAGGGCAAGACGTACCAGACCGCGCAGCGGGTGGGGATGGGGCACTGACCCAGGCCCCCACAGGCGCGCGCGAGCACCCCCAGCCGGTCCTGGTCGTCGATCTCGGCGCGCAGTACGCGCAGCTGATCGCCCGGCGCGTGCGCGAATGCCACGTCTACTCCGAGATCGTGCCCCACGACCTCTCGGCGGACGAGGTCGCAGCGCGGCGACCCGCCGGGATCGTGCTCTCCGGCGGGCCGGCGTCCGTGTACGAGGAGGGCGCGCCCGCGGTCGATCCCCGGCTGTTCGAGCTCGGCGTGCCGGTGCTGGGCATCTGCTACGGGCACCAGCTCATGGCGCGGGCGCTCGGCGGAGAGGTGGCGGCCACCGGGCAGCGCGAGTACGGAGGGACGACGCTGCACGTCGGCGACCGGGGCGTGCTCCTGAAGGATCTCGCGGCAAAGGAGCAGGTCTGGATGTCCCACGGCGACGCGGTGACGCGCGTCCCCGAGGGCTTCCGCGTCACGTCCAGGACCGACGGCATCCCGGTCGCGTCGATGGAGGACCCAGAGCGGGGCCTGTTCGCCGTGCAGTTCCA
>JBIOTM010000126.1:0-7180 GCA_044865955.1 Actinomycetota bacterium | reverse complement strand
CCCCCCCCCCCCCCCCCCCGCCAGGAGTACGCGAGCTGGAACGCCTACCTGGACGAGACGGCCGCGGCTCCGACCACCGGCGGCCGCCCCTCGTACGCCGCCGTGATCAGGACGGTCAACGGGCTCGCCCGGCCGGACGACTACATCGTGGCCGCGGCCGGAGGGCTCCCCGGGGAGCTCAACAAGCACTGGCGGTCCCTGGACGTGGGGACCTTCGACTGCGAGTACGGCTTCAGTTGCATGGGCTACGAGATCGGCGGCGCCTGGGGCGCCGCGATGGCGATGCCCGATCGAACCGTCATCTCGTTCTGCGGGGACGGCTCCTACCTGATGGCCAACTCCGACGTGTACGGATCGGTGCTGTCCGGGCACAGGTTCGTGCTCGTCCTCTGCGACAACGAGGGGTACGCGGTGATCGATCGGCTCCAGGTCTTCACGGGTGGGGCCTCCTTCAACAACATGCTCACCGACGTGAGGGCGAAGGAGGCCGCTCGGGTCGACTTCGCGAAGCACGCGGAGGCGATGGGCGCGTGGGCCGAGCAGGTGGACTCGCTCGACGGACTGGCGGGAGCGCTGGAGCGCGCGCGCGCCGCCGACAGGACGGCGGTGATCGTGATCCGCACCGACCCGCACGCATGGACGGGTGGCGACGCCTGGTGGGACGTGGGCGTGCCCGAGGTGTCGGAGCGGGAGGAGGTGGTCGTGGCGAAGGCCCAGCACGAGGCAGCGCGCAAGCACCAGAGGACCGGGGTGTGACGCCCGACCCCGACGGGCCGGACGGCCGAGGTCCGAGGCGACGGCATCCGACGATCGTCGACGTCGCCGAACGGGCGGGGGTCTCGAAGTCCCTGGTCTCGCTGGTGATGCGAGGGGCGCCGAACGTGAGCGACGAGAAGCGCGACGCCGTGACCCGGGCGGCCGAGGAGATCGGCTACCGCCCCAACGCGGTCGCCCGGAGCCTCGTTCGCCGGCGCAGCTTCGTGATCGGCGTGATGGTGTCGGACCTCCACAACCCCTACTTCAGCGAGGTGATGGACGGGATCGAGGTTGCCGCCCGATCGTCCGGCTACCACGCCCTGTTCAACTCCGGAGGGAGAGCCGCCGCCGGCGAGGCCGAGGCCATCGATACGCTGCTCCAGCTCCGGACCGACGGCGTGGTGATGGCGGGCCCGGTCCTGGCAGCTCGACGGATCGAGCAGGTCGCCGCGTCCGTGCCCGTGGTCGTGGTTGCCCGACACTCGCGCTCGCCGGCGCACGACTCGATCACGAACGACGACCGGATGGGCGCCCGACTCGCCGTCGACCACCTCGTCGGGCTCGGTCATCGCACCGTCGCTCACGTCGACGGCGGCACCGGGGCGGGGTCGGCGCAACGCCGGGCCGGGTTCCTCGATGCGATGGCACGACACGGCCTGTCGGGCTCGGCCAGGGTGGTCCGGGGCTCCTTCACCGAGGAGGGCGGGAGGGATGGTGTGACGGCGTTGCTCCGCGCCAAGGAGCGTCCCACCGCGATCTTCGTCGGCAACGACCTTGCCGCCGTGGGCGCCCTCGATGCGCTGGACGCGCACGGGTTGCGTGTGCCGGAGGACGTCGCGCTGGTGGGGTACGACAACATCGCGCTCGCGGCCCTCGGACACATCGACCTCACGACCATCGACCAACCTCGCCGCGAGATGGGGGTGACGGCGGTGCGGCTGCTGCTCGAACGGCGGGACGACGGCCGCCGGATGGCCCGTCACCTGGTGGTACCGCCGTCGATCGTCGTCCGCGGGTCCACGGGTCCCCCGCCCCGAGGGACGCAGGTGTAGGGTCCACCATCCGAGGGAAAATCTTCCCTGGATGTCCCCCACGAACCAGATCGACACCATCGGCGGCCGGTATCGGCTCGGCAAGGTGCTCGGCCACGGCGGGATGGGCGAGGTCTACGTCGCCCACGACATCCGGCTCGATCGGGAGGTGGCGCTCAAGCTGCTCCGCGCCGATCTGGCGGACCAGGACCACATGCGGGAGCGGGTCCTGGCCGAGGCTCGCCTGGCGGCGCGGCTCACCCACCCACACGTGGTCGGGGTCCTGGACACCGGCGAACAGGACGGTCGTCCGTTCGTCGTGATGGAACGCCTCTCGGGCCGCACCCTGCGCGACGAGCTCCGGGCGGGGCCGATGTCGCCCGAGCGCGTCCGCGACGTCGGTCTCCAGGTCCTGCGGGCGCTCGCCGCCGCCCACGAGCTCGGGATCGTGCACCGCGACGTCAAGCCGGGCAACGTCTTGGACGCCGGGGTCGGCACGTGGAAGGTGGCGGACTTCGGGATCGCGAAGTGGGTCCACGCCGACGAGACGCTGACGGGGACGGGTGAGCTCCTCGGCAGCCCGTCCTACCTCGCTCCGGAGCGGATCGCGGGCCAGCAGGCCGGACCCCCCAGCGACCTCTACGCGGTCGGCGTCCTGCTCTACGAGGCGCTCTGCGGGCGACGTCCGTTCGAGGGCGACGACCCCTGGTCGCTCGCGTCCGCGATCCGCGAGGGCCGCTTCGAGCCCCCGGCCTCGGTCCTCCCCGAGGCGGACCCGGGGATCTGCGCCGTGATCGAGCGGGCGATGCGACGCGACCCCGGCGAGCGGTTCGCCAGCGCCGAGGAGATGGCGACCGCGCTGCTCGGTGCGGAGGGAACCGCGACGGCCACGGTTCCCGCGGGTCCGACCCCGAAGGACCACGATCGCCCCGATCCCGATGCCACGCAGACCGTCCCGGCACCGAGGCTCGAGCAGACGGCCCGGCTCCCGTACGAGCCGCCGGCCCCGCGGCCGTCCTGGCCGCGGCGCCCCTCCAAGACCGCCGTGGTGGTCGCCGGCGCGATCCTCGCGGTCGTGCTCGTCGCCGTCCTCGCGTTCGTCGCGTTCACCGGTCCCGGCGCCGGCACGCCGGACGCCGGGACCGTCACCCCCGGCACCTCCACGCTCCCCACACCGCTGGAGGACGCGCTCCGGCAGCTCGAGGAGTCGGTGCAGCCGTGAGACGAGCGATCGTCGTGCTCGTCGCCACCGCGATCATCGGCGGCTCCTGCGGGCGGAGCGAGCTGCCCGCCGGGGTCGCGGACACGCTCCAGCAGCGCGTCGCGTCGATCCGCCACGCCGCCGAGGTCGGCGCTCCGCGCATCGCGCTCGAGCGACTCCGGGACCTCGCGGCCACCGTGGCGACCTTGCTGGATCGCGGACGGATCGAGGAGGATCGCGCGGCCGAGATCCTCGACGCCGTGGACGCCGTCAGGTCGCAGCTCTTCCTCCTGCCCACGTCCCCCTCCTCCCCGACGTCCTCGCCGACGCCCACCCCGACCCCCGAGGAAAAGGGAGACGGGCGCGGGGGCGAGGACAAGGGGAAGGGGCACGACAAGGGCAAGGGGAACGACTGACGGGGGGCGGCCCGCCTCAGATGAGGTCCCGGACACCTCGTTTGGCGAGCTGACCGGCCACGATGTTCCGCTGGATCTCCGACGTCCCCTCCCAGAGCCGGTCGACCCGGAGCTCCCGGTAGAAGCGCTCGGCGACGTTCTCCCGCATGTAGCCCCGGCCGCCGAAGATCTGGACGGCGCGGTCGGCGACGCGTCCGGCGGCCTCTGAGGCGAACAGCTTCGCCATGGAGCACTGCGCGTGTTGCACCGTCCGGTCCATCCCCGCGTCGATGCCGCTCGCCAGCTCGTAGGTCATCAGCCGCGAGGCCCAGAGATCGATCAGCGAATCGGCCAGCATGTGGCCGATCGCCTGAAACTCGACGATCGGCTTCCCGAATTGGATCCGTTCCTTCGCGAAAGACGTCGCCTCGTCGATCAGCCGCTCCATCGCACCGCAGCAGCGGGCAGCGATCATCAGTCGCTCGTACCGGAACCACTCACGCGTGAAGGACATCCCGTCGCCCTCCGCGCCGACGAGGTTCGAGGCCGGGACGCGGACGTCTTCGAATGCGACCAGGGCATGGGAATCGGGGTAGGTGTGGGAGTACCGGGGCTCGGCGACCAGCCGAACGCCGGGGGTGTCCTTGTCGACGAAGAACAGCGCGTGCTCCCCGTCGTGGTTCCCGCCGGCCAGCTTCGCCTGGAAGAAGATCCAATCGGCTCTGTTGAACGAGGTCACGTGCATCTTCACGCCGTTGAGCACGTAGCCCTCGCCGTCACGGCGGGCCGTGGCACCGATCGCGTCGACGTCGGAGCCGGCGCCCTCCTCGGTGATCGCATAGCACTCGTGCCGTTCCCCCCGGACGGCCGGCGCGATCCACCGTTCGATCTGCTCAGGAGTGCAGACCGTGGGAGCCCAGCCGGGCGGCGTGTGGACGCACCAGCCGAGCGCGTTCGTGACCCGGCCGATCTGCTCGGAGACGAGGACCTGCTGCACCGTGG
The DNA here is from genome assembly GCA_044865955.1 of Actinomycetota bacterium. Classification (GTDB taxonomy): domain Bacteria; phylum Actinomycetota; class UBA4738; order UBA4738; family HRBIN12; genus JAJNBA01. The sequence goes on along the minus strand of JBIOTM010000126.1, from coordinate 2,795 downwards.
TGAACCCGCCGCCGCCCAGCCCTGCCGGCATGTTCATCGCGTAGAGGCCGAGCTCGATCGCCATCCGGCGGTGACCCTCCCGGACGTCGTCGGGGATGTGGCCGCCGTGCTCCTCGGCGTGCACTTCCCAGGGGATCAGCTCCACGTCGACGAACCGCCGGGCTCGCTGCTGGATCTCCCGGTCGACCTCGGAGAGCCCCTGACTCGGCATCGCCAGGAGGATACGGGCCGCTGTCGATCCGTGCGCCGGCGGCCGAGCCCTCAGCCGGACCCGACGATGCGCATGGCGCCGGCCGCCGGCGTGAAGAGGGTCTCCCGACCGTCGCGCCAGAGCACCCGGTACGTCACGGAGGTCGATCCTTCGATGATCTCGAGGATCTCACCCTCCCGCTCGGGCTCCCCGACGTGCTCGGTCTCGACCGCGATCCGATCGCCCGGTCTCACGTCCATCCGGGCACCACCTCCGATGCCGATGCTGCCACCGTGTGCCGAGCCCGGCAACCCGCGAGGAACGGAGCCCCGCGTTGACGCCGGCCGGCGGGTCCCGGAGGCTCTGGTCCCGATGGAGGTCACGAGGTACTGGCGGGCGGCCGACCCGAAACCGTCCTACGAGGCCGTCATCGTCGGCGGAGGCGGTCATGGGCTGGCCACGGCCTACTACCTCGCGAAGAACCACGGCATCACCGACGTCTGCGTCGTCGAGAAGGGCTGGCTGGGCGGCGGCAACATGGCCCGCAACACGACCATCATCCGCTCGAACTACCTGTGGGACGAGTCCGCCTCGATCTACGAACACTCGCTGAAGCTGTGGGAGGGGCTCCGGGAGGAGCTCGGATCGGACGTCGAGTTCTCCCAGCGGGGAGTCCTGAACCTCGCCCACGACGTGAGCGAGGTTCGATCGTCGATCCGCCGGGTCAACGCGAACCGGCTGAACGGCGTGGATGCGGAGTGGCTCACTGCCGAGGAGGTCGCCGGGTTCTGTCCGCTCGTGAACACCTCGCCGTCGCTGCGCTACCCCGTGCTGGGAGCGACGCTCCAACGCCGCGGCGGCACCGCGCGACACGACAAGGTGGCGTGGGCGTACGCCACGCGCGCGAGCGAGCTCGGCGTCGACATCGTGGAGCACGCGGAGGTCACGGGCTTCGTCCGGAGGCCCGGCGGACCGGTCGAAGGGATCGAGACGACGCGGGGCCGGATCCTGGCGCCGAAGGTGGCGCTGGCGGCCGCCGGCCACACCAGCGTGCTGGCCTCGATGGTCGGGCTCCGGCTGCCGCTCCAGTCGCACCCGTTGCAGGCCCTCGTGAGCGTGCTGTACGAGCCGGTCCTGGACTGCGTCGTGATGTCGAACAAGGTGCACGTCTACGTGTCACAGGCCGACAAGGGTGAGCTCGTGATGGGCGCGGGGATCGACGCCTACAACGGGTACGCGCAGCGAGGCTCGTTCCACGTGATCGAACACCAGCTGGCCGCGGCGGTCGAGCTCTTCCCGATCTTCGCCCACGCGAGGCTGCTCCGCACGTGGGGCGGGATCGTGGACGTGTGCCCCGACGCCTCCCCCATCCTCGGGCTGACGGGGATCGAGGGACTGTACGTCAACTGCGGCTGGGGAACGGGCGGTTTCAAGGCGACACCCGGCTCGGGGTGGGTCTACGCGGAGACGATCGCGAAGGGCGAGCCGCCCCCGCTGGCGGTCCCGTTCTCCCTCGAACGCTTCACGACCGGCGCGCTGATCGACGAGCACGGCGCCGCAGCGGTCGCGCACTGATCACGATGCGGAAGGACACGGTTCGCAGGATCGCCCTGGCGCTCCCCGAGGCCGTCGAGCAGGAGACCTGGGGCACCCCCACCTTCCGCGTCCGGAAGAAGATCTTCGTGATGCTCGCGGAGGGCCAGCGCGAGGCGTGGGTGAAGAGCACACACGACGAGCAGCGCGCCCTCACCCAGATGGAGCCCGACACCTTCTTCGTGCCGCCCTACGTCGGCCCGAGCGGGTGGATCGGGGTTCGGTTCCGGACGGTCGACCGCGACGAGATGCGGGAGCTCATCACCGAGGCGTGGCGGCTGACCGCACCGAAGCGGCTCGTGGCGTCGTTCGACGGGGAGGACGGGTAGGCGTGCTCCTGATCCGGTGCCCGTGGTGCGGACCGCGCGACGAGGTCGAGTTCCGGTACGGCGGGCAGGCGCACATCTCCTATCCCACCGACCCGGATGCGCTCTCCGACGAGGAGTGGTCCGAGTTCCTGTTCATGCGGGACAACCCGCTCGGACCCTTCCGCGAGCGCTGGTACCACGTCCACGGCTGTCGCCGGTGGTTCAACGCCGTCCGCGACACCGCGACGCACCGCTTCGTCGCGACCTACCCGATCGGCGAGGAGCCCCCGGCGTGACGTCGCGGCGCCTGCCGGCGGGAGGCTCATGGATCGACCGCTCGAGACCGCTGACGTTCCGGTTCGGCGGGGCGGAGTACGAGGGGTTCGAGGGCGACACGCTGGCGAGCGCGCTGCTCGCGAACGGGGTGATCGCCGGGTTCAGGAGCCCGATCCTGGGCCGGCCGCGAGGGGTGATGACGGCCGGTCCGGAAGAGCCGAACGCGTTCGTGGAGATCGGCCGGCCGTGGTTCGATCCGATCGTCGCCGCCACGATGGTGGAGCTCGAAGACGGGCTGGTGGCGGAGCCGAGGGCAGGCGTGGGACGCCTGCCCTCGGCGGGCGTCCCGACCCGTCGGGCCGAGCACCGACACGCGCACGTCGAGACCCTCGTCGTCGGCGGCGGCTCCTCGGGGCGAGCGGCCGCGG
>JBIOTM010000125.1:0-10378 GCA_044865955.1 Actinomycetota bacterium | reverse complement strand
CCCCCCCCGACCGAGGCCTCCTCGACGTGGCGATCGGTCTCGCCGACAGCCCCGTGGGCCAGCTGCTCCTCGCCGTCACCCCGAGGGGTCTGGCGTGCGTCGCGTACGAGGAGGAGTCCCGGGAACGGCTGCTCGCCCGCTTCGCCCGCGAGCTCTCGCCCCGGATCCTCGAGCATCCCGCCGCCACCGATGAGGTGCGTCGCCAGCTGGACGAGTACTTCGAAGGCCGCCGCGTGCGCTTCGACCTGAAGCTCGACCGCCGGCTGATCCACGGGATCGCGCGCGACGTCCTCGCCGAGACCGCCCGCGTCCCGTTCGGCAGGACCACGACCTACGGAACGGTGGCTCAGCGGATCGGCCGACCGCGCTCGTCGCGCGCGGTCGGCAACGCCCTCGGATCGAACCCGATCCCGATCGTGGTCCCGTGCCACCGGGTCCTCCGGGCCGGCGGCGACGTGGGGGGCTACGCGGGCGGCCCGTCGCGGAAGCGCTCGCTGCTGACCCTCGAGGGTTCGCTCTCCTGACGGGATCGCTCCACCGGCGGGATGACACCCGCCGGTAGACTGGGCCTCGGGTGGGAGCGGAGAGTCCTCGAGACGAGTGCGGTTTGTTCGGGGTCTGGGCCCCGGGTGAGGACGTCGCTCGACTGACCTACTTCGGGCTCTTCGCGCAACAGCATCGCGGTCAGGAATCAGCGGGCATCGCGGTGTCGGACGGTCAGAACATCCTCGTCTACAAAGATCTCGGGCTGGTCTCGCAGGTGTTCAACGAGGCCACGCTGGCGACCCTGTACGGCGACCTCGCGGTCGGCCACACGCGCTACTCCACGACCGGCTCAACGACCTGGGACAACGCCCAGCCGGTCTTCAAGAACGACGGCGTGCGGGCCCTCGCCCTGGGCCACAACGGGAACCTGGTGAACACCGGTGAGCTGGTGGAACGGCTCGGCCGATCCGGCGCCGCGACGACCGACTCCGACCTGGTCGCGACGATGCTGGCCACCGAGATGGCCCATCACGACCTTGAGGGCGCGGCGATGCGGGTGCTCCCCCAGCTCGAGGGGGCCTTCTGCTTCGTGATGGCCGACGAGCGGTCGGTCTTCGCCGCGCGCGACCCTCACGGGCTCAGGCCGCTCGCGGTCGGGAAGCTGCCGGCCGGGTTCGTCGTCGCCTCCGAGACGTGCGCCCTCGACATCGTGGGGGCGACGTTCATCCGCGAGGTCGAGCCGGGCGAGCTGATCCGGATCGACGATCGCGGGATACAGGCCGCACGCTTCGCCGACAGCGTTCGGACCGCTCTCTGCATCTTCGAGTTCGTCTACCTCTCCCGGGCCGACTCGAGGATGAAGGGGGTCAGCGTGCACGAGGCCAGGCGGGAGATGGGGAGGCTGCTTGCGACGGAGCATCCCGCCGATGCCGACCTCGTGATCGCCGTCCCCAACACGGGTCACTCGGCCGCGCAAGGGTTCTCGGAGGTGTCCGGGATCCCCTACGGAGACGGTCTGCACAAGAACCAGTACGTGGGCCGGACGTTCATCCAGCCGTCGCAGTCGCTCCGCGAGCGCGGCGTGAAGCTGAAGCTGAACCCGCTCCCGGACTCGATCCGGGGCAAGCGGCTGGTCGTCGTGGATGACTCGATCGTGCGGGGCACGACCACGCGACAGATCGTGACGATGCTCCGGGAAGCGGGCGCGGCCGAGGTGCACATCCGGATCACCTGCCCGCCGATCCGCTGGCCCTGCTTCTACGGGATCGACATGAGCACCCGTCAGGAGCTCGTGGCCGCCGACCTCGCGGTCGACCAGATCCGCTCGTACGTCGGCGCCGACTCCCTGGGGTACCTGTCCCAGGAGAGCATGGTCCGTGCGACGGGCGCACCCGAGACGGACTTCTGCCGGGCGTGCTTCGACGGGGAGTACCCCATCGCGGTGCCGGAGCACGTCGGCAAGTTCGTGCTGGAGGACCAGCTCCGGCTCCCGACCGCGTGACCCCCGCCTACCGTGACGCCGGCGTCGACACGGACGCCGCCGCCAAGGCGGTCGCGTTGATCGCGGATCTCGCGGCCCGCACCAAGCGCCCCGAGGTGGCGGGCGGCGTGGGCGGGTTCGCCGGGCTGTACCGCATCGCCGGCGGGAAGCTGCTCGCGGCGGCCACCGACGGGGTCGGGACGAAGCTGGAGATCGCGCGACGCCTCGGCCGGCTGGATACCGTGGGGATCGACCTCGTCGCCATGTGCGCCGACGACGTCGCCTGCACCGGCGCGGAGCCGCTCTTCTTCCTGGACTACCTGGCGGTCGGCAGGGTCGTGCCCGAGCGCGTGGCCTCGATCGTCGAGGGAGTGGTCGAGGGGTGTCGCCGGGCCGGCTGCGCGCTCCTGGGCGGCGAGACCGCCGAGCACCCGGGCGTGATGGAGGAGGACGCCTTCGACCTGGCCGGGTTCTGCGTCGGCGTCGTCGACGGAACGGAGGTGCTTGGGCCTCACCGTGTCTCCGACGGGGACGTGCTGATCGGTCTCGCGTCGACCGGTCTCCACGCGAACGGCTACTCCCTGATCCGTTCGACGCTTCCGTCGGCCTCCGGGCTCGACTCCGCTCCCGGGGAGCTGGGACGGCCGCTCGGGGACGAGCTCCTCGAGCCGTGCGCGATCTACGCCCCCTCGGTCGTGTCCCTCGCCCGCGCCGGGCTCCTGCACGCGGCCGCCCACATCACCGGGGGAGGGATCCTCGGCAACGTCCCGAGGGCATTGCCGGAGGGCACCGGGGCCGCGATCGACCGGGGGACCTGGCCGGAGCATCCGATCTTCGGCGTGGTGCAGCGGGCCGCCGGCGCCTCGGACGAGGACATGTTCGCCACGTTCAACATGGGCGTCGGCATGGTCGTCGTCGTTCCCCCGGACGCGGTGGGGGACGTCCTCGCCCGTGCGGGGCACGCGGCCTTCCGGATCGGGGTCGTGACCGGCGGCGCCGGCGTGCGGATCGGATGAGGCCCGCCGATCCGGAGCCCTTCCCAGGAGGACTAGCCAGCGGTCCCCCGCTGGGTCGGCATCGGCCGGACGGTGGAGGCCGGCTGACCGAGTCCGAAACCACCCGATGGATGTATGCAGCGCGGGGGGTCCCAGGCCGTAGGGATGGGTGAGATGAGCACGCACGGACGGGAGAGCGTCCTCGTCGTCGACGACGAGCCGCAGGTGGCGTGGGTCCTCCGCTTCAGCTTGGAGCACGAGGGCTACCAGACCTACACGGCGAGCAACGGCATCGAGGCGCTCGAGGAGCTCCAGAAGCACCATCCGATGCTGATGGTGCTCGATCTGATGATGCCCGAGATGGACGGCTGGGCGGTCCTCAAGGAGATGAACAAGCTCCCGCTCGGGCAGCGGCCGCGGGTCGTGATCGTGAGCGCCCTGACGGGGCCGGACGACAAGGAGAAGGCCACCCAGCTCGGCGCCGACGCGTTCGTCCCCAAGCCGTTCGACGTCGAAGAGCTGATCGGGGTCCTCGGGGGGCTCGCGAAGGCCTCCTGACCGCCGCGCCTCACTCCACGACCTTGCCGTACCGGACGCCGCGCGCGGGCACCCGCACCTCCGAGCCGTCCTTCCTGCGCACGAAGTAGGTCTCCGCGTCCTCGTCCCACCGTTCGAACACGCCCACGCACTCGCTCAGGTACCCGTTGGGGAGCTCGAACTGGAAGGAGACGCGCTTGCCGAGGTCGTCGATCGTGACGAGGTTCCGCCCCTCCATGGCGGCGCGAGCCTACCGAACGCGGGCGATCGTCCGGACGGGCGGTTCCGGGTACGCCTCCGGATGGAGGGCCCAGGCCAGGATGTCGAGCCCGTCCACGATGCGCGGCCCGGGGCGCGAGAAGTACGAGGTGGCGTCCACGGCGAAGACGTTTCCGTTGCGGGCCGCCGGTGTCTCGCGGATCTCCGCGTGCTCGAAGACCCTCGAGGCCTCCTCCTCAGCTTCCTCGAGGTAGTACCCGCAGGGCATGAACACGATCGCCTCCGGGTTCGCGTCGCGGATCTGCCGGTGCGTGACCTCCCGTGAGGGGCCGCCCTTCTCCGAGAGGAGGTTCACACCGGCCGCCGACTCGACCATGTCCGGCACCCAATGCCCCGCGGCGAACGGCGGGTCGGACCATTCGAGGCAGAACACGTTCAGCATCGGGAGGCGGCTGGCGACCTCCTTGATCTTCGCGATCCGCTCTCGGAGGGACCGGGTGAGCTCCGCGGCCTCGTCCGCCCGGTCCAGGAACTTCCCGACCACGTCGATCTGCGCGATCACCTCGTCCAGCGTGTTCGGGTCCATCGAGATGACCTTCGCGTGGGGGAGCCCCAGCCCGTCGAGGGCCTCCTGGACCTGGCCCGAGGGGACCGCGCAGACGCGGCAGAGATCCTGGGTGAGCACCACGTCCGGCTGCTCGCGACGGAGCAGGTCGGTGTCGAGCACGTAGAGCGGCTGGCCAGAGTCCAGCTTCCCGCGCACCGCCGCGTCGATCTCACGGGCCGGCAGCGGACGCCCTTGCGGGAGCGCGCTCCGCGACACGACGGGCTTCGTGACGGCCTCGGGCGGGTAGTCGCATTCGTCGGTGACGCCGACCAGCGTGTCGCCGAGGCCGAGCGCGAAGACGATCTCGGTTGCCGACGGGAGGAGCGACACGACCTTCATGGCGCGCAAACGTTATCGCGGGAGCTCGTGAAGGGCGGCCAGATCCTGGAGCCGATCGACGAGATCGGTGAGCGCCCGACCGGCGGCGGCGCCGTCGAGGACCCGGTGGTCGAACGTCAGGCTGATCGTGCACGCCGGCCGGGCCTCGACGGCGCCGCCCTCAACGACCAGGGCGCGCGGCCGGATCACGCCGAGCGCGATCGTGACCGCGTTCGGGGGGTTGAGGAGCGGGGTGCCGGCCTCGCTCCCGTAGCTGCCGGTGTTGCTGACCGAGATGGTCCCGCCGGCGGCCGCGTCCGGCGGGAGGCTCCCCGAACGGGCCGCCTCGGCCAGACGCCCGATCTCCGCGCCGATGTCCGGGATGCCTCGCGCGTCTGCGCCGCGGACGACGGGGACGAACAGGCCACGTTCGGTGTCGACGGCGACGCCGACGTGGACGGCTTCGTGAACGAGGATCGCGTCGTCGTCCCACGAGGCGTTGATGAGGGGGTGCGCGGCCGCGGTCCGGCAGAGCGCGGCGATGAACACCGGTAGGGGAGAGACGTCGAGCTCTGCCCGCACCTCCTCGAGCGCGGTGGCATCGACGGTGCGGAAGGTCGTGACCTGGGGGATCCCGGCGGAAACCTCCAGGCGCCGGGCGATGGTCCGACGGACCGGCGTCATCTCGATGCGCCGCGCGCCCGAGCGGGCCGGTGCCATCGGGGCCGAGCCCGCCCGCTTCACGTCGTCGGCGGTCACACGGCCGTCCGGTCCCGAGCCACGGAGCGAGGCCAGGTCCACGTCGAGGTCCTTCGCGAGCTTGCGGACCGCCGGCGTGGCGGCGACCGGGCCGGATGGCGGCGCGGCAGGCGTCGGCAGATCGGCCGGCTCGTCCGGGGCGCCGGCGACGCCGCCGGGTACGTGGAACGTCACGAGCGGCGCGCCGACGGCCACGGCGTCGCCGGCGCCCGCGTGGAGCTTCCCGACGGTCCCCGCGAACGGCGAGGGTATCTCGACGGTCGCCTTCGCCGTCTCCACCTCGACGAGCGGCTGGTTCAGCCGGACCTCGTCCCCTTCGGCCACGAGCCAGGAGACGATCTCGCCTTCCTCCAGCCCCTCACCGAGGTCGGGCAAGGCGAAGACCCGTTCGCCCATCAGTACGAGCTCACCCGGCGCACCGCGTCGGCGATCCGCTCGACGCTCGGCAGGTACGCGTGCTCGAGCGCGGCCGGGGGATAGGGGACGTCCCACCCGGTCACGCGGGCGACCGGCGCCTGGAGGTAGTCGAACGCGCCCTCCATCACCACCGCCGTCACCTCGGCCCCCACGCCGAGCGTCCTCGGCGCCTCGTGGACGACGACGACTCGGCCGGTCTCCCGGGCACAGCGAGCGATCAGGTCGACGTCGAGGGGCGCCAGCGACCGGAGGTCGACGAGGCGGACCGCCAGCCCCTCGGCACCCAACCTCTCGGCCGCCTCGATGCATCGAGCCACCATCGCCCCGTAGGCGAACACCGTGCACGCGTCCCCGTCCCGGACGACGCGACCCTCCTCGAGGCCCGGTCGGTCGGCGAGGAGCTCTCCCTCCTCTTTCGCCCAGTACCTGGCCTTCGGCTCCAGGAAGATCACGGGGTCGGGGTCGGCGATCGCGTGCCGGAGCAGGCGGTAGCCGTCGAGGGCGCCGGACGGCGCCACCACCTTCAGCCCGGCCGTGTGCGCGTAGTAGGTCTCGGGGCTCTCGCCGTGATGCTCCTTCCCCCGGATCCCGCCGAACGACGGGATCCTGATCACGATCGGCAGCTCCACCCGTCCCCTCGTGCGGGTGCGGTACTTCGCCACGTGCGACACGATCTGCTCGAACGCCGGGTACGAGAACCCGTCGAACTGCATCTCGACGACGCTCGTCCACCCGGTGAGCGCGAGCCCGATCGCGGCGCCCACGATCCCGGCCTCCGCGATCGGCGTGTCGAAGACCCGCTCCTCGCCGAACTTCGCCTGCAGGCCGTCGGTGACACGGAACACCCCGCCCAGCCGGCCGACGTCCTCGCCGAAGACGAGGAGCCGCGGATCCTCCTCCATCGCGTCGATCAGGGCTCGGTTGAGCGCCGCCGACAGCGTCCACTCAGCCACCCAGCGCCTCCTCGCGCTGGCGGGCGAGCGTCCCGGGTGGCCGGGCGAAGACCCAGTCGAACATCCACTCCACGGGCGGCGGCTCGGTCGCCGTGAGCTCGTCCCGGACGCCCGACACCCACGCGGCCGCCTCCTCCTCGCAGGCGGCGACGAACGCCTGGTCCGCCCGATCGGTCGAGATGAGCCACGTGCGGTACCGGTCGATCGGGTCGAACGCCCGCCAGCGCTCGGCCTCGTCCTCGTCACGGTAGCGGGAGGTATCGTCGGCCGTCGTGTGGGGTCCGAGCCGGTAGGTGAGCGCCTCGATCAGCGTAGGGCCGCCGCCGATCCGGGCTCGCTCCGCGGCCTCCCGGGTGGCCCGATACACCGCGAGGACGTCGTTGCCGTCGACCCGAACGCCGGGGAAGCCCAGGCCCTCCGCGCGCTTCCAGATCTCGCCCGCCGTCTGCTGCCCCGTGGGGACGCTGATCGCCCACCCGTTGTTCTGGCAGAACAGCACCGCCGGCGCCCCGAGCACGCCGGCGAGGTTCGCGCCCTCGTGGAAGTCGCCCTCGCTCGCGCTCCCGTCGCCGAAGTAGACGAGCGCGCACGCGTCGGCGCCGTCCATCCGCAGACCCATCGCCACGCCGACGGCGTGGCAGATCTGGGTCGCCACCGGCACGCAGATCGGTCCGAACCGGGTGGCGCGCGGGTCGTACGGTCCTCCGTGCCACGTTCCCCGGTGGTACCAGAGGTACTGGACCGGATCGACCCCGCGGACGAGCGCCGCGGCGAGCTCCCGGAACGTCGGGAAGACCCAGTCCTCCGCGGCCAGGGCGAACGCCGACCCGACCTGCGCCGCTTCCTGCCCTTCGAAGGGCGGGTAGACCGTCAGCTGTCCCTGGCGCTGGAGGGCCATGCACTCCCGATCCAGACGCCGCGCCCGGATCATCTGCCGCACCAGCTCGCGCAGGCGTTCGTCATCGAGGCCCACGTCGGTGTCGCCGACGGCGGTGCCGTCCGGCGCGAGGATGCGGACCGGCTCGGTACCGGACCAGTGCTCGGGCGCGTTCACTCCAGCTCCCTGGTCGGAGACGCCGAGAGCATAGGAGATGAACCGCGAAGCTAGACTCCGCGACATGGTCCCGAGCGCCTACCTCCGGGTCTTCCAGCCGCTCGACGCCTTCGAGCGCGAGGAGCAGCTCCGTTGGGAGCGCTACCTCCTGCACGGCACGCGGGTGCCGGGAGACGGGGTGCGCTACCTGGATCGGTCGCACGACGGGCTCGGGGTGATCGCGCCGGCCGACGGGGAGCACGCCGAGGTGCGTGTGGTCGACGGCCGGACATACCTCAGCCCCTGGCGGATGCGGATGCGGGTCCTCGCGGCGGCGGTCGCCTTCCGCGAGACGAAGCCGATCGAGCTCGCCGACCGGTTCCTGTCGAAGAAGGACGGGAGGAGGGCGGCGCGCGAGCTCACCCGTCTCCGTCGCCGCGACCCGTCGGCCGTCGCGTTCTGTCACCAGAGCCCGTGGCACGTGCCGATCCGGTGGCTCGTGCTCTTCGTCGACGGGGAGCGATGGCTGGGCGACGACGAGGCCGGACGGCTGCGCCTGCGGTACCGCACCTCCGCCCGGCGCGCCCTCCGACGGGTGGGCCAGGCGATCCCGGCGCTGCGGCGATCGGACCTCGGGCCGATCAGCGACCTGCTCCTGGACCTCCACGAGTGGATCGCGCTGTTCGATCCGGGATCGCTCGTGGAGCTCGACTACGGCAGCCTCTGCGACTTCCTGTCGTGGGACGAGCTCGACGACGATCGCAGCGTCCGTGACCTCGGTCTGGCGCTGGAAGCGCTCGAACGCCGCGAGCTCCCTCGCTCCGCTGAGCTCTACCAGGGGGTCCTGGCGCACTGGGCCGAGATCCGCGGCCACGAGCTCCTGAACTGACGAGCCCGGACGTTGCCCCCCGGGGCCGACGCGGTCGACACTAGGCAGATGGACGCGCCTCCGGTCAGGTACGCGAAGAGCGGGGACGTCAGCATCGCGTACGCCTCGGTCGGAGAGGGCCCCTTCGACCTGGTGTTCGTGGGCGGCTGGATCCTCTCGGTCCTCGAAACGGCGTGGGACGGTCCGGCGGCCGACACCCTGAGCCGCCTCGCGTCCTTCTCGCGGCTGATCCTGTTCGACAAGCGAGGCACGGGGCTGTCCGATCGCGATGCCGGGATCCCTGACCTCGAGACGAGGATGGACGACATCAGGGCCGTGATGGACGCCCTCGGATCGAAGCGGGCGGCGATCCTCGGCGTGTCCGAGGGCGGCCCGATGACGCTGCTGTTCTCAGCGACGTATCCCGAGCGGACGGCGGCCACGATCCTCTACGGCGCCGGTGCCTCGAACGTTCGATCAGACGACTACCCGTGGGCGCCGTCCCGGGAGGAGTGGCAGGAGGCGATCGATGCGGACGCCGGCGGCTTCGGCACCGAGGCGTGGCTCGACGAGTACCTGGAGGGCTTCTCGTCGAAGCTCGCCCACGACGAGGCCGCCAAGCGTTGGTGGCGGCGGTGGGTCCTGACGAGCTCGAGCCCGGCGGCATTGCACGCCCTCAGGTTGATGAACCGGGGCATCGACGTTCGCCACGTGCTCTCCTCGATCACCGCTCCCACGCTCGTGCTCCATCCGAGGGGCGACGACGTCAGCCCGTTCGAGGGCGGGCGGTACATCGCGGAGCACGTGCCGGGGGCGGAGTTCGTCGAGCTCCCGGGCAACGATCACGGCTGGTGGGTGCGCGCGGAGGAGATCGGGGAGGTGACCGAGCGGTTCCTCAGGGGGATCTGGGACCGTGGGGAGTGGGACGTCGTGGAGCCCGATCGCGTCCTCGCGACGATCCTGTTCACCGACATCGTGGGATCGACCGCGAAGCTCGCCGAGGTCGGCGACCGGCGCTGGCACGAGTTGCTCCAGGAGCATCATGCGCTCGTCCGAAGGCAACTCCTTCGGTTCTCGGGCCGGGAGATCGACACCGCGGGGGACGGGTTCTTCGCCAGCTTCGACGGCCCGGCGCGCGCGATCCGATGCGCGCTCACGGTCACTGAGGCTGTTCGCGAGCTCGGTCTGGACGTGCGCGCGGGCCTGCATACGGGCGAATGCGAGGTCGTGGACGGCAAGATCGGCGGGATCGCCGTGCACATCGGGGCTCGCGTCGCGGCGGAGGCCGGGCCGGGCGAGGTGCTCGTCTCGAGCACCGTGAAGGACCTGGTGGCCGGGTCGGGGATCGGGTTCAGCGACCGGGGTGTGGCCGAGTTGAAAGGGGTGCCGGGGGAATGGCGGCTCTTCTCGGTCGACCGTTCGGCTGCGGCGACCATCTGAGCTCGGTGGGGAGGGGCGGGATCGAACCGCCGACACCGCGGTTTTCAGCCGCGTGCTCTACCGACTGAGCTACCTCCCCGACGGAGGAGCGAGCCGTCGCCGGCTCGCTCGCCCAGCGCGCCCGACGGGCTTCGATCCCGCGATCTCCTCCTTGACAGGGAGGTGAGGACGACCGGACTCCTCTACGGGCGCATATGCGGTTGGTGCCGTGCCCCCAACGGGATTCGAACCCGTGCTACCGCCTTGAAAGGGCGGCGTCCTAGGCC
>JBIOTM010000124.1:0-3403 GCA_044865955.1 Actinomycetota bacterium | reverse complement strand
CGCGACGAGGTCGACCTGCTCCTCGTCTCGCCCGAACGGTTCAACAACCCGGTGTTCCGCGCCGACGTCCTGCCTCAGGTCGCCGCGCGCTCGGGCCTGCTCGTGATCGACGAGGCGCACTGCATCTCGGACTGGGGCCACGACTTCCGGCCCGACTACCGGCGGCTCGTGCGGGTCCTCGAGCTGCTGCCCGAAGGCGTCCCGGTCCTGTGCACCACCGCGACGGCCAACGACCGCGTGATCGAGGACATCCAGGCCAGCTCGGCGCCGAGCTGGTGACGCAGCGAGGCCCGCTCGCCCGGGAGAGCCTCGCGCTCGGGATGCTCGAGACGAGCTCGCAGCCCGAGCGGATGGCGTGGCTCGCCCAGGTCGTGCCCGGCCTCGAGGGCTCCGGCGTGATCTACGTGCTCACGATCGCCGACACCACACGGGTCGCCTCGTTCCTGCGCACGCAGGGGATCGACGCGCACGCCTACAGCGGCGAGACGGAGCCGGAGCGCCGTCTGGAGCTCGAGGACTCCCTGATCGCGGACGAGGTGAAGGCGCTCGTGGCCACCTCGGCCCTGGGGATGGGCTTCGACAAGCCGGACCTCGGCTTCGTGATCCACTACCAGTCGCCCGGGTCGGCGGTGGCCTACTACCAGCGGGTCGGCCGCGCCGGGCGCGCGCTGCCGCACGCGCCGGTCGTGCTCCTGCGCGGCACCGAGGATCGCGACATCCAGGACTACTTCTCGCGCTGGACGCTCACCGTGGTGGCCGCAGCACTCCTCGAGGCGGGGCAGCGGTCCCGTCGCGCCGTTCGTCTTCGCGAAGGCCGTCAGCGACTGACGGCGTATCGTGGAGGGTCGGTGGATGGTCGGCTCATAGAGCTCCGGGCCGCGTCGATCGAGGATGTGTCCGCCCTCGTCGCCCGACCGGGAGCGATGTCCACGACGTCTCGGTCCGACCGGCTCGGCCTCGGACGCTAGCCATCACCGCGGAGATCCGGAGGAAGCCGATGGAGCGTGAGGCCGCGATCGTGTCCCCTCCGAGGGCCGGACGAAAAGAGTGGATCGGCCTCGCCGTGATCGCCCTGGCGTGCGTGCTGTACGTCATGGATCTGACGGTCTTGCACCTCGCCGTCCCGGCTATCAGCGCGGACCTCCGTCCCAGCAGCGCCGAGCTCCTGTGGATCATCGACATCTACGGCTTCGTGGTGGCCGGGTCGCTGATCACCATGGGGACGCTGGGCGACCGGATCGGCCGGCGCCGCCTACTCATGCTCGGAGCCGCCGCCTTCGGGGTGGGATCCATCCTGGCCGCGTTCTCGACCAGCCCCGGGATGCTCATTGCCACGAGGGCGGTGCTCGGCATCGCCGGGGCGACGCTGGCGCCGTCGACGTTGTCGCTGATCCGGAACATGTTCCTCGACCCCAGGCAGCGGACTCAGGCGATCGGCATCTGGATCACCAGCTTCTCCGTCGGCGGGGCCATCGGCCCTCTCGCGGGCGGGCTGGTCCTGGAGATCTTCTGGTGGGGCGCCGTGTTCCTCCTGGCGGTGCCGGTGATGGCGCTGCTGCTGATCCTGGGGCCGAGGTTCCTGCCCGAGTACCGCGACCCCGATGCGGGCCGGCCCGACCTCGCCAGCGCCGTCCTGTCGTTGGCCGCCGTGCTGGCCGTGATCTTGGGCCTGAAGGTGATCGCCCAGGACGGCCTGGGGTGGCTGCCCGTCCTGAGCATCGTGGTCGGCCTGGCCATCGGTCGGGCTTTCGTGGGGAGACAGCGGACCCTGGAGGATCCGTTCGTCGACCTGGCGCTGTTCCGGAGCCCGGGGTTCAGTGCCTCGCTGGCCACCTACGGGGTCGGCATCCTGCTGGTCTTCGGCGGGTTCCTGTTCCTCCCGCAGTACCTGCAGCTGGTGCTGGGTCTCTCTCCGCTGGAGGCGGGTCTGTGGACGCTGCCCTGGGCGCTGGCGTTCGTGGTGGGCTCGAACGTGACGCCGATCGTCGTCCGCCGGATCCCTCCCGCTCCGTTGATGGCCGGAGGGCTGGCCATGGCCGCGGTGGGGTTCGGGCTGTTCACCCAGATCGATGGCGACACGGGGTTCGGGATGATCGCCCTGGCCTCGGTGCTGTTCTCCCTGGGCACCTCTCCGCTCTTCACGTTGACGAACGACCTGATCATCGGCTCGGCTCCGCCGGAGCGAGCCGGAGCCGCGGCAGGCATCTCGGAGACCTCCGCCGAGCTCGGGGGTGCGCTGGGGATCGCCGTCTTCGGCAGCATCGGCGTGGCCATCTACCGCGGCGTCCTGGCCGGTGCGGTGCCGGCCGGCGTCCCCATCGCCGTCGCCGAGGCCGCCCGAGACACCCTGGCCGAGGCGCTGACAGTCGCTCGGGAGCTCCCCGGGAGCGTCGGGGCCACCCTCGTCGACGTGGCCCGCGGCGCCTTCACCCAGGGCCTGCACGTCACTGCGCTCATCAGCCTGATCGGCGCGATCGGCCTGGCCACCTTCGTGCTGACGCTGTTGCGGCGCGTTCCCACGCCCGCGGCCGAGATGGAGCCCGCCTACCCTCCGGATCGGTTCCTGCCACCCGAGCATCCGGAGTGGCCGGGCCACTGGGAGACCCCACCCGTGGCCTGGGAAGCCCTCGGCGTTGGTCTCGACGGCGCCGACACGCGAGAGCAGGTTCGCCTGGCCCTCGCCGAGATGCCTGAACCTCTGAGAGAGGTGATCCTCCTTCGCGACGTCGAGGGTCGGACTCCGGGTGAGGTGCGCGATGCCTTGAGCCTCGCTCCCGAGGACGAGCGAGCCATGCTCCAACGAGCCCGTGGTCTGGTGCGCGCGCGTCTGGAGCGCTACTTCGAGGGAAGTGGGAACGATGTCGGACCGTAGAGAGCCGAGCCCCGACGATCTGGCGTGCGTCGAGCTCGTCGACAGCCTGACGGAGTACCTCGACGGCGAGGTGAACGAAGGACGGCGGGCCACGATCGAACGGCACCTCGAGGGATGCGAGGGATGCCGCTCCGCCCTCGACCAGTTCCAGACCGTGATCCGCCTCGCCGGTCGGCTCACCGAAGCCGACGTGGCGAGGATCGACGCGCTGGCTCGAGATCGCCTCATGACCGCATTGCGAGCGATGCGACGGCACTGAGGATCAACGAAGCAGCTGATGACGGCCCCGATGCGGGGCGCGATCGTGGAGGTGGAGTCCGCTGCTTCTTCGGGATGAGCCGGCGTCGATCCCCACCGGCTCTCCTGCTGCCTCAGCGAGCTCGCCGCCGGAACGCACGCGGAGTCGTGCCGGTCCGAGCGCGGAACGTCGTGACGAAATGGCTGGGGCTCGCGAAACCGACCCGCCACGCGATCTGCGAGACGGTGAGATCGGTCTCCCTGAGCAGGTCCTCTGCGGCCTCCAGGCGGAGC
>JBIOTM010000123.1:0-5324 GCA_044865955.1 Actinomycetota bacterium | reverse complement strand
AGCTTGTACGTGGGGAAGGTCTCGTTCGCGTTGATCAGGTCGTGCAAGACCCAGTAGTCGAACGGATCCAACCAGCTCATGTCGATGAACCCGCCGCCGCCGTACCCCGTGACCTGCAGTGCCACGTTGCGCTTCCGGGTCCCGGAGAACAGCAGCACGCCCTTGGCGCCGGGTCCCAGCGTGATCGACCGGCTCCCGCCCATGGCCACCCGCCACACGTTCGAGCCGATCTGGGACGGCTGGACGGTGGAGTACTTCCGGTCGAGGGGCATCACGAAGTCCGTGGAGGAGCGTGCCAGTCCTTCGATCGTCCGGACCTCGATCGCGCCGGTGTTCGCGCCGGGAGGGACGGTGACCGTGAGCTGCGTGGCGGTCGCGGCCGTGACCGTGGCTCTGGAGTCGTTGAACGTGACGACGTTGAGGGACCTGTCGGTTGAGAACTTCGTGCCGGTGATCGTCACCGACGTCCCGATGTCGCCGGTCGTGGGCGTGAAGCTCGTGATCGTGGGTACCTGCGAGCCAGCTGTCCCGATGTAGTGGAACGACTCGGTCGAGAGCACGCTCTCGCCGCTCCCTGTGTTCTTCACCCAGATCGGGCCATCGCCAGAGCCGGAGGGAAGGGTCACCGTGAGCGTGGTGGTCGTCGCCGACAGGACCGTCGCCAGCTGGCCCTGGGAGCCGCTCTGGCCAGCCGCGTTCGTGAACCGGACCTCGTTGCTCCCGACCGTCGCGTTGAACGCGGTCCCGTAAACCGTGACCTTGTCTCCGACCTCCCCTCGGTCCCCGTGGAAGTCGATGATCGAGATCGACGTGTGGGATGAGCGACCGATCGACAGGATGTTCCCGTTGTCGTCGTAGGTGTACGTCGCGACGCCGTTCGAGGGAGCGTCCGGGTCGATAACAGCTTCCAGCCGGCCGAGCTCGTCGTAGACGTACGTGATCGGACTGGAGGCCGTCGCGGCATGTGCCGCGGCTGGGTTAAGTCCGACGATTCCCATCGATAAGGCGAGCACGATCGCCACCGACGCACGGAAACGGACGAACGGGGAAGTGGTGCCGGTCCGGGAAGTCATCGGGGGGTCCTTCTCTCGGCGTGTCGCGACCGTAGACGGACACAAACGTTCCGGGACCAGTCGCACACGCTCTCTACAGACCTCGGCCGATTGCGTTGGTCGTAGGTCGGAGGAAGGCCTTGGCCGAGGATCGGATCCTCGGACTTCGACGCTTTGCGAGAACTCACGGAGCCTGGAGCACTTCTTCGCGTGTCGGCGAGCTGGTTCGGCGGTCGGTCTAGGGACCGCGGAGCAACCTGGTCGCCTCAGATCCGGTCAGGAGCCCCTAGCTCCGAGCCACGCCCACCTGCTTGGCGCATCCGTCGCTCGTAGCGCTCAGCGAACGCTCGGGTGGCCCGCCGGAGAGCGGTCTCGGCGTCGACACCGAGCTTTCGGCCTGCCGCCACCGCGGCGAACAGGATGTCACCGATCTGCTTCTCCGCGTCGCCTGGAGCATCGGACAGGGCCTCGATCTCCTCCCGGAGCGCGGCGACCGCCGCCTCCCGGCTCGGCCACTCGACGCCCCAACCCGCGGCGCGACGCTGCACCTTGGCTGCTCGCGCGAGCGCCGGCAGCGTCGTCGGGATCCCCTCGTCGACGCCCGTCCGTCCGCCCGACTCCTCGGCTTTCAGCTGCTCCCAGTTCGTGAGGACCTCGTCCGCCCCGGAGACCTCGACGTCGCCGAAGACGTGCGGGTGCCGGTGGACGAGCTTCTCCACGAGCCGGCGGGCGACGTCGTCCACGTCCCACCGCCCGTCCTCCGACGCCATCTCCGCGTGGAACACGACCTGGAGGAGCAGGTCGCCGAGCTCGTCCCGGATCGCGGCGGAGTCGTCCCGGTCGATCGCGTCGATCAGCTCGTGCGCCTCCTCCAGCAGGTGGCGCGCCAGCGTCTGATGCGTCTGCTCCCGGTCCCACGGGCAGCCGCCGGGGGCGCGGAGCCGCGCCATCACCTTCACGAGGTCGAGCAGCCACCGTCCCTCCTCGGACGACGGGGCCGGTCCCTCGGGGATGTGCGCCGCGACGTCGGAGCGTTCGCCCGTCACGGTCCGGTCGTGCCGCCGTCCGCCTCCGGATCGGTGCTCCGGACGGGGGCGACGGAGAACGTGTCGGGCACGAACCGTCCGTACAGCGGGTTCACCTCGACCCCCAGCTCCATGGCGCGCCGCTCGAGCCATCCACGGAACTCCTCGTCCGCGAGGGGCTCGATCAGCCGCGGCTTCGCCTCCGCGAACGGCGTGACGTCCTTCTCGACCAGGTAGATCACGTGCCAGCCGAACTGCGTCTGCACGGGCCGGGAGACCTGACCCGGCCGGAGCGCCACCGCGGCGCTCGCGAACGCGGGCACGTAGCTGGACGCCACGGCGCTCCCCAGCTCGCCGCCCCGGTCCTTCGCGCCGGGCTCGATCGAGACGCGCCGGGCGAGCGCGACGAACCGCGCCTCCGTCGCGTCCTTCACCCGTCGGTAGACGGCCCGGGCTTCCGCCTCGGTCTTCACCAGGATGTGATCGACCCGGATGGTCGTGAACTCCAGCGCCCGGTCCGCGTAGAGGCTTCGCAGGCGGTCGAGCCCGATCCGATCCTCGGCGACCGCCGTCCGCACCGCACGGATCGTCAGGATCTTCCGGCCGAGCCCGGCGAGATCGGTCCGGGTCACGTCTCGCGCCGCGAGCGCCCGGTCCAGCACATCGGCTCCCACCTGGGCCTCGAGCTGATCCACGGCCGCCGTCACGTCCGACTCCTTCGGTTCGAGCCCGTGTCGATCCGCATAGCCGGCGACGGCCAGCCAGAGCAGCTCGGCGGAGAGCGCCTGCCGGCTGCACGCGGACGTCTCGCTCTCGCCCTGGACCGCCTGTCCGCAGGGCGCGCCCTGCATCGTCGACAGCGCTTGCTGGAGGGCGACGGCGCGCCGGAGATCCGCGTCCGCGACGTCGGTACCGCCGACCCGGGCCACCTCGGGCCTGCTCAGACCGCACGCCGTGAGCGCGAGGGCAGCGAGGACCAGCCAGCGGATCGGTCTCGGAGGGGAGGTCACGGCGCGGAAGAGTCTAGCCATGGGCCTCGAGAGCGAGGGGCTCCGACCGACCGACGGCCTCGAGCAGCTTCGCCTCCACCCAGGCGGGCAGGTCGGTTCCCCGCACCCGCTCCGGCGTGAGGTTCAGCGTGCGCTTCGCGCCGTGGAAGGTCGCGCCCGGCACGCGCTCCGTGAGGTCCAGGAGCGCCGTCTCGGGGATCGCGACGGGACGCAGCCGTACCTGGTCCCGGTAGGTGGACACCTCTTCGACGCCCAACGATCGGCACGTAACACGGAGCGACGCGACCGCGAAGAGCGTCTCGACCTCCTCGGGAAGGGCCCCGTACCGGTCCACGGTCTCCTCGCTGATCCGCCCGAGCGTCGTGTGATCGCCGGCGAGCGAGATCCGTCGGTAGAGCTCCAGCCGCAGCGACTCCTGTCCGACCCAGCCCGGCGGCACGAAGGCCTTCACGGGGAGGTCGATCCGGAGCTCCTTCTCCTCCGGGATGGGCTGTCCCTGCAACTCGGCGACCGACTGCTGGAGGATCCGGCAGTAGGCGTCGAACCCCACGGCCGCGATGTGCCCGTGCTGCTCCGCGCCGAGGAGGTTCCCCGCGCCGCGGATCTCGAGGTCGCGGAGCGCGATCTTGAACCCCGAGCCGAGCGCCTGGTGCCGGGAGATCGTGGTGAGACGTTCGTGCGCCTCCTCGGTGAGCTCCCGCACCGGCGGGAAGAAGAAGTACGCGAAGGCGCGCTCGCTGCTCCTCCCGACCCGGCCCCGGAGCTGATAGAGCTGCGCGAGCCCGAGCATGTCGGCGTGGTCGACGATCAACGTGTTGGCGTTCGGGACGTCCAGCCCCGACTCGATGATCGTCGTGCACACGAGGATGTCTGCGTCCCGATCCCAGAACCGGATCATCTGCCGCTCGAGCACCTCTTCGTCCATCTGCCCGTGCGCGACGACGATCCTGGCGTCGGGGAGCTGCTGCCGGAGCCACGCGGCCTGACGATCGATCGTCGCCACGCGGTTGTGGACCCAGAAGACCTGACCCTCGCGGAGGAGCTCGCGCCGCACCGCGCCGAGGGCGAGCCCCTCGTCGTAGCCGCCGACGTACGTCAGCACGGGCTGGCGATCCTCCGGAGGCGTGTCGACCGTCGACATCTGGCGGATGCCCGTGAGCGCCATCTCGAGGGTCCGCGGGATCGGGGTGGCGGTCATCGTCAGGACGTCGACGTGGGCCCGGAACCGCTTCAGGCGCTCCTTGTGACTCACGCCGAACCGCTGCTCCTCGTCGACGATCAGGAGCCCGAGGTCCCGGAAGGAAACGTCGGCCCCGAGGAGCCGGTGCGTGCCGATCACCACGTCGATCCGACCGGCGGCGAGGCCCCCGATCACCTCCTTCTGCTCCCGCGCCGACAGGAACCGCGACAGCATCGCGACCCTGACGGGGTACGGCGCGTACCGCTCCGTGAACGTCACGTAGTGCTGCTCGGCGAGCAGCGTGGTCGGGACGAGCACCGCCACTTGCGTGCCGTCCATCACCGCCTTGAAGGCGGCGCGGACGGCGATCTCCGTCTTGCCGAACCCGACGTCGCCGCAGATCAGCCGGTCCATCGGCACCGGCCGCTCCATGTCGGCCTTCACCTCGTCGATCGTCGTCAGCTGGTCGGGGGTCTCCTCGTGCGGGAACGCGTCCTCCAATTCCATCTGCCACGGGGTGTCCGAGCCGAAGGCGTGGCCGGGGATCGCCATCCTCGCGCTGTACAGGCGCACCAGCTCGCCGGCCATGTCTTTCACGGCACGCTTCACGCGAGCGGTCGCGCGGGCCCAGTCGGAGCCGCCGAGCCGGTGGAGACGAGGGGCGTCGCCGCCCAGGTACTTCGCCACCATGCCGACCTGGTCCGACGGCACGTACAGCTTGTCGTTGCTGGCGTACCCGAGGATCAGGTAGTCGCGCTCGGCGCCCGCGAGCTCGCGGTGGACGACCCCGCCGTAGCGACCGATCCCGTGGATCCGGTGCACCGCGAAGTCGCCGGGCTCCAGCTCGTCCGCGACGGACGCGGTCGAACGGCCGGCGAACCGGGGAGCCGTCCTCGTGTGCCGACGGGAGCCGAAGATGTCCTCCTCGGTGACGACGGCGAGCCTGCCCGCCTCGAAGAGGAAGCCCGAGGTGAGCGACGCCTCGATCCGGTCGGTGGGGAGCGCGCCGACGACCTCGGCGGCGCGCTGCAGGGACCCGTGGCCGCGGCCGACGAGC
>JBIOTM010000122.1:0-2656 GCA_044865955.1 Actinomycetota bacterium | reverse complement strand
CAGACGCCGGCCGTACCCGGTGACCGACGTGACCTCGATGCTCGACGCGGCGTCCACCCCGGCGAGGAGGTCGCGCAGGAAGACGCCTTCCCACTCCTGTTCGGCGTACCAGCCTCCGGTGCAATCGAGGATCGTTCGGAGGGCGTCGCGACCATCGACCAAGCGCTGGTACGCCACGGCGTGGGACCCTTCCGCGTCGCCGACAGTGAGGGCCCACCGATCGAGGTCCACCACCGGGACCCGGTCGTTCAGCCACTGGGTGACCGGCATCGACCCGGGGCGGAAGGATCCACGTTCGTAAGAGCCGCTGGGGCGACGCGACGCCCCCGGCAACGTCGCGAGCCGGACCAGGCCCTCGATCCCCGCGTACCCCACGACCGTGCCACCCACCAGGACCCCGCTGCGGAGCAGGGTGCGGCGGGAGAGGTCCGTTCGGCGAGGCAGCGTCCTGCGGACGGTCACGTGCCAGATCGCCAGCGGCACGCAGGCGAGGGCGGCGGCGACGTGGAGCTGCATCGCCGACAGGGGTCCCAGCGTGACGAGGAGGCCGGTCGCGTGCCCGACGCCGGTGATCATCACGATGACGATCGAGACGGCGAGCAGGATCGACGCCGACGTCCCAGACGACGGGCGGCGGAGACCGCGAGCCGAGATGGACGCCTTCCACGGCGCCAACAGGAGGATCGCGAAACCCGCCACGCCGTGCGCCACCACCGCCCACCGGACCCAGGGACTGCCGATCGCGAACGTGAGCCCGCCGGTCACGACGGCCGCCGGAACCACCGCGAGCAGCGCCAGGTTCGTCCGACGCCCACCTCGCACGCGGAGGCCGAGACCCACCCGTGGAGCTTACGCTGAGCCGACGATCGCCGGAACGTCCGCGATCGAGTCCACGACGTGATCCGGAGGCGGGTCGTGCCGGTCCTCGTCTCCCTCCCGATACTTCCCCGTCCGGACGAGGACCCCGGTGAGCCCCGCGGCCTGCGCCCCGAGCACGTCGTTGACGACGTCGTCGCCGACCATGGCCGCGCGATCCGCGCCCACGCCCAGCATCTCCAGCGCCGCGTCGAAGTACGCCTTCTCCGGCTTGCCGCAGATGGTTGCTCGGGTGCCCGCGGCCTCCTCCAGGCCTCCGATGTAGGCGCCGGCGTCCAACTGCCAGCCCCGGCTCGTCCGCCAGAAGAGGTTCCTGTGCATGCCGACGAGCGCGGCGCCCTCCATCAGCCTGCTGAAGATCCGGTTCATCGTCGGGTACGTGAAGTCGTCGTAGGCACCTCCGAGGACGATCACGTCGGCATCCTCGGCCGCCGCGAGATCGATCCCCTCCAGGTCGGCCGTCGCGTCACCCTCGGACAGCACGAACACCTTCGCGCCGGCGTGGGCGGTCCGGAGGTAGCCGGCCGTCGCCACGAGGGCGGTCACGATCTCCTCGTCACCGATGTCGAAGCCGGCCCGGCGCAGCGTGGAGGCCAGGTCGGCGCGGGTCTTCGTCGTGGTGTTGGTGATCAGGCGGAACGGGATCCCACGCTCGCGGAGTCGCCGCACCGCATCGACGGCCCCGGGCAGCGGTTCCCACGACACGGCGAGCACGCCGTCGATGTCGAGCAGGAGACCCTCGAGCGCCACGTCGCTGAGTCTGCCATTACGGCCGGACGCCGGGGGAGCGGCGCGATGCGTCGATCACGTCCGGCTCCTGGCCGCCGGGCCTGCCGGAGCGCCACTGCCGGTACGGGGTGACGAACCGGAAGGCGGAGGGCACCAGGGGCCTGGCCGCTCGCGTGGCCGCGAACGACGCAGCGACAGCCGCGCGCTTGGTGAGCCCGACCCGGTACCCGTAACCATCCCGGAGCACCGGAGGCAACGTCGCGAGAGCCAGACGTGCGACCACCTTCAACGCGGGCCTCCACTGCGCGTCGCGAGGCGGATCGACGAACAGCCCCGCGACGCTCCGCGCCGCATCGGTCACGAGGAGATCGCCCGACCCCACGGTGTCGTCGATGTAGCCCTCCAGCGCCTGCACGGTCGACGGGATCAGCGTTCGGGGGAGCCGGAGCAGCTCGGCCGACAGCATCTGCTCCTCGTGGAACCGTTGACGACCAGCGTCGTCGAGCCGGCCGACGGTGAGGCGTTCGAAGAGCAAGGCGCTGTCGATCAGGCACGCGTGGACCCACAGCAGGAGCGACGGATCGAGCGCGTCGTACGGGCGCCCGGTCACGGCGTCGACGCCTTTGATCCGTTCGTGGACCTCGTTGATGCGGTCGGCGGCGGCGTGCGCCTCGGCCTTCGTCCCGAACGTCAGGGCGTACTGCAGGACGAGCGTCCGCTGCAGCCGTCTCCACGGGTTGCGTTCGTACATGGCCGTCTGGTTGGCGCCCGCGATCACGAGCGGGTGGGCCGCGTGCATCAGGACCGCACGCGCGCCGCCGAACAGGACGGTGACCTCGCGGTGGACCTGCCAGGACACGCTCCCCGGTCCGAAGTAGCCGTCGTCGCGGCGCATCGCGGCAGCCTACCCCTCCCGCGCTGGACTCCCGCAGGAGCCCATGGAACGATGCTGTCGCGGCACCTACCCGAGTCGGAGACTCCCCCACATGCTGTTGGTGCTCATCGTGATCGCTGTGGCGATCGCCGCGGGGTTCGCGGCGGGTGGGAGCCT
>JBIOTM010000121.1:0-18440 GCA_044865955.1 Actinomycetota bacterium | reverse complement strand
CCGTGAACTGGAGGAAACCATCGGTCTTGCCGTTGTCGAACCAGTTCACGACTCGCTTCGGGATCACCCGCCCCGCCGCAGGGTCGTAGGAGAGCACCTCCACGGGCATCCGTTGGTTCACGATCTTCCCGATCTTCTCCTGAGTGCCGTCCGCGAGCGTCACGCGGGTCCCATAAGAGAAGCACCCGAACATCACCCCGATCTTCTCGCGCAGCTGGTTGATGAAGATCGCCGTCGTGTCGAAGCGCGAGAGCGTGCCGGCGAGCTTGCGCATCGCCTGGGACATCAGCCGCGCCTGGAGGCCGACGTGCGAGTCGCCCATCTCGCCCTCGATCTCGGCCCGCGGGACGAGCGCGGCGACCGAGTCGATCACCACGACGTCGAGCGCCCCCGAGCGCACCAGCATGTCGGCGATCTCGAGCGCCTGCTCCCCCGAGTCGGGCTGAGAGACCAGGAGCTCATCGATGTTCAACCCCAGCCGTTGCGCGTACGTGGGGTCGAGGGCGTGCTCCGCGTCCACGAACGCCGCGATCCCGCCGCGACGCTGGGCCTCGGCGATGATGTGGAGGCAGACCGTCGTCTTGCCCGAGCCCTCGGGCCCGAAGACCTCGACGATCCGACCCCGCGGGATCCCGCCGACCCCGAGCGCGAGGTCGAGCGCGAGCGAGCCGGTCGGGATGACGCCGATGCCCTCCCCCATCGGATGCTCGCCGAGCTTCATCACGGCGCCCTTGCCGAACTGCTTCTCGATCTGCTGCAACGTGACGTCGAGCATCTTGTCCCGGTCCACGTTCCCCTCCTTCGTGCCCCTGCCCCGCCCGGAGGGGGGCCGGGAGAGTGCCTGTGCAAGCGACGAGTGGAGACTACCGAGCGACTCCGACATAAGTTACACCTCTGTCATTCCGCCGTCTTGGGCAACCCTCTGGCGAGACCGAGGCTACTCGAACAGATGTTCGAACGCAAGGAGCTCAGCCGCCGCCCAACGGGAAGCGGGCGAGCGGCTCGTAGACCGGCGCCGGCCGCCGCAGGTGGCTCCGGAACAGGACCACGTGATCCACCTCCCACTCCTCGGTGAGCAGCGGCGTCCGCCCGAACTCCGGGGGAAGCTTCACCGGAGGCTCGCTCCGCGCCACGGTGAGGTGGGGGTGGAACGGACGGCTCTCCGCCGGGAACTCGGCCAGGAGGGCGCCCTCGATGGCCAGCGCCAGCTCCGCCATCTGGCCGGGCCCGTCGTCGAAGCCGGCCCACAGGACCCGTCCCCTCCCCCGCGACGGGAACGCGCCCACGCCCGTGATCCTCGTCCTGATCGACGACGCGTCCCCGGCCGCGGTGGCCGCCCGGTCGGCCACCCAGTCCGTGAGTCGGGGCCACGTCCGGCCGAGGAACTTCAGCGTCACGTGCCAGTTCTCCCGAGGCACCCAGCGAGCCTTCGGGAACAGCTCGCGCCAGGGACGGAAGGCATCCTCCACGGCGTCCTTCACGGCTTCGGGGATCTCGACGGCCACGAAGAGCCGGAGCGGCTTGGCTTCGGGGCGTGCGGCACGATCGCGCGCCATCAGATCGCCCGATCCGACGAAGGAAGCGGGCGGCCCTCCAGGTGACGACGGACGAGATCCAGCGCGGCCTGCTCGGCCCACCGGCGGACCCGATCTCGATCCCCCGGCACGCTGACGCCCCGAGCGTGGCGCACGGCCTCGCCGTCCAGCGCGATCCAGATCGTGCCCGGTGTCGCCCCGCCGTGCGGGTCGGGGCCGGCCGCTCCCGTGAGCGCCAGTCCGAGGTCGGATCCGTACAGTCGCCGCGACCCGGTCGCCATCTCCCGGACGCATGCCTCGCTCACCGGACCCGGGCCGTCGAGCGTTCCGCGGGACACGCCGAGCACCTCGACCTTCGCCTCGTTCGTGTAGACGACCGCCGAGCCGACGAAGACCTCCGAGGCGCGGGGCACCGAAGTGATCCGGGCGCCCACCCCCCCGCCCGTCAGCGACTCGGCACAGGCGAGCGTGGCGCCCGCACCGGTGAGCAGACGGACGACGGCCGCCTCGAGCGGTTCATCCCCGGACGTGAACACCACGTCGCCCAGCCGCCGGCGGACCTCGTCGGCGATCGGATCGATCAGCCCGTCCGCCTCCTGCGCCGTGGACGCCTTGGCGGTGATGCGCACCCGCACCTCGCCCGTCGACGCGAGGAAGGCGATCGTCGGGTTCTCCGAGGACAGGAACAGGTCCCCGACGACCTCGGCGAGGGCGGACTCCCCGATCCCCGCGCATCGAAGGACCCGCGACCGAACGACGCCCGCCCCCGCCGACGAGACGATCTCCGGGAGGACCGTTCCCTCCATCATCTCGACCATCTCCTCGGGGACCCCGGGCACCGCGTAGATCCGTGCCCCACCGGCCAGCTCCGCGATCAGCCCCGGCGCCGTCCCGCGTGCGGGGATGATGGTGCGGGCGCCCGCGGGCACGTCCGCCTGCCGGAGGTTGCTCTCGGGCATCTCGCTCCGCCCGAACGCCCGGAACTTCTCGCGGAGCAGCTCCTCGATCCGGGGATCGCGCACCATCGGAGCGGCCAGGAGCGCGGCCAGGGCGTCCCGCGTGATGTCATCCTGGGTGGGGCCGAGGCCACCCGTGACCAGGACCACGTCCGCGCGCGAGGCCGCCAACCGCATCGCCTCCACGATCCTGTCGAGGTTGTCCCCCACCGCCTGGTGGTGCAAGACGTCCACGCCGATCGCCGCCAGACGCTCAGACATCCAGCGGGCGTTCTCGTTGGGGATCTGGCCGAGCAACAGCTCCGTGCCGACAGCGACGATCTCCGCCCTCACCCCGTCTCCACGCGGTGACGGTCAGTGAAGAGGTACTCGATCCCGCTGTAGACGGTGAGGATCACGGAGGCCACGACGATCGCCAGCACGAAGGGGTCGAACCTCCCGGGCAGCGGCGCGAGGGAGAGCCCGACGGCCGAGACCTGGCTGAACGTCTTGGCCTTGCCTGTCCTGGAGGCCGGCATCGAGACGCCGCGTTGGTCGAGGCGCCACCGGAGGAGCGAGACCGCCGCTTCCCGGAGCACGATCACGGCGGTCGCCCACCACGGGAACTCCCCCTGCATCGACAGGAACGCGGCGGGCGCGATCACGAAGAGCTTGTCGGAGAGGGGATCGAGCCATGCGCCGACCGGCGTCGTCATCGCGTGCCGCCGGGCGAGGTACCCGTCGACCAGGTCCGACAGGGCGCCCACCACGAACACGACGAGCGCCATCCACCTCGTCTCGGGCCGATCCATGGCGAGGAGGAGCACGACCACCGGGATCAGCGCGATCCGCCCGATCGACAGGACGTTCGGCCAGCCGAGGCCGAGCGGCCTCACCCGTTCGACGATGACCCCCTCCCGTCGTCGGCCCCGAGCGAGAAGGAGTATCGGTACGAGGAGCCGGGGATCCCGGTCGTCACGTCCCTCCCGTTGAGGCTCACGTCCACGAGGCCGGCGTCGTCCACCGTGAGTTCCATGCGCTCGAGGGCGACGAGCGTCACCGTCTCGCCGGGCCGCAGCGTCACGGAACGGTGGGTCCCGTCCGCCTCCGACTCGACGACGACGTCACCCGTCGCGACGAGCACCGCGCGGATCGTCGGATCGCCGGGGACGGGCGACGCGGTGGCGGCGGGGATCTCAGCCGGCGCCGGCGCGGCGGTCCCGCGGGACAGCAGGCCGAAAGCCAGCAGGACGATCAGGATCGACGCGGCGGCGACCAGGAGGAACCGCTGGTTGTCCCTGATCCGGCTCGCCGCGATCATCCGCTCGACCCGCCCGAGCTTGGCGGGAGGGGGCACCGGCTCCGCCTCCTCGGCGAACCGGGCGTAGGCCCCTCCGACCTTGTCGGGGTCGAGACCGAGGTAGCTGGCGTACGTCCGGAGGGAAGCCCGCACGTAGACCTCGCCGGGCAGGGCGTCGAAGTCCTCCCGCTCGAGGGCATCCAGCTGGTCGACCCGGAGCCTGGTGTCGCGCGCCGCCTCGTCGAGGGAGAGCCCTCGGACCTCGCGAGCCCGCCGCAGGGCCGGGCCGACCCCGGTCCGGGGATCCGTCACTGAGCCGGCCATGGCAACGGGAGGAAGGATAGCTGTCGTGGACCTACACTCCGCCGATGGCGGCACCCCTCCGGCGCGGGCGTCTGGTCCACATCCGGCGGATCGCGCTCTCGGACGAGGCCGAGTTCCTCGAACGCGTCCGGGGCTCCAGGAGCCTCCACCGCCCGTGGTCGCACCCGCCCAGGACCCCCGCCGCGTTCCGAGAGCTCGTCGCGGGCGACGGGAACGACGCCCGCCTCGCCGTCTGCCGGAACGAGGACGGCGCGATCGTCGGCTACTTCGGCCTGGGGCAGATCGTCTACGGGAAGTTCCGCAATGCCTACCTCGGCTACTACGCGTTCCGGCCGTTCGAGGGGAGGGGGTACATGCGCGAGGGGTTGGAGCTCGTGCTGCGGTACGCCTTCGGTGACCTGCGCCTGCATAGGGTGCAGGCGAGCATCCAGCCGGGGAACGAGCGATCGATCGCCCTGGTGCGACGAGCCGGCTTCCGCAAGGAGGGCCTCGCGCCTCGTTACCTCAAGATCGGCGGCCGGTGGCGCGATCACGAGCAGTGGGCGATCACCGTGGAGGACAGGCGGGGCCGTCGGCACTAGGGCCGACGGCCCCGCAGGAATCGGGCGTCCGTACGGTGGAGTCCTCCGACCGGGGGACTACAGTTGCCCGCGGGAGGGAAGGAACCGATGGGATCGGGCGCGCCCGAGGAGAGCACCGAGGACTCACCGCTGGCCACGTTCCGTGGGGTGCTGCCTTCGGCGCAGATCCTCTCAGAGGGTCCCGTGCGGTTCCTCCTGGTGTCGGGGGAGCGAGACGACGGGCTGTGGGGTCTCCTGGGAGCGTTCTGGCGGACGATCGACGGGGGCCGGGGTGGGTTCCTCGTCAGCCCGGACTCCATCTGGACCGGCAGCGAGATGGTCCGCTGCGTCCGTAGCGCGCTCGATCGCGGATGGACGATCGAACGCATCTACGCCTACTGGCAGGCGCACGTGGGGATCGCCGGTGGACTGATGATCGACCCGCAGCAGCATGCCGACACGCTGTTCCACGTCGCGCGGCGCATCGGCGCCATCTGATCGCTCTAGGGGGAGCGGCGTTCCTCCCATTCCTCCCAGGTCACCAGGACGTCGCGCGCCTTCGAACCCTGGGACGGCCCGACCAGCCCCCGCTCCTCCATCAGGTCCATCAGGCGTCCGGCGCGCGCGAACCCCACCTTGAGCTTCCGCTGCAGCATCGAGGTCGAGCCGAGCTGGGAGCGGATCACGAGCTCCGCCGCCTGCTCGAGGAGCTCGTCGTCGTCACCGAGACCGTGTTCCCCCACGCCCTCGCCCGGCGGCGAGGCGAACCCTTCGGCGCTGTGCTCGTACACCACGGCGCGCTGCGCGCGGATGAACTCGCACATCGCGCGCACCTCCGACTCGGTGACCCAGGCGCCCTGGATGCGGACGGGTTTGGACACGTTGGACGGCGCGAACAGCATGTCCCCGTTCCCGACGAGCTTCTCGGCGCCGTTCATGTCGAGGATCACCCGCGAGTCGGCCTGCGACGAGGTCATCAACGCGATCCGCGAAGGGATGTTCGCTTTGATCAGCCCGGTCACGACGTCCACGGACGGACGCTGCGTCGCGACCACCAGGTGGATCCCGACCGCGCGGGCCATCTGGGCCACCCGGCAGATGGCATCCTCCACGTCGCGCGGCGCCACCATCATCAGGTCGGCGAGCTCGTCGATGACGACGACGATGAAGGGCATGTGTTCGAATCGCTCCTCCATCCCCGGTGGGATGCGCAGGGTGCCCGATCGCCAGCCTTCCTCGTACGAGTCGATGTCGCGGACGCCGACCGTGGCGAGGAGCTCGTAGCGCAACTCCATCTCGCGGACGATCCACTGGAGGGCCTCGGCGGCGCGCTTCGGGTGCACGATCACCGGCGAGAGGAGGTGCGGGACGTCGCCGAAGTGGCTGAGCTCCACGCGCTTCGGATCCACGAGGACGAGGCGGACGTCCTCGGGCGTCGTCCGCGCCAGCAGCGACGTCACGAACGAGTTGACGAGCGACGACTTCCCGGCCCCGGTGGCGCCCGCGATCAGGAGGTGGGGCATCTCCGCGAGGTTCACCATCCGCGCGCGCCCGTGGACGTCCTTGCCCAGGGCGACCTCGAGCGGGTGCACGGCCTGCTTCGCGGCGGACGAACGGAGCACGTCGCCGAGCATCACGAAATCGCGGTGGACGTTCGGGACCTCGATGCCGATCGCCGACTTGCCCGGGATCGGCGCCTGGATCCGGACGTCGGGGGTCGCCAAGGCGTAGGCGATGTCGCTCGAGAGGCCGAGGACCTTGCTGACCTTGGTGCCGGAGGCCACGGCCACCTCGTACATCGTGACCGTGGGCCCCCGGTGGGCGCCCACGACCCGGGCATCGACCCCGAAGGTGTGCAGCGTGCGCTCGAGCGCGGACAAGGCGTCCCGCTCGGCGCGCGAGTCGGAGTTGGACGGCGGCGCCGTCCGCAGGAGGTCCAGCGACGGGAGCCGGTACGGGCCGCTGGGCGTGGTGACGGTCCGGGAGCGGAGCGCGCCCGTCGCCGGGATGCCCGGCTCGGTGGGGAAGCCCGTGTCCTCCTCCACCGCCGGGATCGTCTCCGTCGAGCCGGACCCCTCCGCCTCCGGCACGAAGACGACGTCGTCCCCCCCGGCGAGGCCGAAGGCCTCGCGGAACGACCAACGGCGACGCGGCCGCGACCGTTCGTCCTCCCGGGCCCTCGCGGCGACCGGATCGCGCTCGTCGCGCTCCTCGCGGAACGCGTCGATCTTCTCCTTGATCGCGGAGAACGGCGTCCCGGTGAAGATCAGCAGTCCGAGGACCGTGAGGGCGGTGCACACGATCGCCGCCCCGACGGGGGAGATCACCCGGGCGAGGGGCCACGCGACGAGCGTGCCGATGGCGCCGCCACCCCCCTCGAGCTCACCCGAGCCGCCGGCGATGCTCGGCCGCTCCGAGAACAGGGACACGAGACCCAGCGCGCCCAGGACGAGGACGACGAACCCGATGAACATCCGGACGCGATCGTCGCGGGCCGTGTCCCGGAGGAGGACGAACCCCCACCAGGCACCCACGACGGGCGCGGCGTAGGCCCCGACGCCGAGGCTCGCCAGCAGCAGCCACGCGACGGCGTTCCCCACGGGGCCACCCGCCTCCAGCCACACGGAGAGCACGCCCAGGAGCGCGAACGCGATCAGGCCGATCCCGAGGGCGTCACGGGCCCAGGGAGAGAGCACGGCCCGCACGGGGGTCCTCTGCGGCTTCTTCTTGGAGGCCGCCTTCCTCGGGGAACGCTTCCGCGACCCGCTGCTCCCGGACCGCCGGGAGGGGGAAGTCTTCGTCGCCATGGTCGAACAAGCATGACGGCTGACGGTGCCGCTTCAAGCATCGCCCTGCCGACCCTCCGCCGCGCTCCACGCTGGCTCCCCCAGAGGGGAGGCCGGCTCTCTATCCTGAGCACGGGAGGACGTCGATGATGGTGGAAGTCACCTGCCGGTGCGGATGGCGGTGCCGCGGGAGCGAGGACGAGGTGATCGAGCAGGTCCAGGCGCATGGCCGGACCGCACACGGCATCGAGACGACCGCGGACGAGGTCAGGGCGATCTGGCGACCCGTCGAAGGGGACGCCGCGGGCAGTCGGTAGCGGGTGGGCGTGCCGCCCGATCGCGAGCCCACGGATCGCCGTCGACCGGATGAGCCGCATCCTCCCGAGCCCGTGGTCGAGCTCGGCCGACCCATCTCCGACGTCCCCTGGTCGTCCGAGTTCGCGCAACAGTCGCTCGAGGTCCTGATCCTGGAGCTGGAGGGAGGCTCGGCCGTGTGGCTGAAGCCGGTGCACGCCGACTCGCTGCACATCGGGCTGCCCGTCACGTCGGGCCCCGGCGACGTCGTGCTCGAGGCGCTCGGTTGGTACGACCTGGTGCCTCGCGTCGTGCACTCCACCTCGTGGCGCCACGAAGGAGGTCGACTCGTCCTCACCTACGTCGCCGTGGTGGAGCCTCGGGCAACGCTGCCGCCGGACACCCTCGAACGGATCCGCGTGGCGCGGGCCGATCTCGCGCGCGGCGCGGCCACCGCGCCGCCGAGCGGGATCGGCGTCGCCCAGGTGATCGAGCACGCGCTCCGGCACCTCTCCTGGTTGTTCCGCGACGACCCCGCGGTCGCCGAGGCGCTCCCGGAATGGGCTGAGCTCCTCGACCGTTATCAGCCCGAGCCGTTCCGCGCGTTGGGCTGAACCCGGTCAGATCGCCACGAGCAGCCAGTCGGCGACCTGGACGTGCCAGGGATCGGCCCGCACCTCGTCCATCGACCAGGCAACGGTCTGCGCGATCGTCCACAGCAGGGCGCGCTCGTGGTCCAGGCTCAGCTCGGCGGTGAGCCGATCGAACCGCCGGCGAACCGCTCGTTCATCGTCGCCCAGCTCGTGCGACCGGACGATCGGAGCGACGCAGAACTCCCGTTCCCCCAGCAGCGGTTTGGGATCGATCACCAGCCAGGGTTCTCGGGTCGCCCTGAGGACGTTGTCGCCGTGGAGGTCCTGGTGCAGCAGGACCTGTTCCTCTCGCTGCGAAGCCGGCAGGTCTCGAAGCGCTCCGACCGCGGCCGCGAACAGTCGGTCGGAGAACGGACGTCCGGCCCGCTCCGCCTTCTCGTCGAGGGTCTCGAGCCACCACGCTGCTTCGTCCGAGAGCGTGGAGAAGGGCCCGCTCGCCGGCACGAGCAGTCGCGGGAGCAGATCGATCAGCACCCCGAGTGCAGCGTCGCCGTCCAGCTCCGACAGATGCGATCCGGGGACGCAGCGCTCGAGGAGCATCGCCTGGGCCTCACGATCGCGATCGAGCAGGCGAACCGCCCCTTCCCCCTCCCACCGGATGAGCGCGTCGGCCTCGTGCTCGCTCTCCCGGTGAGGCCATCCGATCTTCAGCACCACGTCCTCGCCTGCTCCGGTCGTGGCTCGGGCGACATATGACGCCGTCGCGTCTGGGAACGGCGCGCCGAGGGTGAGTCCCCACCTCCCGACGCATCGTTCGACGAGCTCGGGCAGATCGCGGAGCCACGTCCGTCGGTCGTCGTGGGCTCCGATCCCCGCCGGGCCGGGAGGGCCGTTCGCCTCACACCTCCATGATCACGGGCAGGATCACGGGCTTGCGCTGGGTGACCTCGTTGAAGTAGCGCGCGAGCACCCGACGGACGTTCTGCTGGAGGGCGGACGGGTCCGTCACGTGGACCTCGGCGGTCTCCTTCACCGCCTGCACGACCCGCTCGCGCGCCACGTCGAGGATCTCGGCGGAGGTCTCCTCGTGGACGAATCCGCGGTTCACGACATCGGGGCCGGCCAGCAGCTCGCCGGTCTGGGCGTCGACGGTGAGCACGACCACGACGACGCCGTCCCCGGCCAGCTTCCGCCGATCCCGGAGCACCTCGCTGCCCACGTCGCCGATCCCGAGGCCGTCCACGAAGATCATGCCCGCCTGGATCCGGTCCACGTGCCGGACCTCCTCCCCGACCTCCACGACGTCGCCGTCCTCGCAGATCAGCGTCCGGTCCGGCGCGATCCCGACCCCGTGCGCCAGACGAGCATGATGCTGCAGCTGCCTCCGTTCGCCGTGGATCGGGATGAACCAGCGCGGCCGCACGAGCGAGAGCA
Organism: Actinomycetota bacterium; assembly: GCA_044865955.1. Classification (GTDB taxonomy): domain Bacteria; phylum Actinomycetota; class UBA4738; order UBA4738; family HRBIN12; genus JAJNBA01. The sequence goes on along the minus strand of JBIOTM010000121.1, from coordinate 8,679 downwards.
TCACGCGCAGCTCCTCCTGCGCGGCGTGTCCCGAGGCGTGCACGGGGTCGGAGGGCATGTGGAACACGTTCGCCCCCGTCCGGTACAGGCCGTCGACCACCCGATGGATGGCGGGCTCGTTCCCGGGGATCAGGGAGGACGACAGGACGACCGTGTCGCCGGGACCGAGCTCCACCCACTTGTGCTGGCGCTGCGCCATGAGCGACAGCGCGGAGTACGGCTCGCCCTGCGAGCCCGTGCAGATCACGACGACCCGGCCGGCATCGAGCCCATCGATCTCCTCGATGTCCACGACGTCGGCGTCCGGGACGTGGAGATGACCGAGGCGCCGGGCCGCGTCGACCGACGTGTGCATCGACCGCCCGAGGAAGGCCACCACCCGCTCGTTCGCTCGGGCCGCGTTGACGATCTGTTGCACCCGGTGGATGTGGCTCGAGAAGCACGCCGCCACGACGAGGCCCGGGGCGCCGGCGACGATGTCGTTCAGGACCGGCCCCACGCTCCGCTCGCTGGACGTGTACCCAGGCTCCTCCGCGTTCGTCGAATCCGAGAGGAGGAGGTGCACGCCCCTGCCGCGGCCGGCCTCCTCCGCCAGCCCGTGCAGGTCCGTCGGCCGTCCATCGAGCGGCGTCTGGTCGATCTTGAAGTCCCCGGTGTGCAGGATCGCCCCGAACGGCGTGTCGATGACCACGGCCATCCCGTCGGGGATCGAGTGGGTCACGCGGAGGAACCGCATCGTGAACGGTCCGGCGATCGCCTGCTCACCGGGGGTCACGCTCCGCAGGTTCGCGAGGTGCGACACCTCGTGCTCGTCCAGCTTCCCCTGCAGCAGCGCCAGGGTGAACGGCGTCCCCAGGACGTCGAGGGGGCGATCGAGGTCGCGGAGTAGGTACGGCAGCGCGCCGATGTGGTCCTCGTGCCCGTGGGTGAGCACCACGGCCTCGATCCGGTCGGCCTGCTGGCGGACGTGGTCGAAGTTCGGGAGCACGAGATCGATGCCGGGCATGTCGCCGGACGGGAACGACAGACCGACGTCGACGATCAGGATCCGTCCGTCGAGCTCGAGGCAGGCCATGTTCCGGCCCACCTCCCCCACCCCGCCGAGGAAGACGAGTCGGACCCGGCGCTCAGAGGAGACCGGCGTCCTCCAGTGCCTTGCGGACCCTGTCGCGCTCCTCGTTCGTGGCGGGCACCAGCGGCAGCCGCGGCGGGCCCGCCGGGCGGCCCAGCATGTCGAGCGCCGCCTTGACCGGGATCGGGTTCGACGTGACGAACAGGGCGTTGAAGAGGGGCGAGAGGTCCTCGTGGAGCTTGCGGGCCGCGGGGACGTCCCCGGTCTCGATCAGGTCGATCATCTGCCGGATCTGGGGGCCCACGAGGTGCGACGCGACGCTCACGACGCCCACCGCGCCCAGGCAGACGTAGCCGAACGTCGCCCAGTCATCGCCGGAGTAGACCTCGAACCCGTCGGGGGCCTCCGAGATGAGGTTCGAGATCGCCTTGAAGTCGCCGGTGGAGTCCTTCACGGCGACCACGTTCGCCTTCTCCGCGATCCGGAGCATCGTGTCGTGCTCGATGCGCGTCCCGGTGCGGCCAGGGATGTTGTAGACGATGATCGGGAGTTCGGTGGCGTCGGCGATGCGCTCGAAGTGCGCCACCAGGCCACGCTGCGGAGGCTTGTTGTAGTACGGCGTCACGACCACGACCCCGTCGGCGCCGGCGCCCTCGGCCTCCCGGGTCAGCTCGAGCGTCTCGGCCGTCGAATAGGTGCCGGTGCCGCAGATCAGCTTCCCGCGTCCGCGGATCGCGTCGCCGACGACACGGAAGAGGTCCCGCTTCTCCTTGTGGGACAGGGTCGGCGACTCCCCCGTCGAGCCCACGACGAAGACGGAGTCCGAGCCGTTGTCCGTGAGCCAGGAGGCGAGCTCCTGTGCGCCGTCGAGATCGACCGCGTGGTCCTTGCGGAACGGCGTGACCATCGCGGTGACCACGGATCCGAATCGTCCGGCCACGTGGCGCCTCCTTTCATGGCGGTCCCCGCGATCTGTTGGGTCGTCAGGACGTCCGCCGCGAGGCCCTATGCTAGCTCCCCGTGCCTCGCATCTACACGAAGACCGGCGACGACGGCACGACCGGACTGCTGTACGGCGGACGGGTGCCGAAGGACGACGCGGCCACGGAGGCCTACGGGACGACCGACGAGGCCGTCGCGGTGCTCGGGGTCGCCCGAGCGGCGGCGGAGCCGCCGCTGGCCGAGGAGATCCTTGCGCTGCAACGGGAGCTGTTCGTGGTCGGTGCCGACCTCGCGACGAACCCAGACGAGCGCGGCAAGCTCGAAGCCGGCGTCTCGCTCGTGACGCCGGAGATGACCGAGCGGCTCGAAAGAAGGATCGACGAGTTCGTCGCCGAGCGATCGCTGCCGAACGCCTTCATCGTCCCGGGTTCGAACCAGGTGAGCGCGGCGCTCGATCACGCGAGGAGCGTCGTTCGTCGGGCGGAGCGGAACGTGGTGTCGTTCGAAGGCGAAGGTCGCGAGGTGAACCCCGAGGTGCGGCGGTACCTCAACCGCCTGAGCGATCTGCTGTTCGTCCTCGCGCGCCGATCGGCGGGCGAGGACGAGCCCACGAGCCGCTAAGGATCCCACTCACGAATCGCGACCGAAGTCCTCGACGACCTCTCGAAGATTGATGTCCCTCATGTTGACTCGCCCAACAGCTCCATCGCTCATCGAGCGTCAGATGACTTCGATTCGCTTGTTCCCTAGAGCTTCGCTGGCCAGGGTAGTTCATCGAACATGCAAGCTCGTGATCTCAGTTTCGAATGCATTTGGGTAGGCTTCGACAAGACGAAGCTCCAGAGTCAAGTCCGACTCGCCCTCGTCCTCTGTCCAAAGCGGGAAAACGACATGGAACGTCGGCGGATCGATATCGGGTGCTTGAACCACATCCAAGTCCGTCAACGCAGATTCGGGCGGGCTCACAAGCTGATGCCTGTAGTCAGCAACAGCACGTCGCAAGAGCGGCGCGGACAGGAGACGCCCACGCGTCAGCGCTTCGAGAGCCTCGTATTCTCCCATCACGAGCAGATTCACGGCAATGTTCACGGCGGTTCGTATGGGGCCGACGAGCTCTTTCTTAGCGTCCATATCCCCAGCCAACCATCGCCCGCGAGAACAGGTCCTCGACCGCGGCCAGATGCAGGAAGCCTTCGGCGGTCGCGAGGTACCGAGCGGCTCGCATCAGCCGGGCCACACGTTTGCGGGACAGGAACATCCCATGGTCCAGCCGGAGCTCAGCCCAGACTCGCGGTGCCCCGTAGGTCGATGGCGAACCACCTGCGCACCGAGCTGGTGATCTCGGCCCTGGACATGGCGTGTGCCAACCGGAGCCCGGGACCCGGGCTCGTGCACCACACGGATCAGGGGTCCCAATACACCTCGATCGAGTTCGGGCGCCGCGTGCGCGAGTCGGGGATCCTGCCCTCGATGGGTCGGGTCGGCTCTGCCCACGACAACGCGGCGATGGAGTCGACCTTCGGATCGATGAAGCGTGAGCTCGAGGTGATCTTCGGGCCGGTCTTCCCGACGCGGCAGGCCGCCCGCTCGGCTGCCTTCTGGTGGATCGAGGTCTTCTACAACCGGCGCCGGCGTCACTCGTTCTGCGGGCAGATGGCGCCCCTCGAGTTCGAACGGAGGTGGCTCAGCCCTGCAGTCGCGTCCTAATGTCCACGTGTCCACGGAACCGGGGCAAGCTCAGTAGGCGAAAGAGGCCCGGAGCCAGTGACCTCTTCACTCAGCTTCCGTGTCCTGCCGAACAGCGGCCGGGTCGAACTCCAGGACCCAGATATTCTCTTCCGCATTGTATTGGACGATGCCCTCTACTGCCAGTTCGTCGTCATGCCCAACCATCTTCAAACCATCACGAAATTCGGACCCGAGTCGCTCGATGTCTTCACGTGCACCGACAATCGTCAACTTCAGGCGGCCAAGACGATCCTGCTTCGCGAAGTCGACCCAGATTCGAGGCAGACGCTGATCCGTCAAGAGAGATCCTTTGTGTACACCCACGGATTGAGCAGCTGGCTGAGTTGTTCTGGTTTCAAACCATACACCAACGAGTGCCATGGATTCATGGGCACGTCCGAGGGGCGGTGAAGAACCTCGCCTCCGGCAGCACGGATTTCGCCCACAGTGGTAACGCCGGCCTTCGGCCGGGCCATTCCAACGCTCGCCAGTTCCCGAGGGCTCACTCCTGGGTACGCGTTAACGGATTCGCCATAGACCCAGCCTGTCTTCTGCCCAATGCACTCCGCTTGTTTCCGCAGTGTATCGGGTGTGTTCTCACCTAGCCGAACAACATATGTGCTGTCAGGCAAGTACACCACGCCGTCGCCGGGCGGAGCGATCTCGCAGTTGTCTTCGGCGTCCGCCTGCCAGCCACCAACAGATTCCCCTGGTCTCGGCTCCTGTGGCGGCGGTGGGCATGCATTGACAACATTCATGTTGGCGGGTTGGACCGCGCCGCAGGGGTTGCCAGGACTGGGTGCGGGTCCCTCCGATCCGCGTTGTTCCCTCAGATCCTTGCAGTCCGCGTCGCAGTAGACGGCCAACAAGACAAGTGCAACGATGATGAAAGGAATTGCGAGTAGTGCCCATCCAATTGTTCCATGACCGCTTGGATCAACCCACGTAGCGGGATTATTGGCGACGTAGGTGTAAAGATTGAAACCCTGGCCTCCGGGCCCGTTCGGTCTTGCGGTGTCGAGCGAGAGTAGACGTCCGATTCCTGGCTCCAACGCCCGGGCCCGAAGGTCCACCAGGCCCGCGCCATCCATCGGTTCACCGGTGAACCCGAAGAGGCTGGTCGTGCCAGAGGAGACGCGAGGCTGCCCAAATACCTCGAAGGAGGCGCTCCCGACAATGCCTCCTCCGCCACCGGTGAGCCCTCGAACCGACCCGAGGGCATCGGCGAGAGCAAACTCCGTCCCGCTCGCTGAGGTCTGCCAGCCGAGGCCGCCAGCGTGGACATACGTCCTGTCGCCGTCGTCTACTACCGTGGGGAGTGCACCGACGCGATCGACAAGCAGTGGGTCGCTATCGCCGTCAACGATAGAGCCAGTCTTGATTCCGCTTCCGTCGTAGGTGTACGTCGCGTTGTGACCGTCTCGAATCACCGAGGTCAGTCGGTCTGCGTAATCCCACGAATAGGTATCGGCTCCCGCAGTCGTCAGATTGCCGGCTGCATCGTAGGCGTAGGTCTCGGTCCCGACCTGCGTTAGCTGTCCCGCGTTGTCGTACGTGTAGTTAGTCGTCTGGCCGCCGCGTGTCTCCGACGTGCGGTTGCCGGCCGCGTCGTAGGCGTAGCCGACCGTCGGACCGCCTTGATAGATGACGTCGGTCAATCGGTTCAGCGAGTCGTAGGTGTACGACTCGCTGCCCTGCGGAGAAGTCACGTTCGTCTGGTTGCCGGCGGCGTCGTAGGTGTATAGGAACGACTGGAGCGTGTTGCCGCCGGCTGCGTGGACGATTGAGCTGATCTGTCCCGCGGTGTCATATGTGTACGCGGAGCTCACGCCGTTCGACCGGTCGATCGACGTTCGCTGACCTGCGGCGTCGTAACCGAAGTCGGCCCACCGGCCGCCCCAGTCCGTGACGGTGTCGAGCCGACCGGCCGGCGTGTACGTGTAGGTGATCTGTCGCGAGCCTGGCAGCGTCATGCTCGTCCGGCGCCCGGCGTCGTCGTAGGCGTAGGTCAGCGCGCCGGCGGGCTGAGCCACCGAGGTCGTCCGATCGGCGGCGTCGTAGCCCCATGTCGTCGTCCCGGTGGGGTCCGTCATCGAAATCCGCCGCCCGGCGTTGTCGTACGCGTAGGACACCGACCCGCCCGCGTACGTGACCGAGGTCATGCGTCCGACTGCGTCGTAGCCGTAGCTGGTGGTTATGTTCCTCGGGTCGGTCTGTGAGGTGACCGCACCCTCGGCGTTGAAGGTCCAGGTCGTGTCACGGTTCAGCGGATCCTTCACCGAACGTCGTTCCCCGAGCGCGTTGTAGAGGTAGGTCCAGGTCGTGTTCCGCTGGTCCGCGAGGGAGGTCTGCTGCCCGGCCGCGTCGTAACCGAAGCTCACAACGCCGTTCAGGGCGTCGGTGATCGACATGAGTCGATCGGCGGCGTCGTACCCGTACGTGGTGGTGTGGTTCAGCGGGTCGGTCTCAGTGATCGGCCGACCGTCGTCGTCATAGGTGTAGGTCGTCGTGCGGTTCAACGGGTCGGTCTCGGACAGCAGCAGGTCGGTAGGCCCGAACGCGTAGGAGGTCACGCCGTTCGTCGGTGACGTGACGGAGGTCATCCGATCGTCGGCGTCGTAGCCATAGGTGGTGGTCCCACCGCCCGGAGCGACGACGCTCGTGAGGCGGTCGGCCGCGTCGTAGCCGTAGGTCGTGACCCGGTTCGTCGGATCGGTCACCGAGGCGAGCCGCCCCGCGTCGTCGTAGGTGTAGGTGGTGGCGTCACCCAGGGCGTCGGTGACGGAGGTCCGGTTGCCCGCGGCGTCGTAGCCGTAGATGGTGGCGTGGTTCAGGGGATCCGTCACGGACGTGAGCCGGTTGGCGTTGTCGTAGCCGTAGATCGTGGCGTGGGTCAAGGCGTCCGTGACCGAGGTCAGCCGATTCGCGGCGTCGTAGGTCCGTGTCTCGACGTTCGTAAGCGGATCGGTGACGGAGGTGAGGTTCCCGTTCGCGTCGTAGGCACGCGCAATCGTTCCGTTATTCGGGAGCGTCGTCGTCGTGACTCGGCCGGCGGTGTCGTAGGTGTACGTGGTCAGGCGGTTCAGCGGATCGGTGACGGTCACGAGCCGGCCGTCGGAGTCATACGTGTACGTCGTCGTGTGGTTCAGGGCATCCGTGATGGAGACCAGGCGGTTGGCGTCGTCGTAGGCGTAAGTCAGGGTGTGGTTCAGGGGGTCGGTGATCGACGTCATGTTCCGGTTGCCGTCGTAGCCGTACGTCCAGACCTTGCCGCGGCCATCGGTCTTGGCTTCGACGAGGCCTCGGGCTTCGTAGTCCCACAGCGTGTCGTGGAGCGACGGATCCCGAGAACGGAGGAGGTGCCCCGCATCGTCATAGAGGAACGTTGTTTCGTGCCCCAATGCGTCCTTGATCGAGACCAGACGGCCCACCCAGTCATACCCGTAGGTCGTGACTCCGCCCGTAGGGATCGTCTCGGTCTTCAGGCGCCCAAGGAAGTCGTAAGTCCACGTCCAGGTCTTGTTCCGGGCGTCGGTCCTGGTGAGTCGGTTGCCCCTCGCGTCGTACGTGTAGGTCGTGGTCTGGTTGAGCGCGTTGGTCTCGGTGAGCACGTTGCCCGAGGCGTCGTAGGTGTAGGTCGCGGTGTGGTTCAAGGGGTCGGTGACCGAGGTCATGTTGCCCTGGGCGTCGTACGTGTACGTCGTGGTGTTGTTCCGGGCGTCGGTGACCGTGGTCGGCAGGTGCTTCGGGTTCCAGGTGAACGAGGCCGGATTGCCCAGCGGGTCGTTCGCGCCGGTGAGGTCTCCCGAGGTGTCGAAGGCGAAGTCCCAGTCGTTCCCGGCCGGATCGATCACCTTGTCGAGGTTGCCGTTCGGGTCGAAGACGTAGGAGACGACCTTGTTCGTGGGGTCGACGGCGGCGGTCGTCCGGGCGAACCGGTCGAAGTGGTAGGTGGCCTGACCGCCCTCGGGGTCGGTGATCCGGGTGGCCCCCTGGCCCGGCGTGGCGTAGGCGACCGTGATCGTCTCGTTCGCCGCGTCGGTCTGGGAGGTGACCCGGCCGAGATCGTCGTAGGTGTCGGACTGCTCGAGCTGGCCGCCCTCGTCGGTCACCGAGGTGAGTCGGTGGTCGGTGTAGGCGTAGGTCCTGACGCCCCCCTCGGGATCGGTCACGGTCGTGAGGTCCCCCGCGGCGTCGTAGCCGTAGGTCCAGGTGGCGTTGGCCGGGTCGGTGAGGGTCTGGATCCTGTTCTGGGCGTCGTAGGCGAGCGCGATCGTGACCCCGCCGTCGCCGGTCACGGTCTGCAGCCGTCCCTGACCGTCGTAGCCCAGGACCAGCTGGTTCGCGTTCAGGTCGGTGATCGTGGAGAGGCGCCCGGTCGAGATGAAGCGGTAGGTCAGGTTGTCCTTGGTCTCGAGGTCGAACGTGCCGTCGCCGTTCCGGACCAGCGTCGACTGGACGCGCGGGTCGGCGGCGCCGTAGGTGCCGTTCAGGTTCTCGTGGAAGAACTCCTGCCGACCCGAGCCGAAGACGACGCCGGCGTCGTCGTCGTCGTCGAAGACCAGGGAGGTGTCGAACGTATGGGACCAGCGCCACCCCAGCGGTCCGGCCCTGTCGGAGTGCCCGTTGAACGTCCTGGTGAAGGTGATCGGGATCGATCCGGGGACCGAGACGTCGACGTCGGAGAAGGCGATCGCGCCCGTCGTGGTGTCGATCCCCAGCCCGGCGGTCCGGCTGAAGGGTTCGGACAGGTGCTCCCGCGCGGTGTTGTCGGCGATCGAGTAGACCTTGCCCCACCCACTGGACGCTCAGGATGTTCGAGGCCGAGTAGCCGATGTCGTAGGCGACCGAGTAGTACCGGTACTGGGTCGAGCCGGCCACGTCGACGATCCCCGAAGAGAGCCAAGCCGAGCGCAGCCACAGGCTCCCGTCGGTCT
>JBIOTM010000120.1:0-2252 GCA_044865955.1 Actinomycetota bacterium | reverse complement strand
CTGTTGGACGGCCTCGTGATCGGCGAGTCGCCTCGCTGGCACGACGATCGGCTGTGGTTCGCCCACTGGGGGACGAGCGAGATCGTTGCGGTCGATCTCGACGGGAACGACGAGATCGTCGCCCGGGGCCCATCCGGTCTCGGGTGGTCAATCGACTGGCTGCCCGACGGGCGTCTGCTGGTGACGGGCGAGGAGCTGATGCGGCGGGAGCCGAACGGCTCGATGGTGCACCACACCGACCTCACCCAGCTCGACGATCACCGCTGGAACGAGATCGTCGTGGACGGCCGCGGGAACATCTACGTCAACGGGATGGGTTTCCGGTTCGGCGCGGAGGAGTTCCGCCCCGGGATCATCGCGTTGGTGAGGCCCGACGGCTCGGCCCGTCAGGTAGCGGACGGGATCGCGTTCCCGAACGGGATGGTCGTGACCCAGGACGGCTCCACGCTGATCATCTCGGAGTCCTTCGCAGGGAAGCTGACAGCGTTCGACGTCGCCGAGGATGGGAGTCTGGCGAACCGGCGCGACTGGGCGGGCAACCTCGGTCCCGACGGGATCTGCATGGATGCCGAAGGCGCGATCTGGACCGGATCTGGAGGGGCAGGGTGCGTCCGGGTCCGCGAAGGCGGCGAGATCCTGGACCGGGTCGAGCTGGACCTCATGCCGTTCGCGTGCATGCTCGGCGGACCGGACGGACGCACGCTGTTCATCATGGCTGCGGACTGGCACACGGGCGAGAACCCCGCCGACAACATGGCGCGGCTCACCACCGGACCGCGGACCGGCCAGGTGCTGTCCGCGCCGGCCCCCGCGCCACACGCCGGCTGCCCGTGATCTGGAGCTCAGCGACCGCAGCCCGGGGACGCGGACCCGCTCCTCTTTGTGGACGGCACGCGGCCTGTCGATTTCAGCGCTCGCCGTTCGTCTTACATGCGAACAATCTGGTAGTGAGGAGGAGGAGGAGGCGATGAAGTACATCATGCTGATCTATCAGGGCGACGCGCTCGAGCGACAGGCCGCGCTTCCTGAGGAGGAGCAGAAGCAGGTCGACGCCGACTACCAAGGGATCAATCAGACGCTGGGCGTCACTCCCGGGCTGCCGATGGGCCTGCCCCAGAACGCCACCACGGTCCGCCTCGAGGGCGGCAAGACCCTGACAACCGACGGCCCGTTCGTCGGCATGAAGGAGGCCGTCGGCGGTTGGTTCATCCTCGAGGCCGACGACCTCGATGCGGCCATCGAGGTGGCCGCCCGCGTCCCAGCGGCGCGCTATGGTGGCGCCGTCGAGATTCGACCCTCCGAGGTGTATTGGTAGCGTCGCTCGATCGCATCTTCCGCGAGGAGTGGGGCCGCGTCCTGGCCACCCTGATCGGCTTCCTCGGCGACTTCGACCTCGCCGAGGAAGCCGCGCAGGAGGCGTTCGCCGTCGCTGCGGAACGATGGCCGCGGGACGGCGTCCCCAGCAACCCGCGTGCCTGGCTGATGACGACGGCCAGGAACCGAGCGACCGACCGCATCCGTCGCGACCGGGCCCTCGCCGCCAAGTCCGGCCTGCTCATCGCAGACCTCCATGCCCAGAGTGAGATGAACACCACGACGTTTCCCGACGAGCGCCTGGAGCTCATCTTTACCTGCTGTCACCCCGCGCTCGCGGTCGAGGCGCAGGTTGCGCTCACCCTACGCACCCTCGGGGGACTCACCACCGACGAGATCGCGCGCGCCTTCCTCGTACCGGAGCGCACGATGGCCCAGCGGCTGGTGCGAGCAAAGCGCAAGATCAAAGCAGCGGGGATCCCGTTCCGAGTGCCACCGGTTGGCTTGCTCCGCGAGCGTCTCGACGCCGTTCTCGCCGTCGTTTACCTGATCTTCAACGAGGGCTACGGCGGCCGCGACGAGCTCGCTGCAGAGGCGATCTGGTTGGGACGGGCGCTCGCCGAACTGCTTCCGGACGACCCCGAGATTCACGGGCTGCTGGCGATGATGCTCCTGCACGACTCCCGTCGCGAGGCCCGGTTCCGAGGCGGCGAGCTCGTGCTGCTCGACGATCAGGACCGGTCACGGTGGAACACCGAGCAGATCGCCACGGGACGCGCCGAGCTCGACCGAGCGCTCGCCCTGGGCGGGCGCGGCCCCTACGTCCTGCAGGCCGCCATCGCCTCGCTGCACGCCGAGACGCCGTGCGACTGGGCGCAGATCGCGGCCCTGTACGGCGAGCTCGGCCGTCTGACCGGCTCGCCCGTCGTGGAGCTGAA
>JBIOTM010000119.1:0-2130 GCA_044865955.1 Actinomycetota bacterium | reverse complement strand
GCCGGGCCTCGAGTCGACGACCTTGTCGTCGTCCGCGCCGCACCAGGGACATCTCATCGTTCGCATGGCCACAAGATGTGGTAGCCGCCGGCACCGTACCCGCACGATGTGGGGTGGTCAAGCCGGCCTCGCTAACCGAAGGAGGGGATCTCGAGCTCCCGGCCCGGGACCAGCGAGCCGGGGTCCACGTCGTTGGCCGACGCGATGGCGGCGACCACCACGCGAGGGTCCCGGGAGGGCTCGAACCGGGTGGCGATGGACCACAGGGTGTCCCCGGATCGAACGACGTGCGTCCGAGGGGAGCCCCTGTCTCGTTCTCCCGCGACGCCGACCGCCTTCGCCACCGGGCCGGAGACGACCGCGGCGAGCCCGGCCGCGAGCAGGAACGCGACCACACGGCGCCTGCGAACGTACGTTCGGCTCATGCCCACAGGGTCCTCGAACGCCCGTTCGATGTCAAGGGCCGAACCGAACATATGTTTGCATCTCCTCGCCGACGGTGCTACCGTGCCGCCACGACCAGGAGGGTACGCACCATGTCTGACATCACCGCTCGGCAGCAGCGGATCCTCGACGTCATCGAACGGACCGTCCGGGAGCGGGGGTATCCCCCGACGGTCCGGGAGATCGGGGAGGCCGTCGGTCTGACGTCCTCGTCCTCGGTCCACGCCCAGCTGGCCAACCTCGAGCGGAAAGGTCTCCTCCACAAGGATCCGACCAAGCCCCGGGCCATGACGCTGTCGGACGAACGCCGAGCCGAGGGCGTCCCCGTCCCCCTGATCGGCCGGATCGCCGCGGGCGAGCCGGTCCTGGCGGAGGAGCACATCGAGGACCGCATCATGGTGCCGGCCGAGTTCGTACGCGGGGAAGGCCACTTCGCGCTGCGCGTGACGGGGGCATCGATGATCGGTGCCGGGATCCTCGACGGCGACGTCGTGGTGGTCCGCAGCCAGAGATCGGCGACCGACGGCGACATCGTCGCGGCCCTGCTCCCCGGCCCCGCGGAGGACGAGGCCACCGTGAAACGGCTCGGCCACGACGGGGCTCGCGTGATGCTCGTCCCCGAGAACCCCTCGCTCCAGCCGTTCGAGATGACGGACGGCCGGATCCTCGGGAAGGTCGTGGCGGTCCTCAGGAAGCTCTGAGTCGGGCTAAGCTCCCCCGAACATCCCGAGGGGGCCGGATCCGTGTCCGTGCAAGCCGGCACCAACCTGGAACGTCAGATCCGCGCGCAGCCGGACGAGCTGTTCCGCCTGCTGACGTCCGAGCACGTACGGGAGCAGGTGCACGCGGCGGCCGAGGGTCTGCAGCGGGCTCGGCGGATCTGGCTGGTCGGGACCGGGACGAGCCACCACGCCGCCCAGGTCGGCGCGGCGATGTTGCAGGACGCGGGCCGTTCCGCCAGCGCGGTGTCGTCGATGCGTTTCGTGGTCTGGGCACCGATCGTCGGGCCCGACGACGCCATCGTGGTGATCACGCACACGGGCGAGACCGCGTACGCCCTTGCGGCGCGCGCCCTGGCCACGACCGCGGGTCTGGACGTGGTCACGATCACGAAGCGAGGGGCTCCCTTCCCGCGCTCGGTCGAGACGACCGCCCCCGAGACCGCCGAAACCTACACGGTGAGCTACACGACGGCGCTCCTCGCCCTGGCCCTGATCGCGAAGGAGATGGGAGCCGAGTCGATCACCGAGGAGGCGCTCGCGCTCGTCCCCGGCTCCGTCCGCAACGCCGTCGACGCGCCGGGGGTCGAGGACGTCTCCCTCCCCGACCGCCTCCTGGTGATCGCCGGCGCCGGGCCCGCCGCCGTCACCGCTCAGGAGGGAGCGCTCAAGGTTCGCGAGGGAGCCCGGGTGCTCTCCGAGGGGTACGACGTCGAGTACCTGCTCCACGGCTCGGCGGTCCCGCTCGACGGGCGCGACCGCCTGCTGAGCCTCACCACCCCCGACGAGGACGGCTTCGTCGAGGCCGTGACGGCCGCGGCGGCGGCCGAGGGGATCCCGGTCCACCGGCTGGGCGAGCCGGCCCCGTTGCCACTCCTGCTGGCCCAGATCCCCCTCACCGTCCGCCTGCAGCTGCTCGCCCTCCGCTTCGCCGTCGAACGAGGCCAGGATCCCGACACCGTCATCG
>JBIOTM010000118.1:0-19679 GCA_044865955.1 Actinomycetota bacterium | reverse complement strand
CGTCAGCTCGTCCACGTCCTCGGCCTGCCACTCGCCCGAGTCGAGGAACAGCGACGCCACCCGGTACGGAGGGACGCCGAACCGGAGGGTCATCAGCAGGGCGTAGAACCGCATGTCCTCGGCGTACTCCGGCCAGGCGCCACCGGTCTTCAGGTCCACCGCCAGGCGGGTGGCCCGCCCGGGCTCCAGTCGATCGGGGACGCCGAGGACCAGATCGACCTTGCCGGAGAGCGTGAGGTCGCCCCCGAGGAGCTCCGCCTTGAACAGGAGCTCGGTCACGGGCGCCGTCTCGCGTCGGAGCTCCCGCAGTGGAGGGAACGACCCTTGGAACTGCGTGACCTTGCGAACGACGTCCATCAAGATCTCGTCCTGGGCCACACCCGACCGGGTCCGCCAGAACTCGGCGAAGCGCTCTTCCCGGGTCGCCAGTCGCTCGGCGGCGATCGTCGCGATCGTGTGGGGATCGAGGGCTTCGCGGGCCCCCACGTCGACCTCGATCGCCGTGTGGGCGAGCACACCGGCCGCCGTGTTGACGGAGTGCTCGAAGGGCGGATCCTCTCCCTGGAGCTTGGCGGCGAACCGTCCCTCGCACTTCGCGAGCTGATTCAGGGACTCCTTGCCGAGCCACAGCGGCTCCGGCAGCTCGAGCTCCCGGACGGCTCCCTCGATCCGATCGACGAGCCGCTGCCGGAGGTCGGGCGCGAAGAGGGGCCGCGGTTCCCCCGTGCCGATCAGACGGTCGAGCGTCCGGCGCTGCGGATCCGTGAGCTGCACCGCATCATGGTAGGGAACGGGACCGACATGACCGAGCACCCCGACGACATCCTGCGGGCGCTGGCGGATCCCGAGCGGCTCCGGATCGCCGGGTCGCTCGCGGCCAGCGACGCGACGGCCGCGTCGCTGGCCGCAGCCCTCGAGCTTCCGCTGGCTCGCGTCCGGAAGCACCTCACCAGGCTCGCCGCGGCGGGCGTCGCTCGCCTCGACGCCGACCGCCGGACCTACCGCTTGGACCCCGAGACGCTCCGATGGGCCGCCGAGCAGGTCGGTCCTCCGCGTGAGGCGGGCATCGCGCTGGGCGCCGCGAACGAGGACGAGGAGGCCGTGCTCCGCTCGTTCTTCCGCGAGGGCCGACTGACCGAGATCCCGATGAAGGCGTCGAAGCGCCGTATCGTCCTGGAGCGGATCGCGATCGAGTTCGAACCGGGACGCCGCTACGACGAGCTCGAGGTCAACGTCGTCGTGGGGAGGTTCTACCCGGACCACGCGGCGCTCCGCAGGTACCTGGTCGACGAGGGGTTCCTCGAGCGCGACCGCGGCGTGTACTGGCGGGTTGGCGGCCGCGTCGAGGTGTGACGCGGCCGCCCCGGCCCGTTAGTGTCGGCGCGCCGCCGGAGGGTTCCTTCCCACGGCGGCGTCGCACGGTCGGACGGAGGACGGGCCGTTGGGTCGGATCGCGTCGCGGATCGTGGTCACCGCGCTGATCGCGGGCGCCGCCTCGGGGGCGGCGCCCGCGATGGCCCACCACCGGGCGGGTCCCTGCGACTTCCACATCCGGGACGGCGAGACGATCCAGCACTTCTCCAAGCGGAGGATCGTCTGCGCCGTCGACCGGTTCGGTCCCCTGCCGGGCGGTGCCGCCCGGGCGGTGTGCATCGCCCGCCGCGAGAGCGGCCTCGATCCGAGAGCCACCTCCTCGCCGATCGGCCAGTACCTCGGCCTGTACCAACACGACAAGGACATGTGGCCCGGCCGCTTCGCCCGCTACACCCGGCCGGCGTGGGAGCTCTCGCAGAACGGGCTCAACGGTCGATCGAACGCGATCGTCACGATCCGCATGGTGGTCCGTTTCGGGACGTGGAAGGCGGCCGGCTGGCCGCCCAAAGACTGCCTGTAGCGCCGCAGGACCGCCCGCGCACCGCGGGATCGGCTGGGTGGCGAGGGATCCGTCCCGGATGCGGGGCTAGACTCGGGCCATGGCGACCACGGACAAGGACGTCGAGACCGCGAAGACGATCGCCGTCGAGGAACGGATCGACGAGCTTCGGAAGCGCAGGAGAGCGGCCCTCACCCCCGGAGGCAGGGATGCCGCGAAGAAGCAGCACGACCGGGGGAAGCTCACGGCTCGGGAGCGCATCGAGCTGCTGATGGACAAGGGCTCGTTCGTCGAGACGGACCCCCTCGCGGTGCACCGGGCGCATGACTTCGGGATGGATCGCAAACGACCGCCCGGCGACGGGGTCGTCACCGGCTACGGGACGGTCGACGGTCGCAAGGTCTTCGTAGCCTCCCAGGACTTCACGGTGTTCGGCGGATCGATGGGTGAGGTGCACGCCCAGAAGGTGTGCAAGGTGATGGACCTGGCCATCTCGACCGGTGCGCCGTTCGTGCAGATCAACGACTCCGGCGGCGCCCGCATCCAGGAAGGAGCGGCCTCGCTCGCCGGGTACGGCTACATCTTCGAACGCAACGTTCGGGCGAGCGGCGTGATCCCGCAGATCTCCGTGATCATGGGGCCGTGCGCCGGCGGCGCGGTGTACTCCCCCTCGATCACCGACTTCACGTTCATGGTGAAGGAGACGTCGCACATGTTCATCACCGGTCCGGACGTGATCAAGACCGTGACGGGTGAGGAGGTCACCTTCGAGGAGCTCGGCGGCGCGATGACGCACGCGACGCAGTCGGGCGTCGCCTCGCTGATCGGCGAGGACGACGAGGACGTCCTGAACCGCGTCCGGTACCTGTTGTCGTTCCTGCCGTCGAACAACCTGGAGGATCCTCCCGCCTACGCGACGACCGACGATCCGGAGCGGATGGACGAGGGCCTCACCCACGTCCTCCCCGACCGCGCAGCGGAGACCTACGACATGCACGAGGTGATCCGCCGCGTCGTCGACGACGGCGAGTTCCTCGAGATCTTCCCGTTGTGGGCCATGAACGTCGTGACGGGCTTCGCGCGGCTGGACGGTCACTCGGTCGGGGTGGTCGCGAACCAACCGAAGGTCCTGTCGGGGACCCTGAACATCGACGCCAGCGAGAAGGCTTCGAGGTTCGTGCGGTTCTGCGACGCCTTCAACATCCCCATCCTCACCTTCGTCGACGTGCCCGGGTTCCTGCCGGGAACCGAGCAGGAGTACGGCGGGATCATCCGTCACGGCGCGAAGCTGCTGTACGCGTTCGCGGAGTCGACCGTTCCCCGGATGACCGTGATCACCCGCAAGGCGTACGGGGGCGCCTACCTGGTCATGAACTCGAAGCACCTGCGCGCCGACGTCTCCTTCGCCTGGCCCACGGCGGAGATCGCGGTGATGGGGGCCGAGGGCGCGGTGAACGTCGTCTTCCGCAAGGAGATCGAGAAGGCCGAGGACCCGGACGGTCGCCGGCGGGCACTGATCCGCGAGTACCGCGAGAAGTTCTCGACGCCGTACGCCGCCGCCGAGCGAGGGTTCATCGACGACGTCATCGAGCCAGGAGAGACGAGGCCGCGTCTCATCAAGGCCCTGCGGATGCTGTCCACGAAGCGCGAGACGATCCCCGCGCGCAAGCACGGGAACATCCCCCTGTAGCGATGAACGGGACGGGCGACCTCGAGCGGCGCTTCGAGCTCCCGGACGGCATCCCGCAGGCGGAGGAGCGGGCCATCCTGATGGCCCTGGAACGCTACTTCTCGGCCGAGAACCCGAAACCCCCCGCCTGGGTGCTGCAAGGGAGGATCGACGCGACGGGCTACGGGGCCCTGCAGGTCAGGAGGTTCGCCCGGGAGCCCTGGCACGGGCAGTGGGTGGAGTTCGCCCGCAAGGGCGTCCCGCCGGTCCATGGGCGTGGCGACGTGCGTTGACGGACGACGCGAGCGCCGAGGGGGATCCGCTCGCAGCGTGCACGGCGGTCCTCGCCACGGTTGACGGAGGGGCTGCGGAGCGGATCGAACGGTTCCTCCGAGCGAACGACATCCTCTGCCGGATCAGGCCCAACGCCGGGGTGGCCCTCCAGGGGGCGGCCGCGGAGGGCCCGCCGATGTGGGACGTCCTGGTGCGTCCGGAGGTCCTCCCCGGCGACCTCGGGGAGGGGGAGGCGGCCCCTCCCGCGGCGCAGGAACCGGTGAGGTCCGACGCGCCGCGCGACGCGCCGTCGGCCGCGGAGCCCGTCGTCCTCTGCGAGCTCCCCTGGGACGACGCCTGGAGGCTCGCGGAGCGCCTGATCGCGAGCGGGATCCCGGCCGCCGTCATGGCCGGTGAAAGTGGCGACCGCGACCGGCCGATGGGCGATCGCCAGGTGCCCGTCGGCGTCCGTCCGTCCGACCTCGAACGGGCGCGCGCGTTCCTCGAGTGATGGGTGCCCGGCGGACGCCCGCCGCCGCGGCGCGCGCCGATGCCCTGGCGGCGCTCGAGGCGGATGGGTGTTCGGCCCCTCGGTTCTGGGCGAACGGACCGGATCACCGTTACGGTGGCCACGACCACGGATACCACAAGGTGCTGTTCTGTCTCGCCGGCTCGATCGTCTTCCACACCGACGAGGGCGACGTCGAGCTGCGGGCGGGAGATCGCCTCGACCTCGAGCCGGGGACCGCGCACGCGGCGACCGTGGGACCGCGTGGGTGCGAGTGCGTGGAGGCGTCCCGATGAAGGTCGCCTTCCACGTCGACCAGCTCTGGTTCCGGGTCCCGGGCGGGGTGGGGACCTACATCCGCGAGCTCGCCCCGAGGCTGGCGATGGGCCCAGATCTCGAGATCGTGCCGTTCCGCTCCAGCTGGCCGTCGGACCGCCGGGTCTCGTGGACGGTCCCGATGGGCGGCGTCACGACGGGCCGGCACACGCTCCACTATCCGCTCTGGAACGCGCTGGGTTGGCCACCGCTGCCGCCACCGCTCGGCGACTGCGACGTGGTGCACGCGACCACCCCCTCGGCGGTGCCGCCCGTGCGGCGCGGCCAGGCGCTCGTCGTGACGGTCCACGACCTCGCCTTCGAGCGGTTCCCCGACGCGTTCCCGGGCCGGTGGCGATGGCTCTACCGGGCCGGCGTCCGCGCGGCGGCACGCCGCGCGGACGCGCTCCTCGTGCCGTCGCAGGCGACGGCCGACGATCTCGCCGCGCGCCACCCGGGGACACGTGGTCGGATCCACGTGACGTCGCTCGCCGCCGGGACGGAGGTGGGGAGCGCCGATCCCGACGAGACGCTCGAGCGGCTCGGCATCGAGCGCCCCTACGTGCTGTTCGTCGGAACGCTGGAGCCCCGGAAGAACGTGACCCGTCTGATCCGCGCGTTCCGTCGGGTGGCGCCGGAGGTTCCTCACCGGCTCGTCCTCGCCGGTCGATCGGGATGGAAGGTCGCGGGCATCGTGGACGAGATGGGGGACCCACCCGGACGCGTGGGCCATACCGGCGCCGTCTCACCGGAGGAGCTCGACGTGCTGTACGGAGCGGCGGACGCATTCTGCTACCCATCCCTGTACGAGGGGTTCGGCCTCCCCGTCCTCGAGGCGATGCACCGAGGCGTGCCGGTCGTCGCTTCGACCACGCCCGCCGTCGCGGAGGTGGCCGACGAGGCGGCGCTGTTGGTGGATCCCATCGACGTGGACGCGATCGCCGACGCGCTCCGACGGGTGCTCAGCGACCCCGCGCTCGCGGCCGACCTCCGCCGGAGGGGACGGGACCGCGCCTCGGCGTTCTCCTGGGACGGCACGGCCGAGGCCACGCTCGAGGTCTACCGGGGGGTGCTCGGTCAGGCATCGTAGAAGCCGGCGCCCACCTTCTTCCCGAGCTTCCCCTCCGCGACCAGATCCCGGAGGAGCTTCGGGGCCTCGTACCGGGGATCGTCGGGGAACGCCGCCGCCAGGACCTCCCCGATCGCCAGGAGCGTGTCGAGGCCGATCAGGTCGGAGAGGGCGAGCGGCCCCATCGGATGCCCCAGACCCAGCCGCATCGCCGTGTCGAGGTCCTCGCGGGTGGCGAAGTCCCCCTCGTAGAGGCGGATCGCGTCGAACAGGTAGGGGATCAGGAGCCGGTTCACGATGAAACCGGCCTCGTCGCGCGACCGCACGCAGGTCTTCCCCAGCACGTCGGTCCCGAACGCGCCGATGAACCCCATGGTCTCCTCGCTGGTCGACGCCGACGGCGTCAGCTCCAGCAGCGCCATGACGGGCGGCGGGTTGAAGAAATGCATCCCGACGACCCTGTCCGCGCGCCCGCTCGCGTCGCCGAGCTCGTGGATCGGGATCGACGACGTGTTCGACGCCAGGACGACCTCGGGACGCGCGATCCCGCCGAGCCGGGCGAAGATCTCGCGTTTCGCCTCCCGGTCCTCCGTCGCCGCCTCGATCACGAGGTCGACGCCCGTCAGGGCCTCCAGGTCGATCGCGGCGTCGATCCGTCCCAGCGCCTCTTCGGCCGCGGCCGCGTCGAGCTTCCCGCGCTCGACGGCCTTCCCGATCGAGCGCTCGACGCGCCCGCGCCCGGCGGCCACCAGCTCGTCCGAGCCCTCCACGAAGGTCACGTGGAGGCCGGCCCGGGCGCACACCTCGACGATCCCCGACCCCATCAGGCCGCAGCCAACCACCCCGACGTGGCGAACCTCGGTGGGCAGCACGGCCCCAGGATAGGGGCCGCCGCTAGCCGCAGGCCTGGATCAGCAGCGGGTAGGGGTTGATCGCGTCCTCGATCACCGTGTAGCCGTACGCGCTCCTCGGCCACCCGCTCGGCATCCCGCTCGACGGATGGAACTCGAAATGGTCGTGTGGGATCCCGGTCGCGTCGCCGGTATCCCCCACGTAGCCGATCACCTCGCCTGCCGACACCTGGCCGTTCGAGCTCTCCGAGTACCGGGACAGGTGGGCGTTGTAGACGGTCCCGTACCGTCCCACCACGAACACGACCTGCCCGCCGAGCGTGTTGGAGCTCGTGTAGGAGTACCCGTCGAACGCCGCCAGGATCTCGGTCCCGGCCGGCGCCACCAGGTCGACGCCCTTGTGCAGGTGATACCCCCCCGCGTAGCGCGGCGCCCCGAAGCCGTCGCCGAACGCGCGAGGCTGCGCGACGGGGCACGACTGGAAGACGTGGTCGTAGGGCTCGGGCAGCTTGCCCCCGTCCCACACGCGCCCGCCCATCGCCTGGTCCTGCGCGGCCTGCTGCTGCCGCAGCCATTCCTCGTAGGCGGCCTTCTGCTTCCGGTAGTAGGTCTGGGCCTCGGTCAGCAGCCCCTCCTGCGCGTCGAGCAGCCGCTGGACGTCGTCGAAGAGCGCCAGGACGTCTCGCTTCTGGTCGCGGGCCCGATCGAGCTGCCGCCGCTCCTCCAGGCGCTGGGCCTCGAGCGTCGCCTCCGTCGCGGTCAGCCGGTTCCGCAGGTTCGCCACCCGAACCCCAAGGTCGGCGTCGGCCTGTGCCAGGGCGTCCGCGTACGCCAGCCGGTCCGTGAGGTCCGCGATCGTCTCCGACCCGAGCAGGAGGTCCAGGCCCGACGCGGGGCCCTGGATGTAGGCCTCGACGGCCCGCTCGTTGAGACGCTCCGCGATCCGGTCGTACCGGCGTCTCGCACGATCGAGCTCGGCATGGGTCCGGCTGAGATCCGCCTGCACCTTCTCGAGCGCCGCCTCCTGGTCCTCCACCCGCTGCGACGCCTCGTTCAGCCGGACCTGGGTGGCCGCGAGCCGGTCCTGGATCTCATCGAGCTGCGCGCCGATCTGCCGGAGACGTTCCTTCGCCTGCTCCACCGCTCGTTTCGACGGCGCGGCTCCCGCGACCGTGGCGACGACGCAGACGAGCGCCAGGAGCGCCGCGACGAGCCCTGCTCGAACGGACGTGGGGAAGTGTCGAGCGGTCTGTCTCATGCGTTCGGCGCCTCCGGCCCGAGGGAAGGTGGGCGGACCGGCCCCTCAGCCTGCCAACTCGTCGGTCCCCTTGCAACCATCCTCGGCGCACCCGGAGGGGACTTGAGAGGCCCGCCGAGCGGTCAGGTGAGGTACTCGATCAGCTGGACCGGGTTGCCGTCCGGGTCGTGGCAGGTCGTGAAGCGGGCGGATCCGGCGACCTCCGACTCGTGGCCGTCGAAGACCACGCCCCGCTCCCGCAACGTCCACTTGGCCTCGTCGAGGTTGGACACCCGGAAGACCACCGTGCCGCCGGGCGGCACCTCGGCCTCATCCGTGCCGTGCAGGGCGAGGCGGACGGTCCCCGCCTGGAACTCCGCCCACTCGTTCCCGGACCGTCGGACGAGCGGCAGCCCGAGCACGTCGCCGTAGAAGGCCACGGCACGGTCCATGTCGTGGGTCCAGTAGTAGACGTGGTCGATGCCGAGCGTGGGCCCCCCGTCGGGCATCTCAGCCCAGGATCCTGCGCTTCTGCGCCTGGAACTCCTCCTCGGTCAGCACGCCGCGGGCGCGCAGGTCGGCGAGCCGCTCGAGCTCCGACGTGGCCGAGTGGGCGGACGAGCCGCCGCGGCCGCCCATCATCCGCTGCTGGTTCAGCTCGCCTTGGTGGTAGATCGTCTTCTGGACCTCCTCGGGCTTGCGGATGTGATCGAAGACCTGGCGGCCCGCCTCCGAGGCCGACTGCACGACCAGGGTGCCGGCGCCGATGATCCGGGCGACGATCCCCTGTTCGAACCGAACGTCGTTGATCGCTTCGAGCGGAACCTCCATCGAGTACTTCGCGATGAACCCGCGGCGGTGGATGATCCGATCGCTCGTGACGACGAAATGGGACGTGAGCCAGTCGACGAGCTTGCGGACCGGGTAGACCAGGAGGAACACGGCCCCGGCGATCCCGACGACGTTGTCCAGCACGTCCTCCTCGAACGTCTCGTAGAGGATCGTCATCACCGCGACGATGGCGATGGTGGCGAGCGCCGGCATGACGAGCGCGATCCAGTGTGGCCGCAGGTCGAGGATCAACTCCTCTCCCTCGACCAGGAGACGCCTGGGGAACGGCATGGGCGGAACCTAGCGCGAGCCGCGAGGGCGCGGCAAGCGAGCCGGCCTCAGCGCCGGCCACGCCTCGGGCGCGACGCACGGATCCGGTGCCCCCGAGCGCGAGCAGCAGGTGCCCCGTACCCAGCCGGATCGTCACCCTCGATCGACATCGAGGTGATGGATCTCGCCGAAGGCGACCGTCACGGGACCGTCGTCGGTCACGACGATGAGCCCTCCACGCTCGTCGAGGTCGGCGGCGGCACCGCGAACGGTGTCGCCGCCGACCGTGGCGGCCTCGACGACTCGTCCGAGGGTCCCGGAAACCGCGCGCCATCTCTGCGGGATGTGCGCCACGTGGTCCTCGACGAGGAGCCGGAATCGCCGCAGGAAGTCGGCGAGGAGGCGCTCTTCGTCAACGTCGCCGATCGCACCGGCGCCCGCGACGTCGCCTGGCAGGTCGAGGTTCACCCCGATCCCAATCACCACGTGACGGACCACGTCCTCGAGGATCTCGGCTTCACCGAGGATCCCTCCGACCTTCGACTCCCCCACCATCAGATCGTTGGGCCACTTGCACCGCACGTCCGCGCCGGAGGCTGCCGCGACCGCTTCGGCCATCGCGGCACCGGCCGCCAGCGACACCAGGCCCAGGCGCCCCGCCTCCCACTCCGGCCTGATCACGACGCTGAACATCAACGCCCTCCCCGGCACGTCGACCCATCGTCGTCCATGGCGGCCGCGCCCCTCCGTCTGGTGCGCGGCCGCGACGAGCGTCCACTCGGGCGAGCCGTTCGCGGCCATCTCCATCGCGGTCGCGTTCGTCGAGGCCGTCACGTCGTCCCATCGCACCTGCGCCGAGAGTCCCGCCTCGGCCAGCACACGCTGCAGCGCTTCCTCGCTCAGCACCTTTGCACCGTTCCCCGACGCTATATCGTGGCGCCAGATGGCGCGGAAGCAGAAGCTGCTGATCGCCAACCGAGGCGAGATCGCCGTCCGCATCGCCCGCAGCTGTCGCGAGCTGGGCATCGCCACGGTCGCGGTCTACTCCGACGCCGACCGCGATGCCCTCCACGTCGAGATGGCGGACGAGTCGTACCGGATCGGCCCCGCGCTCGCGTCGAGGTCCTACCTCGCGATCGATCGGATCGTGGAGGTGGCCAAGAAGTCGCGCGCCACCCTGATCCATCCCGGGTACGGGTTCCTCGCGGAACGACCGCAGCTCGTGGAGGCGGCCGAGGAGGCGGGGATCGCGTTCGTCGGCCCCTCCGCGCGCGCGATCGCGACGATGGGCGACAAGGCGGCGGCGCGTCGCGCCGCCGATGCCGCCGGGATGCCGATCGTCCCGGGGACGCGCGAGCCGGTGGACCTCCGGCAGGCGAAGACGGAGGCTTCCCGGATCGGATTCCCGCTGCTCGTCAAGGCCGCGTTCGGCGGCGGCGGCAAGGGGATGCACATCGTCCGCGATGCCGACCACCTCGAGGAGTCGCTCCGCCGCGCGGCACGGGAAGCGAAGTCGTACTTCGGTCGCCCCGAGGTCTTCCTCGAGCGCTACGTCGATCGCGCGCATCACGTCGAAGCGCAGATCCTCGCCGACGCGCACGGCAACGTGTCCTTCCTGGGGGAACGGGATTGCTCGGTGCAGCGTCGCCACCAGAAGCTGATCGAGGAGACCCCGTCGCCGCTGTTCGACGACCGGACCCGCGAGCGGTTCGCCGCGTCGACGATCGAGCTCACCAGGGAGGCCGGGTACGTGAACGCCGGCACCGTCGAGTGCGTGATGGACGAGGACGGCGACTTCTACTTCCTCGAGATGAACACGCGACTGCAGGTCGAGCACACGGTCACCGAGGCGGTGACGGGCCTCGACATCGTCGCCCTCCAGATCCGGGTCGCGCTCGGCGAGAAGGTCACCCCATCGTTCGCGCCGCACGGGGCCGCCATCCAGTGCCGGATCAACGCGGAGGACCCCGGGCGGAACTTCCTGCCGGGCCCGGGCAGGGTCACGAGGTACCGGGAGCCCGGCGGCCCCTTCGTCCGGGTCGATTCGGGGATCGACGAGGGCCGGGAGATCCCCGGGGACTACGACTCACTGTTCGCGAAGCTGATCGTGGCGGGCGAGGACCGGGAGACCGCCCGCAGACGGATGCTCCGCGCACTCGACGAATTCGTCGTCGAAGGGGTGCCGACGACCATCCCCGTGCATCGATGGATCCTGGGATCGAAGGACTTCCGGGAGGCGACCCATACGACCACCTGGCTCGAACGGGCGCTGGCGGCCGCGGAGCTCCCGGCGCATCCGGACCTGGGGGCGTCCGGCCAGGCCGCGGGAAGGCCTGCGGACATCCTCGTCGAGGTGGACGGACGGCGCGTCCCGGTCCGGATCTTCGACGAGCGGCGAGGGCTGGCGCCGAGACCTCCGGCGGCCCACGACGTCCACCACGGGGAGCACGTCCACGGTGAGATCCTGGCCCCGATGCAGGGGACGATCGTGAAGGTGTTGGTCGAGAAGGGTCAGGAGGTCCGGCCCGGAGACGTGATCTGCATCCTGGAGGCCATGAAGATGGAGAACCACATCCCCTCCAGCCGCGACGGCGAGGTCACCGACCTTCCGATCCACGCCGGCCAGGTGGTGGAGACGGGCCAGGTCCTCGCCGTGATCGACTAGCGGCCGGGGCCCCAGGCGTCGCGACCGACGATCCGGAACCCGGCATCCCGTATCCCGTACGCCCGGTTGATCGCGATCAGCAGCGCGGTGAGCGGCTCGGCGACCCGGGCCATCTCGAGACGGCCGCCGTCCACCCAGCGGAGACCGGGGATCCCGTCGATCAGCGAGCCGACGCGGGCCTTGGCATCGGCGTCGTCCCCGCACAGGAGCACGTCGCTCTCGATCTCGCGGTCGAGCGCGTGGAGGGGCTCGGCCGCGATCGTGTGCAGGCCGGCGACGACACGGGGGCCCTCCCCGAGGATGGCCCGGGCCTGTTCGGCCGCCGAGCCGTGCCAGGGGCGCAGCACCTGCCACGGCCGGCCGCCGACGGCGGTCGCGAGCGGGCTCGTCGCGTCCAGGACGACGGCGCCGGGGGCGACGGCGTCCTTGATCGAGCGGTAGATCTCGGCCTGACCGGCGTACGGGACGGTGACCACGACGACGCCGTCGCCCCCCGCCGCGGCGGCCGCGCCGGCGTTGTCGGTCCCTTCGACGGTCCCGCCGGCACGCTCGGTCGCCGTCGCGGCGGACCGCGCCCCACGCTCGGCGTCCCGTGAACCGATCGTCACGCGATGGCCCGCCTTCGCCAGCCGGAGGGCGAGCCCGAACCCTTCCGCCCCCGTCCCCCCGACCACCGCGACGTCCACGGCGCGCAGCCTAGCGACTAGGAGGTGGGGCGATACTCGCCGAAGACGCGTCGCAGGGCGTCCGACACCTCGCCCAGGGTCGCGCGCGCCCTCAGCGCCTCGCGCATCGGCCGCAAGAGGTTGCCCGGCCCCCGCGCCGTCTCCTCCACGTCGGCGAGCGCGGCGTCCACGCCGGGCTGATCCCGGGAGTCCCGCAGCTCACGCAGCCGTTCGAGCTGCCGCGCCGTCTCCTCCTCGGAGATCCGCTGCAGCTCCACGGGCGTCGCGGACGCGTCCACGAACCGGTTGACCCCCACCACGATCCGCTCGCCGGTCTCGATCCCACGCTGGATCCGGAACGCCGCCTCGTGGATCTCGTCCTGGTAGAACCCGGCCTCGATCGCCGCGACGGCGCCGCCCATCGCGTCGACCTCCTCGATGATCTCGGCCGCCAGACGCTCGAGCTCGTCGGTGAGCGACTCGATGAAGTACGACCCGCCCAACGGATCGACCGTCTCGGCAACCCCCGTCTCGTATCCGAGCACCTGCTGCGTCCGCAGCGCGATGGTGACCGCCCGTTCGGTGGGCAGCGCCAGCGCTTCGTCGAACGAGTTCGTGTGCAGGGACTGGGTGCCGCCGAGGACCGCCGCCATGGCCTCGAGGGCGGTGCGCACGATGTTGTTCTGGGGCTGCTGGGCGGTGAGCGTCGCGCCGCCCGTCTGGGTGTGGAACCGGAGGGTCCGGGACCTCGGGTCATCCGCTCCGAACCGGTCGCGCATGATCGTCGCCCACATCCGGCGCGCCGCGCGGAACTTCGCGATCTCCTCGAAGAAGTTCATGTGACACGCGAAGAAGAACGAGAGCCGTGGCGCCACGTCGTCGACGGCGAGGCCGGCCTCGACGGCCGCCTGCACGTATGCGATCCCGTTCGCCAGCGTGAAGGCGATCTCCTGTGCGGCCGTCGCGCCGGCCTCGCGCATGTGGTAGCCGCTGATCGAGATGGTGTTCCAGCGTGGGATGCGCTCGCCCGCGTAGGCGAAGAGGTCGGTGGTCAGTCGCATCGACGGCCCCGGCGGGTAGATATAGGTCCCCCGGGCCGCGTACTCCTTCAGCAGGTCGTTCTGGACGGTGCCGGAGAGCATCGCGGGATCGACGCCGTGCTCCTCGGCGACCAGCTCGTACAGCAGGAGCAGGATCGGGGCGGTGGCGTTGATCGTCATCGAGGTGGAGACCCGGTCGAGGGGGATGCCGTGGAGGAGCCGCTCCATGTCGTCGACGGAGTCGATGGCGACGCCCGTCCTGCCGACCTCACCCTCGGCCCGAGGGTGATCCGAGTCGAGACCCATCTGCGTGGGCAGGTCGAAGGCGACGGAGAGGCCGGTCTGACCGTGGTCGAGGAGGTACCGGAAGCGCCGGTTGGTCTCCTCCGCCGTGCCCATGCCGGCGTACTGACGCATCGTCCACAGGCGCCCTCGGTACATGTCGGGATAGACGCCACGGGTGTAGGGGAACGAGCCGGGCTCGCCGATCCGCCCGTCGTCCCTCTGTTCGGGGACCGGCCCGTAGATCGGGTCGATCTCGATCCCGGAGTCGGTTCGGCGTTGGGACGGGCCGGTCATGATCGTACGCAGCCTATCCTCGGCGGACATCCGCCACGGCCGGTCGCCTGTCGACCGTGTGTCGCCAGACCCGACCCGCTCTCAGCCCACGGTGTCACGGGGTTCACGACCGAGTCCCAGCTGTTCGTCGGTAACCCGATGACAGGCGCCGGTCAGGCAAGGGGGGGCACCCCGTTCGACAAGCGGTTGACGCGTCGGTACCTTCGGGCACATGGACATCGTCGACCCTCGGATCGAGGCCTACATGGAGGAGCGGCTCCGGCGCCTCGACGAGCCGGTCCTCCTCGAGATGGAGGCGCATGCCGAGGAGCGCGACTTTCCCATCGTGGGCCGGAACGTGGGCGTCACGCTGGAGGTCCTGGCCCGATCGGTCGACGCCGAGCGGATCATGGAGCTCGGATCCGGCTTCGGGTATTCCGCCTACTGGCACGCGCGGGCCGTCGGGTCGGAGGGGGAGGTGCATCTCACCGACGGCGACCCGGAGAACGAGCTGAAGGCGGCCGACTACCTGAAGCGAGCCGGGCTCGCCGACCGCATCCGGTTCCACGTCGGCGACGCGGTCACCGAACTGGGCCGTCTGGACGGTGAGTTCGACGTGGTCTTCTGCGACATCGACAAGGACGGGTACCCGGCTGCCTGGCGCGCCGCCAGCGAACGGATCCGCGTCGGCGGCCTCTACGTGTGCGACAACGTCCTGTGGTACGGCCGCGTCGCTGTGGAGGATCCGGACGATCGGCGACCTCACTACACCGAGGCCGTTCTCGAGCACAACCGCTTGATCGCGGAGGACGGTCGATACCTCTCGACGATCGTCCCCACCCGCGACGGCGTGATGGTCGCGATCCGCGTCTCCTGATACCCCCCTTGGATCCGGGAGGCCGGCGATAAGCTGAGGGTTGGTGAGCACGGAGACCGAGCGAAAGGGTCAGTTCGGCCCGCTCTACAAGGGCCACGAGGGCCAGTACAGCTGGCTCCTCCACCGCGTCACCGGCGTCGCGATCATCCTGTTCCTGTTCGCCCACGTGGTGGACACCGCGGTGGTCGGTTGGGGCCCGGAGGCCTACAACCGGGTCGCCTCCGTGTACCACAACCCGTTCGTCCGCCTGCTCGAGCTCGGCCTGGTGGCGGCGGTCCTGTACCACTCGATCAACGGCGTGAAGATCATGCTGATCGACTTCTTCCCAGGGCTCACCCGTCACATCCGAGGGCTCGGCCTCGCCACCGCCGTCCTGTTCCTGGCCTCGATGATCCCGATCACGTGGATCATGGGGTCGGGCATCGTCGAGCTCCTCACGAAGGGCTGATCGTGGCGACGGTCACCGAGTCGCGCTCACATCCGTCGATCCCGGGCGGGAAACCGGCGGGCGCCGGCCGCGACCGTCCCAGCCGTGGCTTCGAGCTCTGGACCTGGCTCTTCATGCGGATCTCCGGTCTCGTCCTGCTCTTCCTCGCCGTCGGCCACGTCCTGATCATGCACGTCTACGGCGAGGGCGTGGATCGCGTGAACTTCGCGTTCATCCAGCTCCGGTGGGCGAGCCCTTTCTGGAAGACCTGGGATTGGCTGATGCTCGTGCTGGCCCTCCTCCACGGGGTCAACGGCCTGCGGGTGATCGCTCTGGACTACGTCCACCCAGCGGGGATCCGGCTGGCGATCAACTCCTTCTTCACCGTCCTCGGCGGCGCGTTGATGGCGCTGGGGACGATCGTCGTCGTCACGTTCGACCCGTCGAAGTGGCCCGGAGCGGCCTGACGCGATGACCGTCACGCACACCTACGACGCCGTGATCGTCGGCGCCGGCGGGGCAGGCCTCCGCGCCGCGATCGAGGCCTCCGGCAGGGTCAAGACCGCCGTGATCTCCAAGCTCTACCCCACGCGGTCGCACACCGGGGCCGCCCAGGGCGGCGTGTGCGCGGCCCTGGGCAACGTCGAGGAGGACAGCCCCGAGTGGCACGCGTTCGACACCGTCAAGGGGGGGGACTACCTCGTCGACCAGCCGGCCGCGCAGATCCTCACGGAAGAGGCCATCGATGCGATCTACGAGCTCGAGCGGTGGGGCCTGCCCTTCAACCGGACCCCCGAGGGGCTGATCGACCAGCGACGGTTCGGTGGGCACACGGCGGAGCACGGGGAGCGACCGGTGAAGCGTGCCTGCTACGCGGCTGACCGGACCGGCCACATGATCCTGCAGACGCTCTATCAGCAGTGCGTGAAGCGGGACGTCAGGTTCTTCAACGAGTTCTACTGCCTGGACCTGCTGCGCGCCGACGACGGGCTCACGGCCGGCGTCGTCGCGTACGAGCTCGCGACGGGCGAGCTCCACGTCTTCCGATCGAAGTCGGTCCTGTTCGCGACGGGCGGCTACGGTCGGATGTTCCGCGTGTCCTCGAACGCCCACGCGCTCACCGGGGACGGGCCGGCGGTCGTCTGGCGCCGCGGCATCCCGTTGGAGGACATGGAGTTTTTCCAGTTCCACCCGACCGGGCTCTACCGGCTGGGGGTGCTGCTCTCCGAGGGCGCCCGCGGCGAGGGCGCGGTCCTCCGGAACCGCGACGGGGAGCGGTTCATGGAGCGGTACGCTCCCACGATCAAGGACCTCGCGCCGCGCGACGTGGTGTCCCGCTCGATCTACCAGGAGATCAAGGAGGGTCGCGGGCTGGGCCCGAAGGGCGACTACGTGTATCTCGACCTCACGCACCTCGACCCGAAGATCCTCGAGGAGAAGCTCCCGGACATCACGGAGTTCGCTCGCGTGTACCTGCAGGTCGAGCCGACGAGGGAGCCCGTGCCGATCCAGCCGACGGCTCATTACGCGATGGGCGGCATCCCCACGGACGTGTTCGCGAGGGTCGTCACCGGTCAGCACGAAGAGGTCGTCCCCGGCCTGTACGCGGCCGGCGAGTGCGCGTGCGTCTCGGTTCACGGCGCCAACCGGCTCGGCACGAACTCGCTCCTGGACATCGTGGTCTTCGGCAGGCGGGGCGGCGAGGACATGGCGACGCACAGCGCCGGAGCCGACCTCCCCGAGCTCCCGGCGGGCCCCACGACGCCCACCCTGGACATGCTCGACGCGATCCTCACCCGCCGGACGGGCGACAACGTGGCCGACATCCGGGCGGAGCTGCAGGACGCGATGTTCGACCTGGCCTTCGTGGTCCGGACCGAGGAGAGCCTCGCGAAGATGGGCGAGATCCTCGACGGCCTCGCGGATCGCTACGAGCGCATCGCGATCACGGACAAGGGCAGCATCTACAACACCGACCTGATGGAGGCGGTGGAGCTCGGGTTCCTGCTGGATTGCGCCGCGGCGCTCGTCGCGGCCGCGTCGGCCCGCGACGAGAGCCGCGGCGCCCACTATCGCGAGGATCACCCCCTCCGCGACGACGCCGGCTGGCTGAAGCACTCGCTGGCCTACCGTGAGGACGGCGGCTCCATCCGCCTCGACACGAAGCCGGTGAAGATGGGTCCGTACATCCCGATGGAGCGGAAGTACTGATGGCCACCATCGGGGAGATCCTCGATCGCTCGGACGACCGCCGCGTGGGCGCCACCCACCTGACCACGCTCACCCTCAGGATCCGACGATTCAACCCGCAGGTGTCCGAGGACCCCTGGTGGGACGAGTTCACGATCCAAGCGGAGCCGTCCGAACGGCTCGTGGAAGCGCTCCACGAGGTCAAATGGCACCACGACGGGACCCTGACGTTCCGGCGATCGTGCGCCCACGGCGTCTGCGGCTCCGATGCCATGGTGATCAACGGTCGCAACGCCCTCGCTTGCAAGGTCCTGGTCAGGGACGTCGCCCCGAAGGTGACCATCGAGCCGATCCGCGGCCTCCCCGTGCTGAAGGACCTGATCGTGGACATGGAGCCCTTCTTCGAGGGCTACCGAGCCGTCCTCCCCTACCTCGTGAACGACGGCCCGGAGCCGGAGCGGGAACGCGTCCAGTCACAGGCGGATCGGGCGAGGTACGACGACACGACGAAGTGCATCCTGTGCGCCGCGTGCACGACCGCCTGCCCGATCTTCTGGGCCGACGACGCCTACGTGGGTCCCGCCGCGATCGTGAACGCCCATCGGTTCATCTTCGACTCCCGGGACGGTGCCCCGAGGGAGCGCCTGCGGATCCTCTCCGAGAAGACCGGCGTGTTCCGCTGCCGGACGACCTTCAACTGCACGGAGGCGTGTCCCCGAGGCATCGAGGTCACGAAGGCCATCCAGGAGGTCAAACGGGCGATCCTCTTCGATCGCACCTGACGTAAGCCGTTCGAGCCTCCGGGCCGGTTGACGTCTGCAGCCCCTTCCTCGTTAGGTAGGAGGGATGACGGAAGGGTCGTCAGGCGAGTTCTCCGTCGCGCCGACCTCCTCGGCCGGGGCTGAAGCGAAGGAGGCGCTGGTGGGCCTCCTCGAGGGCGAGGCCGAACCCCTTCGAGCACGCGCCACGTTGCTCCTCACGGAGCTGCTGATCGTCGACAGGAGCCTGGGGACGGCCGCGGGTGACGCTCGCATCGCGGTGAAGGTGATCCCCGGCGACGGGTCCGTCCGCTTCGAGGTCCGCGACGACGGCTCCGGCCTCCTCCTCGCGACCCTCCGCCGGGCCTCGAAGGGGACCCACGGGTGGAGCCCTCACCTCCTCGGGAGGGTGGCCGATCGCTGGGGGCTGGTCTCGGACGACGAAGGCGCGTGGATCTGGTTCGAGCTCGACGTGCCCCGAGACGGGGGCGGCTCCGCGGCGTGACCCCACGGCACCGGGTCACGCTCATCCCGGGCGACGGGATCGGACCGGAGGTGGCCGCGGCCGCCCGCCTCGTCCTCGACGCGGCGGGCGCCGGGGTCGGATGGATCGAGCGATCCGCCGGCGCCGGCGCCCTCGCCGACCACGGGGAGCTGCTGCCGGCAGAGACGGTCGACGCGATCCGCGAGACGAGGACCGCGATCAAGGGTCCGATCACGACCCCGGTGGCGTCGGGGTTCCGGAGCATCAACGTCGCCCTGCGCCAGGCGCTTGATCTCTTCGCGGCCGTCCGACCGGCTCGAACGCTGCCCGGCGTCCCCACCCGTCACGGCGACGTCGACCTCGTCGTCGTCAGGGAGAACACCGAGGACCTGTATCGAGGGATCGAGTTCGCGGCCGGGTCCCCGCAGGCCGAGTCGCTCCGCGAGCGGCTGGCCGAGCTCGGAGGGTTCCAGGTCCGTCGGGACGCGGGCGTGACGCTGAAACCGATCTCCGCGGCGGGGACGCGGAGGATCGTCCGGTTCGCCTTCGAGTACGCGAAGTCGAACCGCCGAGCGAAGGTCACGGTCGGTCACAAGGCAACCGTCATGCGGTTCTCCGACGGGCTCTTCCTCCGGACGGCCGAGGAGATGGAGATCGACCACGGCGGGGTCGACTTCGAGGAGATGCAGATCGACCGGCTGACGGCGCGCCTGGTCATGGAACCGAGGCGATTCGACGTGTTGTTGCTTCCCAACCTCTACGGCGACATCCTGTCCGACCTCTGCGCCGGACTCGTCGGCGGGCTCGGCCTGATCCCCGGCGCCAACATCGGTTGGGAGTACGCGATGTTCGAGCCGGTGCACGGGAGCGCCCCCGACATCGCGGGGAAGGGCGTGGCGAACCCGATCGCCATCATCCTCTCCTCGGCGATGATGCTGGACCACCTGCGGGAAGCGAGGGCCGCCCGGGCCATCCACGAGGGGGTGACCTCCGTGCTGGCCCAAGGAAGGGTCCGGACGAGAGACCTGGGGGGCTCCGCCTCGACCCGGGAGATGGCAGAGGCGGTGGCGACCGCCGTGAAGGGTCGTGCAGGGACCTAGGCCTCCAGCTCCCGACCGG
>JBIOTM010000117.1:0-2440 GCA_044865955.1 Actinomycetota bacterium | reverse complement strand
GCCGGCGAGGTCACCTGCGACGGATCGAAGGGCCCGTACAGCCAGATGGGGTTGATCTGCACCAGGCCGCCGAGGCCGGTCAGGATCGCGAAGATCAGGAAGAACAGACCGATCGTCTTCGTGGTGTAGGTGGGCCACAGCCTCGACCCGACGACGTTCTCCTCGGTGTGCCCGCGTTCGGGGAACTGCGTGTGCTTCTGGTACCAGACCACGGCCAGGTGGATCCCGAGCAGCCCCGCCAGCAGCGCGGGCACGAGGAACACGTGCAGGACGAACAGGCGACCCAGGATCTGGCTCGCGGGGAACTCGCCGCCGAACAGCAGGAACGCGATCCACGGCCCGAAGAAGGGGATCGACAGCGTGATCGAGTACATCACGCGCAGCCCGGTGCCGGAGAGCAGGTCGTCGGGCAGCGAGTAGCCCGAGAACCCGTTGAACAGCGCGAGCAGCAACATCGTCACGCCGATGATCCAGTTGATCTCGCGGGGCTTGCGGAACGCCCCCGTGAAGAAGATCCGGCACAGGTGGATCACGATGGCGCCGATGAAGACGATCGCGGCCCAGTGGTGCGTCTGCCGCATCACGAGACCCGCGCGCACGTCGAAGCTCAGCTGGAGCACGGATCCGTACGCGGCGGAGACCTCGAGACCGCGCAACGGCTCGTAGCTCCCCGTGTACGTCGTCGGCACCGAGCTCGCTTGATAGAAGAAGGTGAGGAAGATCCCCGTCAGGACCAGGACGACGAAGCTGTACAGTGCGATCTCGCCGAACATGAACGACCAGTGGTCGGGGAAGACCTTGTTCAGCGCCTCGCGGGCGAACCTCGACAGGTGCAGCCGGTCGTCCAGCCAGTCGCCGATGCGGCTCTGGTAGGGCGGCGCCTCGGTCCGTTCTGGCTCGCGATCAATCATCCGAGCGCTCCCAGAACCCCGGTCCGATCGGCTCGGGGAAGTCTCCCTGCGCGACGAGGTAGCCCTCGGTGTCGATCGACAGCGGGAGCTGGGGGAGCGGCCGGGCGGCCGGGCCGGCGATCGGCCTCGCGCCGTCGAGCACGTCGAAGACCGACTGGTGGCAGGGGCAGAACAGCCGGTGCTCGTTGGGCTGGTACAGGCCGACCGGACATCCCACGTGGGTGCAGACCTTCGAGTACGCCACGACGTCGCCGGGCGCCCAGTCCTCGCGGCCCGGCAGCGGTCGGTACAGCCCCGGCTCGAGCCCGATCAACAGCGTCTGCGAGTCGGCCGAGCCCACGTTGCCCTCGGGGAAGACCGTGACCACGGTTCCCGGCGTCACGTCGTCCGCCCGCACCGGAACGCCGCCCGGATCCACCGCGCGGAACCCGGCTCTCCACCGCGTGTGGAACAGCGCCTGCCCAGGGGCCCGCCCGAGGGATCGGATCGGGAACAGCGCGACGACGCCCAGGGCCGCCAACGCGCCGCCGAGCATCCGGAGCAGCACCTTGCGACGGGCGACGATCTCGGCCCCCGCATCGAAGGCGCCTTCGGCCGCCGCGCGCTCACGCGGAGACGAGGGGAGCGGTTCGCGCATCTCCACGTCGTGACCGACCGGCATGAACCGCTTCGCCCACAGGATCAGTCCGACCCCGATGCCGCCCAGGGCGACCAGCAGCAGCGCGCCCTCGACCTGGGGCTGCCCGCCCGCGATGTAGACGACGGTCAAGCCGATCGAGGCGAGGATGCTGGCGCCGAACGCGATCCCCGCCGGGAACGCGAGCCTCGGGCGCGGTCGGCGCGCGTTCACCGTTGCTCACCCGTCCGCGTGCCGATCCATCGCGACAGGAGGAGCAGGGCCACGAGGCCGACCGCGAGCCCGATCGCCCCCTCGGCGACCGGTCCGATCCGTCCGATCGGGG
Source organism: Actinomycetota bacterium (assembly GCA_044865955.1). Lineage (GTDB taxonomy): Bacteria > Actinomycetota > UBA4738 > UBA4738 > HRBIN12 > JAJNBA01. The sequence goes on along the minus strand of JBIOTM010000117.1, from coordinate 567 downwards.
CGCCGCCCTCGTCCTCGGGGTCCTGGAGGTACTGGACGTATCGGACGATCGAGTTCACCTGCTGCTCGTCGAGGTCGAAGGGCGGCATCGCTCCCTCGCCCGGACCGCACGAGCGGCTGTCGTTCGGGCAGCCCGGGCCGACCAGCATCGCCTCGGCCACGACCTGTGCCGAGACGTGGTGCAGGTCGGGAACGACCTGACCCGACGTGAGCGCGCCACCCGCACCGGTGGACGAGTGACACGCGGCGCACCGGTCCAGGTAGAGCTCGGCGCCGTGCGCGAGGTCCCCGGCCTCCGGGTCCGGCGACGGCACCGGCGGCCCGGTGCCGCCGAACGTCTCCACGTGCCGGACGATCGCGTCGATCTCGGCGGCGTCGTAGCGCGGCGGACCGGCCACGGCGCGCTCCGTCGGGTCCTCGATCGGCATCCGCCCGGTCTCGAGCATGAAGTGCGTGTACGCCCCGCCGTCGAGGGGGCCGTTCAGGTCGGGCCCGAACCCGGTGCCCGCGCCCGTCGAGCCGTGGCACCACGCGCAGTCCCGGTCGAACAGGACCTTGCCCATGTCGA
>JBIOTM010000116.1:0-2025 GCA_044865955.1 Actinomycetota bacterium | reverse complement strand
CGGCAGGATGGCTGAAGGCCAGGCGGAGCTCCGACCGGGTGGTGCTGGCCGCCCGCCGAACGGCCGCTCGGATGGCGGGGTGAGACGAGGGAAGCCACACCTCACTCCCCCGCCCGAGGATCTCCGCCGCTTCCCCCAGCGGATCGTGACCCCCGCCCGACGCCTGTGGCGTGTCCATCGGGCGGACAGGGGCGCCTGGTGGTTCTGCTCGGACCTCGAGCACCAGTTCGACCTCGCGGATCCGCGCGGGACGTGCCACGTCGCCGAGGCGCCCCTGGGGGCCTTCCTGGAGGTCTTCACCGACATCCGGGGGATCGCCCGCGACGAGGTCGACGCGCGGCGTCTCTCCGAGGTGCACGTTCCGAGCAGGACCCGGCTCGCCGACTGCACGAGCCCTCGCGCCCGCAGCTTCGGCTGCACGGGCGAGATCCACACCACGATCGACTACCGGATCACCCAGGCCTGGGCGGGGGGGTTCGCGCGGGCCGGCTTCGACGGTGTCCGCTACTTCGTTCGCCACGATCCCTCGTTCGCGGTGGCGGGGATCGCGATCTTCGGCGACTCGGGGGTCCCGCCGGGCCTGCCGAAGCCGGCGACCGACGAGATCCCGGCGGACCTCATCGCCGAGGCCGGCCGACGGCACGGGATCCTGGTCCTGCCGACGCCGTGACGAGACCCGAGCGGCGCGGGACCGATCTCGGCTCGACGATCTGATCGAGACGTCGAGTGGATCTTCTCAGCGCTCCCAGATCGCGGGGTCGTGCGCGAAGTGCACACGAACCGGATCGAGCGCCCGCAGGCGTTCGACCGATCGCGGGTACTCGGGGTCGGGGGCGGCCGACGCACCCGACGCCGTCGGTTCCGTCGCGCCCTCCCATTCCAGGCGCGACTGCAGCGCCTGGCCGGCCAGGACGACGGTCCCCTCGGACGCGTCCACCGCGAGCGACTGGTGTCCCGACGTGTGACCGGGCGTCGGGATCAATCGCAGCCCCGGCGCGACGTCGGTCTCCCCGTCGAGGACCTCGTAGTTCAGGCCCGGGACGTCGATCCATTCGGCCACCGTGTAGTCGGGCTCGTGCACCATGGCCCACTCGCGTCGCTGGACGAAGATCGGGATGCCCGTCGGCAACCGGGCGTTCTGCCCGCTGTGGTCGAAGTGCAGGTGGCAGTTGGCCGCGGCCGTCACGTCCGCGAGCGAGATCCCGTGCTCCGCGAGCGCGTCCTCGATCGTCCTCACGCGTGGCGAGAACGTCGCCTCGATCTCGGCGTTGCCGAGCCCCACCCCGTTGTCGAAGAGGAAGATCCCGTCACGGTGGACGACGGCGTGCGCATACGACGGCCACCATTCCCTGCCCAGCAGCGCCCGTTCCCCGGGAGGCAGGCGCACCTCGGACACCAGGAACGGGATCACTCGGGCATCGGTCACTGCCCGATTCAATCCCAGAGCCGCTCGAGGTGCCATCGGTCGCCGAGGCGGTCGTGGTACAGGTCCCAGATCGCCCCGCCGCGCGCCTCCACGCGCCAGTACTCGCGGTCGCGCCCGTCGGCCCACCACCGTCCCTCGATCCGCCAGCGCCCGATCACGTCGGCGACCTCGTAGCGACGGCCCCGCCACAGGAACGCCGAGGGCATGCCGGCATCGCGCTCGACCCGGACCTCGACCTCCTCGTCGTAGCGCTTCGACATCGCCTCTCGTGCTCCGCGAACGACCACCTCTCGACGAGTCGAACGTCTGTTCGAGAGGGAAGGAGACCGTATACCCCGCCTCCGACGTCGGTCAAGGCCGGCTCGCCCAGGCCGGTGGCGGTCGGAGGTCGGCTCGGCCGGCGCTCAGGGCCCCTCGGGTGGCGCCTCGCGCCGCTCGTACCACTCGCGGTGCAGGGTGCACCGCCCTCGCCGGTCGAAGTCGCACACCAGGATCCCGTCCAGTTCGGTCGTCCCGCCGTTCTCGTTCTCGAACGAGACGTGCCAGTGGGCGATGCCCCGCTCCCTCGCCGTCGCCAGCGGCTCGAACGACGTCTCGAG
>JBIOTM010000115.1:0-3843 GCA_044865955.1 Actinomycetota bacterium | reverse complement strand
GCGATCGACCGCGCGAGGATCAGCTCGCCCTCCTCCGCCCACTCCCCCGCCTCGGGGGTGGCGTCGAAGCGCGCCTGGACGCGCGCCGCGGGGGCCCCGTCGCGGATCAGCGAGGCCGATCCGCGCTCGCCGAGGGCGAGCATCATGCCGACCGTCACCATCGTCTTGCCCGCTCCTGTCTCGCCGGTGAGCACGTTGAGACCCGCGGCCAGCTCGAGGTCGAGATCGGCGATCACGCCCAGGCCGCTGATGTGCAGCTCTCGGAGCACGCGGGGATGCTAGCCCGGCCCCCCGACATCCGGGTCGCCGGGCAGGTCGAACTTGTCTCGGACGCGGTCGAGGAACCCGGGTCCCTCGTCCATCGACACGAACCGCGCCGGCCGCGACGCGGCGTGGATCCGGATCGTGGACCCGATCGGCAGCTCGACCCCTTCGCGTCCGTCGGCCGACAGGAGGCCCGGTTCGTCGCCCACGACCTCGAGCTCCACCACCTGCTCGGCATCCAGGACGAACGATCGGTCGAACACCATGTGCGCCGCGATCGGCGTCAGCACCAGGCACGGCACCCGCGGGCCCACGATCGGCCCCCGGGCGGAGAACGAATACGCGGTCGACCCGGTGGGCGTGGCCACGATCACGCCATCGGCCGAGAACGTCGTCACGTACGTGTCGTCGACGTGCACCGCCAGTCGCACCAGGCGGTGGCGCGCGCGCTTCTCGACCATGACCTCGTTCATGGCCCATTGGGCCTGGAAGGTGGGACCGTCGGCCGGCTCGGCCACGACCGCGAGCCGTTCCTCGATCCGGGCCCTCCCGTCGAGCGCCGCGCGCACCAGCTCCAGCGCGGCCGGGCCCGGCTCGATCTCGGTGAGGAACCCGAGCCGCCCCACCTTGACGCCCAGCACCGGGCAGTCCGCTTCGGCCGCGACGTGCGCGGCTCGGAGGAGCGTCCCGTCGCCGCCGACCGAGACCACGAGGTCGGGAGGCGACGTCCCCAGGTCCTCCGGACCGCGAGCGAGGTGGGTCTGGATCCCCTCGCGCTCGAGGCCCTCGCGGAGATCGCCCGCCGTCGCGACGGCCCGTTCGCGGCCCTCGTGCACGACGAACGCCACCCCGGTCACGACCGCCCCAGCTCCGCGGCGACGTCGATCGCGCCGTCAACGTCGAGCGCTCGCGCCCCCTGACCCTTCCGGGCATGCAGGAAGAACTCGATGTTGCCCGCCGGTCCCGTGATCGGCGACGTCGTCACGCCGATGGCGCCGGCGCCCGCCCAGCCGCTCGCCTCGGCCGCGCTCGCGATCGCCCGCCGCCAGACGTCGGGGTCGCGGACGACGCCGCCACGGCCCACGTGCTCGCGACCGGCCTCGAACTGCGGCTTCACCAGGAGGACGAGGTCGGCGCCCGCCGCGGCCGCCCCGGCGAGCGCGCCCACGGTGAGACGGAGCGAGATGAACGACAGATCGGCCGTCACCAGGGTGGGGCGATAGGGGAGGGTGCCCGCCTCGATGTCACGGACGTCGGTCTTCTCGAGGACGGTCACGCGTGGGTCGGTGCGGAGCTCCCAGGCCAGCTGGCCGTATCCGACGTCGAGGGCGATCACGTGCCGGGCGCCCCGCTGCAGGAGGCAATCGGTGAACCCTCCGGTCGAGGCGCCGGCGTCGAGGGATCCCCGGTCGGTGGGATCGAGGGAGAACGCGTCGAGCGCGGCTGCGAGCTTCTCGCCGCCTCTCGACACGAAGGGGCGCGCCGGCCCCGCGATCCCGAGGGGAGCGTCCGCCGCGACGAGCGTCGTGCTCTTCGTGGCGGGCGCGCCCCCCACCGTCACCTTCCCCGCACGCACGGCCGCTCGTGCCTCCGCGCGGCTGGCCACCAGTCCACGACGCACGAGCTCCGCGTCGAGGCGACGGCGGCCCACCGAGCTCGTCCGGTCAGGACGCGCCGGCCGACTTCCTGGCCCTCGACGATCTGGCCGTCGCGGACGACCTCGAAGTGGTCGTCCGCTTCCGAGCGCTCGTCGCGCGGGCGGCGGTCTTCCGACCGGACGCCGTCTTGCCGGCCGCGCGCTCCAGGTCACGGACCCGTTTGCGGAGCGCATCGAGCTCCTCCTGCGTGGCCGCGCCCATCGAGCGCATCTGTGAGGTGACCTCCTTCCGGACGGCATCGCGCATCCGCTGTGACAGCTGGATCAGCTCGCCGGCCGTCTTCGACACCTGCTCCTTCGCGGCGCCGGGTTCGAGGTAGCGCTTCGCCAGCTCCTGTGCCTTCGCCGGGCTCAACTGACCGATGATCGCCTCGAACGTCTTCCGGATGTCGTCGAACACCATGGGCGACTCAACTCCTCCACGTCGTTCCCGGCAGGATACCTTCGCCGCTTGGGGCGGGAGCTTCGGCGCGCGTCCGTCATACGAGACCAGCGAGATCGTCCACGACGATCGTCGGCGTCCACCGGGACACGGCGAGGTCCTCCCGGCGCGTGCTGCCCGTGAGCACCAACGCCGAGTCCCACCCGAGCCGGGCGGCGCCCGCGATGTCGGTGTCGAGCCGGTCGCCCACCACGAGCGGTCGCCCACCGCCCGCGACTTCGAGGGCGCGCCGGAGGAGCGGCGCCTCGGGCTTGCCGACGATCTCCCCGCGCACGCCCGTGGTGGCTTCGATCGCCGCCAGGAGCGCTCCCGCGCCGGGCCAGGCTTCCCCCCCGGGGGCTGGGAAGGACCCGTCCGGGTTGGTGGCCACGAGCGAGACCCCTCGGCCGACCAGGACCGAAGCGTCCTTCAGTTTCGCGTAGTCGGCCCCGCGATCGAACCCGACGATCACGGCGTCGACGCGATCGTCCGATGCCGAGACGACCGCGATGCCCGCGTCCGCGAGAGCCTCGTGGAGCCCGTCCTCGCCGATGACGAAGGCCGTGCGGAAGCCGCGGCCTGCGAGGGTCGTCGCGGTCGCGATCGCCGACGTCACGACTTCATCCGCCGTGGCGTGGACGCCGACCGCCTGGAGGCGCTCCGCGACCTGCTCGGGGGTCCGGCTCGAGTTGTTGGTGAGGAAGACGATCCGTTTGCCGGCTCCCCGGAGCGTCCCGACCGCATCCGCGGCGCGGGGGACGGGGTCGGACCCGCGGTACAGGACCCCGTCCAGGTCGAGCAGGATCGCCTCGTACGGATCGGCCAGCACGGCTCAGGCCGAGAGCCGCTCCAGGACGTGGAGGTACTCCGGCACGTCCGGTCGAAGCACGACGGCGAGCTTCGCGTGCCCGCGGGCGCGCGACCGCTGTCCGGTGCGCTCACAGGCCAGCGCGAGCGCGAAGTGGGCGTAGTCGTCGGACGGGTTGAGCTGCACGGCTTTCGCGAACTCACGACGGGCCCGGGACGCTCGGCCGCACGCGAACAGCGCGCGTCCCAGGGCCTCTCGGATCGACGCCTTCTCCGGTTCCAGGAGCTTCGCCCGCGACAGCAGCATGACGGCCTGGTGGGGATGTCCGCCGGTCAGCATGGATCGGCCGCGCGCGAACAGGTCGTACGCGTTCTCTCCTCGTGCCTCCACCTTCGTGCCCCCGACTGCGCCTCGTTCGTCCGATCCGTCTCCGTGACCGTGGGGGTCGACGTCCCCGCACCGGTGGACGTTATCAGCGTCTGGAGGAACGTCCCGAGCGCAGCCGGTCGCGCACCGGTCAGGCCGCGGGCGGCTCGAGCTTCTTGATGCCGGTGGCCACCACCTCGGTGAGGCTCCGGGCCCCCGCCCCGCTCCGGTAGAACCGCCGGACGAGCTGACCGTGGACGAGCACGGCGTCGCCCTTCGCGATCCCGTCGACGGTGCGCGCGCCGACCGTGGCGTGCCACGCCGCGA
>JBIOTM010000114.1:0-4305 GCA_044865955.1 Actinomycetota bacterium | reverse complement strand
GGCGACGTCGTCACGTACGTGATCAACCGGAACATCAACTTCACGAACGTGTGCTACGTCGGGTGCCGGTTCTGCGCGTTCGCCCAACGCGAGGTCGACCCCGAGGCCTACACCCTGACCCTCGACGAGGTCGGGGAGCGGGCCGCGGAGGCCTGGTCGGAGGGCGCCAGCGAGGTCTGCATGCAGGGGGGGATCCACCCGGACCTCCCCGGCAGCTTCTACCTCGACCTCCTCGACGCGGTGAAAGGCCGTGTCCCCGGTATCCACATCCATGCGTTCAGCCCGATGGAGGTGCTGAACGGCGCCACGAAGATGAGCGTCTCGTTCCGGGAGTTCCTGACGCGATGCAAGGATCACGGGCTCGGCACGATCCCGGGCACGGCGGCGGAGATCCTCGACGACGACGTCCGTTGGCTGCTGACGAAGGGGAAGCTCCCGGCCGACACGTGGGAGGAGATCGTGCGGACCGCGCACGAGCTGGGGATCCGCAGCTCCTCCACGATCATGTTCGGCCACGTCGATGCGCCGCCGCATTGGGTCGCCCACCTGCGGCGCATCGGCCGGATCCAGCGGGACACCGGCGGGTTCACGGAGTTCGTCCCGCTCCCGTTCGTCCACCGCAACGCGCCGATCTACCTGGCTGGGCGGGCGCGTCCCGGGCCGAGCTTCGAGGACAGCCTCCGCATGCACGCCGTCGCGCGGATCCTGCTCGACGGAGCGATCCACAACGTGCAGGTCTCATGGGTGAAGCTGGGGATCGACGCGTGCCAGGAGATCCTCCGGTCCGGCGCCAACGACTTCGGTGGCACGCTGATGGAGGAGACGATCAGTCGCATGGCGGGGGCCGCATGGGGCATACGGATGATGCCCCACGAGTTCGACGACGCGATCCGCGCGATCGGTCGCACACCGGCGGTGCGGTCGACGACGTACGATCGGATCGAGGTTCGCGCGGCGTCGTGAACCTCCGATAGTCGATCTACCTGACGATAATAGTCAGTGCAGCTGACGACGTAGTTTCTTCGCCGAAAGGGTTGCACTCTTCCGTCCGCTTGGGGACGATTGAACACGATGAGGGTCGAGGCAGAGGATCACCCGAAATTCCCTCTTGCCAGGGGGGTGGTTCTTCCCTCAGAATCACACGTATGTGATTTGGGGGGGAGAGCGGCGTGCATCACTACATCCCATGGCAGGAACGGGCCCGATGCCGGGATCACGACCCGGAGGTCTTCTTCCCCGAGAAGGGGGGATCGTCGAGGGAGGCCAAACGGATCTGCTCTGAGTGTCCCGTTCGGATCGAATGCCTCAACTACGCCCTTCGCCGCGACGAGCGGTACGGGGTCTGGGGCGGGATGAGCGAACGGGAACGACGGCGCCTCAAACGCATGGCGTCGTGACCGAAAGACCCTTCGAGAACCCAAGGGAGGAAAGGGGGAAGGGAATGGCAGCGAGGAAGACCGCAGCGCGGAAGAGGCCCGCCGCGAAGAAGTCGGCGGCCCGGAAGCCCGCGCGGAGGAAGGCGGCCGCCAAGAAGGCCACCACCAGGAAGAGGACGACGGCCCGTCGGAAGACGACCGCGAAGAAGTCCGCAGCCCGCAAGCCGGCACGGAGGAAGTCGGCAGCCAAGAAGTCGACCGCACGCAAGAAGACCGCGGCCCGCAAGCCGGCCCGCAGGAAGTCCGCCAAGCGCGTCGCCGCGGGCAAGAAGGCCGCCGCGACGAGGAAGCGGGGGACCCGGAAGGCTGCGTCGACACGGAAGACGTCGGCGGCACGCAAGCCGGCTCGGAGGAAGAGCACCGCGAAGAAGCGCTGAGCCTGAGCTCGTCGCGTCGCGAAGGGGGGCGGAGACGCCCCCCTTCGCCCATCCCACGAGGGGTGGGTGCTAGGCTCCCGCCGCGCATCCGGCGCCACCTCGCATGAGCGCACAGCCAACCGAAGCCGTCGCCCCGACCGGCACGTCCGCGCCGAGCGTGCTCGCCATCGTCGTCGTAGGCCGAGGCTCGTCGCCGTGGTTGCGGGATTGCTTGCTCTCCCTCGCACATCAGTCCTACGGCCGCCTGGGCGTCCTCGCGATCGACGATGCGTCCGGGGACGGCTCAGGCGAGCTCCTGACGCAGGCGCTCGGACCCCGGCGGGTGATCCGACACGATCGACCGCTGGGTTCCGCGCGATCGATCCGGGAGGCTCTCAGCCGTCCCGTCGCCGGGGGAGCCGATTTCGTCCTGATCGTCGATCCCCGCGCGTCCCTCGACGAAGACGCTGTCGCCCGTCTCGTCGAGGCCGCGGTCGGGATCGGGGTCGAGCACGTGGGCGTCGTCGGCGCCAAGATCGTGGACCGCGATCGGCCGCGGTTGCTGCGCGACATCGGGCGGTCCTCGGACCGGTTCGGCCACCCGTACTCCCCCCTGCAGCCGGGGGAGATCGATCAGGGGCAGTTCGACCGGGTCCTCGAGGTCCTCTGCGTCTCCCCCAGCGCGATGCTGATCGCGCGAGAGGCGTGGGAGCGCACGGGCATGTTCGACGAGCGGTTGGATCCGGTCCAGGCGGATCTGGATCTGTGTTGGCGGGTCCGGCTCGCCGGCTACCGGGTGCTCATGACCCCGCTCGCGCGCGTCCGCCTGGCCGACGGGGGCGCGCCGGGTGCCGCGGACGGCGATCGAGTGCGGGGACCGCGCTATCAGGAGGACCGGGCGGCGATCGCGGCCATGCTGAAGAACTACGGCGTCCTGTCCCTCGCGTGGGTCGGACCGATGGCGCTGCTGCTCGGCGCCGTTCGCTTCGTCTACCTCTCCCTGGGACGGCGCTTCGAGGAAGCGTTGGACCTCGCGGCCGCATGGGGATGGAACCTCGCCCATCTCCCGGGCACGCTGGCCCGTCGCCGGCATGCCCAGAAGACGCGCAGGGTGGGCGATCGCGCCTTGATGCGATTCATGGAGTCGGCCGGCCTCCGGCTCCCTCGGTGGTTCGCGACCGCCGAGCGCATCCTCGAGGAGCAACGTGCGATCGACGAGGCCGACGAAGGCGAGCCGATCCGGCGACGACTCCGGGACCGGACGGCGTCGCTGGTGGGGTCGCATCCGGTGATCGTCGCGTCCTTCCTCGCCCTCGCCGTCGGAGCGGCGGCGGTGCGGGATCTCCTGGGGGTCGATCGGCTCGTGGGGGGTGCGCTGCCGGGGTTCCCCGCCCGCGCGGGGGACCTGTTCGCGGAGCTCGCCGCGGCGGTCCGGTCGACCCCGCTCGGGGGTTCGCTCGCCCCGAGTCCCGCGCTCGGCGCCCTGGGGGCGCTCTCGGGGGTGGCCTTCGGCGACCCGCAGCTCGCCCAGAAGGCCATCCTGTTCGCAGGGCCGCCGCTCGCCGCGATCCTGATGTACCGGTCGGTCGTCCGGTTGTCCGCCCGACCCGGCCCCGCGGTGCTCGCGGCGGCGTCGTACGGGCTCGGGGCGCTCTCGTTGTGGGCCTTCTCCCAGGGCCGCCTGGGTCTGTCGATCGCCCTCGCCGTGCTCCCGGCGCTGGTCGAACGGATCGAGGCCGCCTTCGCTCGGTCCGAGCCGGCCGACGGTCCGCCCCGGTTCGTCGCGGGGCTCGCGGTCACCATCGCTGTGGGCGTCGCGGCGTTCCCCGGCGTCCTCCTGCCGGTCGGCGTGGTCGTGACGATCCACCTCCTGATGGGTCCGGCCCGCGGCCGAGGGGTCCTCCTCACCGCGAGCGCCGCGGTGGGAGCCGCCGTGCTGGTGTTCCCCTTCGTCCCGACGATCTTCGCGGACGGAGGGCGGGCGCTGTCCTCCCTGGTCGGGACGACGGCGCCCGATCGACTGGCCAGGCTCGCCCTCGGCCCGGGTCCGGGGACCTGGGCGGTCGCGGCGTTCCTTCCGGTCGCGGCGACCCTCGGCCTCGGTCTCGTTCGAGGACCGCTGCGAGGTCCGGCGGCACGGGCGACCGTCGCGGCGGGCGCCGGCCTCGTCCTGTCGTGGCTCTCGGCCGCGGGGTACCTGCCGACCGGGCTCTCCGACCCGCCCGCGTACGCCGCGCTTGCAGCGGTGTCGATGGCGACGCTCGCCGCGCTGGGCCTGACGTCCTTCGTGGGCTCGTTCCGCCTCGAGGCCTTCGGCCTGCGCCAGATCGGGGGCGCGATCCTGGGCCTGGTCCTGGCGGGCGGCATCTTCCTCCAGGCGGGCGCGGCGATGGTCGGCACCTGGGCGGTCGGGGGAGCCGACCGGATCCCGCCTGCGTGGGCCGTGGTCGACGGCGCGACGGAAGGAGCCTTCCGGGTGCTGTGGCTCACCGGGGACGGGGGGGCGGGGGGGG
>JBIOTM010000113.1:0-6291 GCA_044865955.1 Actinomycetota bacterium | reverse complement strand
TTCCGCGGTCGGCGGGCCTGCGCGGCGTGCGGCCGTCGGTACTCGACCTACGAGCGGATCGAGGACGTCGGCCTCGTGGTCCGCAAGCGGGACGAGTCGCGGGATCCGTTCCGCCGGGAGAAGGTGTCGGCGGGGGTCCTCAAGGCGACGAAGAACCGTCCCGTCTCGGACGCCCAGGTGGAGGAGCTCGTCGACCGGGTGGAGGAGCGGCTCCGGCGCAAGGGCCCGGAGGTCACGTCACAGCAGGTGGGCATCGAGGTGCTCCAACAGCTCCGGAAGCTGGACGAGGTCGCGTACATCCGGTTCGCCAGCGTCTACAAGGACTTCCAGGAGCTCACGGACTTCGAGCGCGAGCTCGGCACCCTGCTCAAGCGCGAGCCGGCCAAGCGCCGCGCCCGCTGAACGCAGGGGGAGAGCGACAGGATCGGCTTTCCCACCGGTCGTCCACTGGCGTTCCACACCGACGTGCGGGTAGCCTCGGGACGGCCGAGATCGATGGGCGCAAACCACAACATATGGTGGTCAAGGATGGCCGCACCCCGCAACATCTAGGAGAATGACGCTTGACACCGAGAATCGCCGGGAGAAGAATGACAACCCTGTGATCCCGCGGTTGTGATCCTTCCCCGAGAGGAGGGCGACGCAGGTGGCGAAGACCAGAGACGACCTGCAGGACGTGCAGGTGATCGGGAAGGGCCTCAGGTTCGGACGGCACTTCTCGACCGAGGGGACGCACCCCTTCGACCAGATCGAGTGGGAGACGCGGGACGCCGTCATCCCGAACTTCAAGGAGGGCGGGAACGCCTTCGAGCAGCGGGCCGTCGAGTTCCCGGTCTCCTGGTCGCAGAACGCGACGAACATCGTCGCCCAGAAGTACTTCCGCGGCCCGCTCGGATCGCCCGAGCGGGAGTCATCGGTCCGGCAGCTCGTCTCCCGGGTGGTGGACACGATCCGTGGCTGGGGTGAGAGGAACGGCTACTTCGCCTCCGAGACGGACGCCCAGGTCTTCGCCGAGGAGCTCACCCACCTCCTCGTGAACCAGAAGGCCGCGTTCACCTCGCCGGTGTGGTTCAACGTCGGTGTCCCGAACACGCCGCAGCAGTGCGCAGCGTGTTACATCCTTTCGGTCGAGGACCACATGTCCTCGATCCTCAACTGGTATGTCGAGGAGGGGACGATCTTCAAGGGGGGGTCCGGCTCGGGCATCAACCTGTCGACGATCCGCTCCTCGAAGGAGGGACTCGCCGGCGGCGGCACCGCGTCGGGCCCGGTCAGCTTCATGCGCGGCGCCGACGCCTCGGCAGGCACGATCAAGTCGGGCGGCAAGACGCGCCGCGCCGCCAAGATGGTCATCCTGAACGTCGACCACCCAGACGTCCGAGACTTCATCTGGTGCAAGGCGGTCGAGGAACGCAAGGCCCGGGTCCTTCGCGACTTCGGGTTCGACATGGACCTCGACGGCAAGGACAGTCATTCGACCCAGTACCAGAACGCGAACAACTCGGTGCGCGTGACCGACGAGTTCATGCGCGCCTTCGAGCAGGACCAGGACTGGAAGCTCAAGGCCGTCCTGTCGGGTGACACGGTCGAGACCACCCGGGCCCGCGACCTGATGCGCGACATCGCGCAGGCGGCCTGGGAGTGCGCGGATCCGGGGATGCAGTACGACACCACGATCAACGAGTGGCACACGTGCCCGGCGTCGGGCCGCATCAACGCCTCCAACCCGTGCAGCGAGTACATGCACCTGGACAACTCCGCGTGCAACCTCGCCTCGCTCAACCTCATGACGTTCCTCGACGACGACGGCAACTTCGACGTGGCCGACTTCAAGCACGCGGTCGAGATCGTCTTCACGGCGCAGGAGATCCTCGTGGGGGAGTCGAGCTACCCGACCGAGAAGATCGGGATCAACGCCCGGGCCTACCGGCAGCTCGGCCTCGGCTACGCCAACCTAGGCGCGCTGCTGATGGCTCGCGGTCTGGCCTACGACTCGGACGCCGGCCGCGCCTGGGCCGGCGCGATCACGGCGCTCATGACCGGTCACGCCTACCGGACCTCGGCGCGCATCGCCGAGGCGATGGCTCCGTTCGAGGGCTACGGGCCCAACGCGGACCCGATGCTGCGGGTGATGCGCAAGCACCGCGAGGCCGCGGACGAGATCGACGGAGACCTCGTCCCGGAGGCCCTCCTGTCGGCAGCGAAGAAGTCCTGGGACGAAGCCGTGGCGCTCGGCGAACGGCACGGGTACCGGAACGCGCAGGCCAGCGTCCTGGCGCCGACCGGCACGATCGGCCTGATGATGGACTGCGACACCACCGGTATCGAGCCGGAGCTCGCCCTCGTGAAGACGAAGAAGCTCGTGGGTGGGGGCACGATGCAGTTCGTGAACCGGACCGTCCCCCGGGCGCTGGAGCGCCTGGGCTACGAGGCCGACCAGGTCGAGGACATCGTCGCCTACATCGCCGAGCACAACTCGGTGACGGACGCGCCGCACCTGAAGCCGGAGCACCGGTCGGTGTTCGACACGGCGATGGGGGATGCGTCGATCCACTACATGGGCCACGTGCGGATGATGGCGGCGGCGCAGCCGTTCATCTCGGGCGCCATCTCCAAGACGGTCAACATGCCCGAGCACGTGACCGTCGAGGAGGTCGAGCAGCTCTTCGTCGAGAGCTGGAAGCTGGGACTGAAGGCCGTCGCGATCTACCGGGACAACTGCAAGGTGGCGCAGCCGATGTCGGCCGACAAGCGGAAGACGGCTGCGGTGCCCGAGGGCGAGCCGCAGACCCTGCCGTGGTCGGCCAAGAAGCGGCTGCCGAAGTCGCGGCCGGCGATCACGACGTCGTTCCGGGTCGGCGACGCCGAGGGCTACATCACGGCCGGCTCTTACCCGGACGACGGGCTGGGCGAGATCTTCCTGAAGGCGTCGAAGCAGGGCTCGACGCTGTCGGGGATCATGGACGCCTTCTCGATCGCGGTGTCGGTGGGGCTCCAGTACGGGGTGCCGCTCGAGGACTACGCCTCGAAGTTCATCAACATGAAGTTCGAGCCGAGCGGCATGACCGAGGATCCCGACATCCGCTTCGCGTCGTCGGTCGTGGACTACGTGTTCCGGCGCCTCGCCCTCGACCACCTGCCGCCGGAGAAGCGGGAGGCGCTCGGCATCCGCTCGATCGCGGAGCGCACGGTCGAGGCGGCGGAGAAGACGGCGACCGAGGAGGCGCCGATCGAGGCCTCCGAGGGGGCGGTCGTCCGCCCGATCGAGCTGCTGTCGAAGCCGACCGCCAGGGAGCTGGACGCGCCACTCTGCTACCAGTGCGGGTCGAAGATGCAGCCGGCTGGGTCCTGCTACGTCTGCGGGACCTGCGGCAGCACCAGCGGTTGTTCGTAGGAGCCTGCCCGCGATCGGCTGCCCGTAGGATGAGCCCGCCCCGAACGAGGGGGAGGGCGATGGTCCACGACGAGCCGGGAAGGCTGATCGGGCTGCACCACGTCCAGCTCGCCATGCCGCCGGACGAGGAGGAGGCCGCGATCGCCTTCTACGAGGGCGTGCTCGGGCTCGAGCAGGTGCCGAAGCCTCCCGAGCTCTCGCCGCGAGGGGGCGTGTGGTTCCGCTCCGGCGACCTGGAGGTGCACCTGGGCGTGGAGGAAGGGTTCCATCCGGCGGTGAAGGCGCACCCGGCGTTCCTGGTGGAAGACCTCGAGCGCGTGCGGGCCCGCGTCGAGATGAGCGGCTTCAAGGCGATCGACTCCGTCCCCATCCCCGGCCATCGGCGCGTCTACGTCCGGGACCCGTTCGGGAACCGGCTGGAGCTCATCGAGCGCGGGTAGATGGAGCTCCCGTTCACGAAGGTCCGCCCGGAGGGTGAGCTGCCGCAGGCGCGGCACCCCGGCGACGCGGGGCTCGACCTGCGGGCCGCGGCGGGCGTCACGGTGAAGCCCGGGGAGCGGGCGATGGTGCCGACCGGCGTGGCCGTCGCGATCCCCGACGGCCACGCCGGCCTCGTGCTTCCACGGTCCGGCCTCGCGTCCGGGAGGGGCCTGACGCTGGCCAACGCCCCAGGCCTGATCGACGCGGGGTACCGGGGCGAGGTGATCTGCGCCGTCGTCAACCTCGATCCGCACGAGGCGGTCGAGATCGCGCCGGGGGACCGGATCGCCCAGCTCGTGGTCGTGGCGCTGCCGACGGTGTCGCCCAGGTTCGTCGAGGAGCTGCCGGACTCGTCCCGAGGCGAGGGCGGCTTCGGCTCGACGGGCGTCTCCTGATCGCCGGTTGAAGCCGGAGAGGGCGGTGCCTAGGATGGAGGCGCGCCACGCGGACGTGGCTCAGTTGGTAGAGCACCACCTTGCCAAGGTGGGGGTCGCGGGTTCGAATCCCGTCGTCCGCTCCACAGAATGGGCTCTGACCAGCCGCCTTCCGCTGGTTCCTGAGTCCGGGGCTGCGGTCATGTCCATGAGTTGGCCATGGCTTGTCCATGACCTCCGGCCTAGAGTCGCCGGACATGGGAACGGGCTCGATGCGCCTGCGGGGCCGCGACTCCTGGCAACTCCGGGTCTACCTGGGTGCCGATCCGGAGACGGGGCGCCCGCGGTGGCTCAGCAAGACCGTCCACGGCACGCAACGGTTCGCCCGCCGCCAGCTCGAGGACCTGGTGGCCGAGGCCGGCCGGGCCCGGATCCGAGCCGGCACGCTCTACGATCTGCTCGACCAATGGATAGACGCGGCCTCTCCCGGCTGGTCGGCATCCACGGTGAGCCACACCCGGTCGATCGTCGAGTGCCACCTCAAGCCGCACCTCGGCCACCTCGACCTGGCCAAGCTGACCACCGCGGACATCGACGACTTCTATGCTCACCTCCTTCGGGCCGGTGGTCGAGGTGACCGTCCGCTCGCGCCGGGGACAGTGGCCCGCGTCCACGGCGTGCTTCACCGGGCGCTCGCCCAGGCCGTGCGGTGGGACTGGATCTGGCTGAACCCCGCGTCGGCCGCGTCGCCGCCGCGAGTGGCGCCGCCCGAGGTCCGCCCGCCGACTCCAGGCCAGGTGGCGGTCCTGCTCGAGTGGGCAAAGCGAGAGGATCCACCGCTCTTCTGCTACCTGAGGCTCGCGGTCTCCACCGGGGCCCGCCGGAGCCAACTGCTCGCCCTTCGGTGGGGGGACGTCGACAAGGAGCGCGCCGCGATCGCGTTCACGCGGGCCCTGGTCGAAGGACCCAGCGGTCCCGAGCTCCGCTCCACCAAGACCCACCGCACGTACCGGGTCGAGCTCGACGCCGAGACGCTCGACGTGCTGATGGCGCACCGCGCCCGAGCCAGGGCTCGCGATGTCGGGGCGGAGCTGACCGCTGGCGCGTTCGTGTTCAGCTCTCGTCCGGACGGCGCGAAGCCCTGGCTCCCGAACTGGCTAACCAAGCGGTTCAGCGCCGCGAGGCATGCCGCCGGCCTTCCGCATTTCCGGCTGCACGACCTTCGCCACTTCATGGCCACCGAGATGCTCGCCGCCGGGGTTCCAATCGCCACGGTGTCCCAGCGTCTCAGCCACGCTCGGGCCTCCACCACGTTGAATGTCTACGCGCACTCCGTTCCGGGCGCCGACCGAGAGGCGGCGGAGACCTTAGCCGTGATTCTGGCGGCCAACCGTGGCGCGGGAGACTCCTGTGACGGCCAGCCGAGCGAGGGCGGCGAGGCGGAGCAATCCGCGGCGGACGCGGATTCGTCGCAGGAACGGGGCGAGGAGAACGAGGGGACGGGGGCCAGTGCGAAGCATCGAGGTGCGCTTCAACCATCGAAGTGAGCGACCGACGTTCCCGGATGCCGTCTACGACGAAATCGCCGATGCGCTCGTCGCTGAGGCAGAGCGCATGACATCGTCGGGATCGTCGCCGGCAAGCCGTCCGTCGTTGATGGCGTCGAAGCGGAAGCAGCGGAGGTCGAAATGAAATCCGTGCACGGGCGCAAGGGACGGCGTGGGTGCGCGTGAGAATCGAATAGGCAGAAACTCACGCCCCCTCGTCGGTTCCGTCGCGAGGCATCGGGCAAGGGTGCCGCAGCGCGACCCTTTGCGAGGTGCCTGGGAAGGGACGGACGGAGTTGCAGAACATCCCAGTCATCCATGTTCGTGTCCACGATCCCAACGACGTCTACGCGGAGCGAGATCAGCGAATCGCGATGTGGTCCTTCGGGCTCACAGGAACCCCAGATCCCGAGCACGGTGAGCGCGAAGAGCCCGGCCGCGGCTAGGGCAGCGTCACCCGGAGCGACTCTTTCTTCTGCATGCGTGTGTAGTCGCC
>JBIOTM010000112.1:0-3672 GCA_044865955.1 Actinomycetota bacterium | reverse complement strand
AGATGCCGGCCTACCGGGTACCCCCGCCCGGCGCGGCGCTGCGCGTGCGCCGGGACTCCACCTGGGACGTCCCGGAGCCGGAGCTCGCGCTCGTCCTCGACGCCTCCATGCGCGTCGCCGGCTACACGATCGGGAACGACGTCTCCTCCCGGAGCATCGAGGGCGAGAACACCCTCTACCTGCCGCAGGCGAAGACCTACGACGGCTCCTGCGCCGTCGGTCCCGCGATCGTCCCCACCTCGGAGGTCGGACCGCCCTTCCAGATCCGGCTGACGATCGTCCGTGACGGCGACCCGATCTTCGATGACACGACCAGCACGACCGCGATGGCCCGGACGTTCGGGGACCTCGCGTCCTACCTCGGGCGCGCGCTCGCCCTCCCGGCCGGCGCCGTCCTGCTGACGGGCACCGGCATCGTCCCCGACCAGCCGTTCACGCTGCTCCCGGGGGACGAGGTGCGGATCGCGATCGAGGGCCTGGGCGTCCTGGCGAACCCCGTCGCGCGGGTGGGATCGACCTCGTCTTGACTCAGCGGAGCGCAAGCTCCGTGGCGGGGTCGAACAGGTGGGCGCGGCGGACGTCGACGAAGAGGTCCACGTCGGATCCCTCGTCCACGTCCACCTCGGCATCGACCTTGGCCACGAACGTGTTCGACCGTTCCGCCGGCCACGACCCCATGTCGGCCACGACGGCCTCCCGTGGATCGCGATCCATCAGCAGCGGGGCGTCGACCCCGAACCGGAGGAACGTCGCGGATCCGACGTGCTCGCGCCGCTCCACCGACACGCGGATGACGTTCCGACGGTCGTCCGTCCGGCGCGCCGGCCGAAGGTGCTCCGGCCGGATCCCGAACACGACTTGCCGCCCGGCGGGGATGCCTTCCGGCGGACGGTCCAGCGAGAGGCGGCGGCTGCCCAACCGGAGCCCCGGACCGCCGTCACCGCCTTCGATCGTGGCTTCCGCCAGGTTCATCGGCGGCGCTCCCACGAAAGCCGCAACGAAGAGGTCGACCGGCCGGTCATAGATCTCGTGCGGCGTCCCCACCTGGCGAACGAGTCCGTCCTCCATGACGGCGACCAAGTCGCCCATCGTCATCGCCTCCACCTGATCGTGCGTCACGTACAGCGTGGTCACCCCCAGGGTGCGCTGGAGACGCGCGATCTCGCCACGCATCTGGTCCCGCAGCTTCGCGTCGATGTCGGAGAGCGGCTCGTCCATCAGGAAGGCTTGCGGCTCGCGCACGATCGCCCGTCCCAGCGCGACCCGCTGCCTCTGCCCCCCGGACATGCTCCGCGGCCGCTTCATGAGGACCCCGTCCAGCCCGAGGAGCGAGGCCGTTCGGCGCACCCGCCGGTCGACCTCGTCCTTGCCGACGCGCCGTGACCGGAGGCCGAACGCGATGTTCTCGAAGGCGGTCATGTGCGGGTACAGCGCGTAGTTCTGGAAGATCATCGCGATGTCCCGGTCGCGCGGGGACCGTTCCGTGACGTCCTCCCCGCCGATCAGGACCCGGCCCTCGGAGGGCTCCTCCAACCCCGCCACGAGCCGGAGCAGCGTCGTCTTCCCGCAGCCCGACGGTCCGACGAACACGAACAGCGACCCGTCGGGGACGGTCAGGTCGATCCCGTCGAGGGCGACCGTGCCGTCGCGGAACACCTTCGTGACGCCGTCGAAGCCGACATCCGCCATCGCCGCCCCTCTACGCCCACCAGATCTCGGTCTTTGGCTCCTTCGGGATGATCGAGGAGAGCACGTCGATCCCTCGCCGCAGGCCTTCCTCGATCGACAGGAGCAGATCCTCGTGCTCGATGCTGATGACGTAGTCGTACCCCACCGCCCGCAACGCGCTCACGATGTCGCGCCACACCTTCTCCCCCATGCCGTAGCCGACCGTCCGGAACGTCCAGGCGCGGTCGCGGACCTCTCGGTAGTGCTTCGTGTCGAGGATCCCGTTCCGGCGGACGTTGCCCTCGTCGATGTACGTGTCCTTCGCGTGGACGTGGAAGATCGCGTCCGCGGCGCCGAGGACCTTGATCGCCTCGACCGCCTCGATCCCCTGCCAGAAGAGGTGGCTGGGGTCGAGGTTCGCGCCGATCTCCGGCCCAACGGCCTCGCGGAGCCGAAGCAGGGTCTCGGGGTTGTAGACGACGAACCCGGGATGCATCTCGAAGCCGATCTTCGAGATGCCGTGGGATCGGGCGAACGCGGCCGCCTCGCGCCAGTACGGGATCACGACGTCGTTCCACTGCCACTCGAGGATCTTCAGGAAGTCCTCCGGCCAGGGGCACGTGACCCAGTTCGGGTAGCGCGCACCTTCGTGGTCACCCGGGCATCCGGAGAACGCCATCACGACCGGAACCTCGAGGAGCTCGGCCAGTCGCACCGTCGAGTCCCAGACGGCGCGGTCGCGCTCCCGGAAGTCGGGGTCGGGATGCAGCGGGTTCCCGTGCTGACTGAGTCCGCTGATCGTGAGACCCCGATCCTCAACGGCCTTCCGGAACGCCCGCGCCTTCGCCCCGTCGGCGAGCAGCTCGTCCGGCTTGCAGTGCGCGTCGCCGGGATAGTTGCCGGTCCCGATCTCGACCGCCTCGAGGCCCATCTCCGCGAACCGATCGAGCGCCTCCTCGACCGGCCGGTCCCGATACAGCACCGTGAACACGCCGAGCTTCACGCCGTCACCTCCGATCGCACGTCGACCCAACGGCCCTCGCGATCGCTCCGCACGATCGCATCGACCACGCGGGTCACCTGAGCCGCCTCGTCGAAGGAGGCGAAGGTCGGCGACGCGGCGGCACCGTCCCGGCGGGCGCGGACGGCCGCGTAGAAGTCCTCGAGGAGGTTCCGCAGCGCGTCGGGCCATCCCTCCTGGTGCCCGCCCGGGTAGTGGACGAGCGGGGCGGCTTCCCGCGCGACCAGCGAGGGGTCGCGGAGAACCCGTTCGTTGGGGGCGTCGCGTCGCCCCACCAACAGGACGTTGGGGTCCTCCTGGTTCCAGGAGTAGCTCTCCCGGGCGGCATCGACCTCGATCGTGAGCTCGTTCTTCTTCCCGGCGCTCACCTGGGAGACCGTGCACGCGCCCGTCGCGCCGCTCCGGAGGCGCAGCAGGATGGTCGCCGCGTCCTCGGTGCCGACCGGGACACGCGTTCGCTCGGGGCCGGCGTCGTGCTCGAAGGTCCGGACCTCGCCGGGACGCCACCGCTCGGCGTGCACCCGCGCGAGCTGGGCGCACACGGCGACCACCTCGTCCCCCGTGACGTGCTGCGCGAGGTCGATCCAGTGCGAGCCGATGTCGCCGACGGCACGGGCGGGGCCGCCCTGATCGGCCTCCAGCCGCCAGTTCCAGTCGTCGTCGAAGAGCAGCCAATCCTGCAGGTACGCGCCGTGGACCAGGTGGATCGGCCCGCCGCCGCCCCCCCGGATCATCGCCCGGAGGTGCTGGATCAGCGGGAAGTGGCGGTAGTTGAAGCAGACGCCGGTGACGACCTCGGCCGTTCGCGCCCGCTCCGCCAGGTCGTCCGCCTGCTCCGGGTCGAACGCGAGCGGCTTCTCCGACAGCACGTGCTTGCCTGCCGCGAGCGCCGCCGCGGTGATGTCGTGGTGGACGTGGTTCGGCGTGCAGTTGTGGACCACGTCGACGTCGTCGTCGGCGAGGAGGGGGGGGGGGGGGGGGGG